>CAYUNL010000241.1:0-4301 GCA_964446055.1 uncultured Alphaproteobacteria bacterium | reverse complement strand
CGCGGCGAACGGACCGGCGAGCGTCAACCCGATGGTCGCATCCGGCGCCACCGAGATCTCGTCGCCGATTCCCGCGAACGCCACCAGGGTGTCGAGCAGGTGATAGCCGTCCGCCCGCCGCCCCACGATGTGCAGGTAAAGGTTGAGCTTCGCCGGCGCCGCCACGCGGACCGCGACCTGGGCGGGTTTGGCCAGCTTCGCTCGCGCGCTCATGTCAGCGCCCCATCGCCTTGAGTTGTTGCCGATGCAGCGCCGCGAGACCTGCTAAATCCGTCACTGTCAGCTCGGCGACAACCGCGCGGTCTGGCGCCGGCGTCGCGCCCCAGCCGGGCGCTCCGGCCCGGCGGTCGACCCACACCGTCTTGAGGCCGAGCCATTGCGCCGGGACGTGGTCGTGGTAGAGGCTCTGGGCGACATGCAGCACGGCGCTCGCCGCGACGCCGAGGTCTGAAAGTTCGGCCAGGGCGTGCCGGAAATGTGCCGCATCCGGTTTGTATGCGCCGACGTCCTCGGCGGTGACGATGAGATCGAATCGGACCCCCAACCTGTCGTGACTATGGCGGAAAGAATCTCGATCCACGTTCGAGACGATGACCAGTTTGAAGTGGCGCTGGAGGTAGGCGAGAGCGGCGGGGCTATCGGCGAATGGTGGCCAACCGGCGACTGATTCGGCGAAACCGCGGCGTTCGGCGCCATCGCTGGGCAGGGCGAGCCCCGCGGCGATGTCGTCGAAACAGCCGGCCAGAATCTCGGGGTACGGCGCCCTGGGCGTCTCCCGTTGGCGCCGCGATTCGGACGCCGCGAACAACATCAGCAGTTCGTCTCGATCCGGTGCCCGCCGGTGCCGTTCGAGCCACGGCCACAGCGTCGTCTCGATGCCGCGCTCCCAATCGATCAGCGTCCCGTAGCAGTCGAAACTAAGCGCGGCGAACGCCGTCAGGTCGATTGCGCCATCTTGGCTCACGGCGTCACGTTCGCCGGACTTGCGCCCTCGGCACTCGGTTGCGGCTCGCGCACGCTCAGCAGCAGGCCAAGCCCGACCGCCAAGAACACGACCGCGGTCGCAAGTCCCGCCCGCTGATTGTCGGTGACGTCAAGCACCGCGCCCGCCACCAGCACGCCGACGAAGGCCGTCGCCTTGCCGCTGAAGGCGTAGAGCCCGAACAGCTCGGTGCGAATCTCGGGCGGCGCGAGCCTTGCCATCAGCGATCGGCTGGCCGCCTGCGCTGGCCCCATGAAGGTACCGAAGGCGGCGGCCACGACCCAGAACCATGTCACCTCGGTAATCACCAAGGCGACGATCCCGGTGACAATGAGCGCGGTTAGCGCGATTACCACCGTACGCTTGGGACCGATCCAGTCGTCGATCCAGGCGAAGCCCAGTGCACCCAACCCGGCCGTGACGTTCAGAATAATGCCGAAGACGATGATCCCCTCTTCGTCCATGCCGAAATTGTCGGCGGCGAAGATGGCTCCGATCGCGAACACGATCGTCAGGCCGTCGTTGTATATCATGCGGGCCAACAGGAAGCGTGCGGCGTTGCCGTAAGCGCTAACGTTGCGCAGCGTCGTCGCCAAGCTCGAAAGCCCTTGCCCGATGGCGGCGCGCGCGCCGATGCGCGAACTCGGCCGGTCGGGGGTATACGCGAACAGGGGCCACGCGAAGATGGCGAACCATACGGCCACCAGCGGGCCGACGACGCGCACGTGTTCGGCGTTTTCCTTGTCGAGGCCGAACATCGGGCTGTCGGTCTGAACGAAGGCGACGAGCGCGATCGCCAGGGCCACCAGGCCGCCGAAATAACCGATGCTCCAGGCCCAGCCCGACCATCGTCCAATGCGGGTACCCGGCACCAGGTCGGGCAGCATCGCGTTGTTGAACACGATGCCGAACTCGAAGGCGAGATTGGCGACGATCACCCAGACCATCGCCCACAGCAGGAACCCGCGCTCGGGCTCGGCGTACCACAACATCGCCGAGGCGATCGCGCACAGCGCCGTGAAGACGAACAGCCACGGCTTGCGGCGCCCTCCGGCATCGGCAATGGCGCCGAGAATGGGGCTGGCGAAAGCGATCAAGATACCGCTGATGCCAATCGTGTAGGCCCACAGCGTCTGGCCTTCGGCGCCATCGCCGCCGACGATCGCGCGGCTGAAGTAGGTCGCGAAAACGAAGGTGATGATGAGTGTCGAGAACGGCGAGTTGGCCCAATCGTAAAGCGCCCAGCCGACCAGCCCGCGGCGCGAAACGCCGCCCGAGGACGGTGCGGCCCGATCAGCCACCGCCGGTCCCCCAGGCGCCGCGCGCAATGAGCACAGATCTCAAGACCTCGATTCGGTCGGCCATGATTCCATCGACCCCCAAATCCAACAGTCGATTCATGTCCGTGGCCTCGTTTACCGTCCATGCGTGCACCGCGGCGCCACGCCGGTGCGCCGCTTCGACGAAGGCTCGGTCGATGATCGGCATTCCCCGATAACGGACCGGCACCTGTACGCATGGTGCCCGCGGCACTCGGCACGGCACTCCCAGGCTCGCGGCCCGCAGCCGGGCGACGGCGTAGGGGCCGGGAGACCAACAAAGGCTGGCCCCAATCTGCTCGCGGACCCGCTCGATTCGGCGGTCCGAGAACGAGGCCAGACAGACCCGCTCGACGGCATCGGTCCGGCGCAGCGCCTCGACCAACGGGTCGACTGCGGCGTCGCTCTTGGGATCGACGTTGACGCGGATATAGGGCCAGGTGCCGAGGATCTCGTCGAGCCGCGCCATCGGCTCCCGGTCGTCGATCTTGATCCGCCTCGCCTCGGACCATGGAAGTTCGGTCACCCGACCGCCCCGCCCGCCGAGCCGGTCAAGGGTATCGTCGTGAAACGCTACCGCCACACCGTCGCGTGTCGCCTGGACGTCGGTTTCGATGTAGCGGTAGCCAAGCCGGACCGCGCTCTCGAACGCTGCCATCGTGTTCTCGGGCAAAAGTCCGTCGCCGCGATGGGCGAAACCGATCGGTGCTGGATGGTCGAGGAACGGCCATTGGTGTGCGCGCATCGCTGTGGCGGCGGACTTGCTAGGCCGAGGCCGTCCCCGCCCTGGCGGGCATCGCGTCCCCGACGACGCGTTCTTTCGGGAATCGGATGGTGACGGTGGTCCCCACGCCGGTTTCGCTACGGAGCTGAACGCTGCCGCCGTGTCGCTCGCTCATCGACTTCACCAGTGGGAGCCCGAGTCCGGTTCCCCGGTAACGGCGACTGAGCGCGGAGTCTACTTGGCCGAATGGAGTCATCACGAGGGCCTGATTCTCTTCGGCAATACCGATCCCGGTGTCCGTGACCGCCAAGCAGAAAGCACCGTCTTCGCCGACGAAGGCGTCGATGTCAACCTCGCCGCCGGCCGGCGTGAACTTCACCGCGTTGGTGAGAAGGTTCAGCAAGATGCGCTTGATCATCCGCTCGTCGGCACGGAGTGACGGCAGGTCGTCGACGAGGTTGGTTCGAAGCTGCAACTGGGCCGAGTGGGCCCGCTCTTTCACCAGCCGTACGGTCGCTTGCACCGCGCGCGACACATCGACCTCCTCCTCGTAGACCTCCACCGTGCCGGATTCGATCTTCGAAAGATCGAGGATGTCGTTGATCAGCTCCAAAAGCGCCCCGCCCGAGGCGCGAATGTCGGATACGTAGTCGGCCTGCCGCGCATTGAGCGCCCCGGCGTAGGCGCCCCCCAACATGTCTGCGAACCCGATGACAGCGTTCAAGGGCGTGCGCAACTCGTGGCTGGTGTTGGCCAAGAACTCCGACTTGGCGCGGTTCGCAAGCTCCGCATCTTCCTTGGCGACGACCAGCGCTTGCTCGGCCCGGCCGCGTTCGTCGATCTCTTGCCGCAGTGATTCGTTGACGCGGGCAAGATCGGCGGTCCGCTCGCCGACCCGTTTCTCGAGCTCGTCCCGTGCCATCCGAAGCTCGTTCTCGTCGCGCTTTTGCTCGGTGACGTCCCGGGTCACGCCAATGATCCCCACGATTCGGCCTTCGGCGTCGCGGCAGGGACCTTTGCTGGTGCGAAAGGTCCGGGCGGCGCCGTCGATCGTCTGGACTTCCTCGACGGTGCGCGGCTCGCCCGATTCCAAGATTTCGCGGTCATCGGCCATGATCGAGCGGCTGAGCTCGGGCGGGAAAACCTCCGTATCGTCGCGGCCGATGATATCGTCTCGGTTCTTGCCCATGAGCCGCGCGCCGGCGGCGTTGAACATGCGATAGCGCCCGTCCAGGTCCTTGATGAATATGCCCTCGGTCGCTCCCTCGGTCATGGC
>CAYUNL010000240.1:1312-4310 GCA_964446055.1 uncultured Alphaproteobacteria bacterium | reverse complement strand
TGTACACCCAGCTCGCGTCCTCGCCCTCTCCCTCGCCCTCGCCCTCGCCCTCTCCGCCGCGGAATTCCTTTCCGTCCAGCCCGACCAGCTTGCACAGTGACGGCTGACGCCACACGAAGCACGCCTCCCACGTATCGAGCGCACACAGCGGGGTTCGTGGATCGCCGATGCACTCGCTCGATGCCTCGCCGGTCGAGGCGATGGTCCGTATCTCCGCCGCGCCCGCCACTTGCGTGGCAAGCAACGCAATGATCAGGCCCGCCCAGATCCAGAAGGTCGTGCGCAGTGTCTCGATCCGCGTCATTGGGTATAGCACTCAATTCCTTACGGCGGCGGTCGCCTGACCTCGAATGGACAGGGCCACGAACAGAGGTTGGTCGGGTCGACCCACGGGGACATCTTGTGATAGTCGATCTTGGATTGCTCGTACGCTCTCTCCATAATCTGGTCCATCGTCGGCAGTGGCTTGCCCGAGTTCCGCATCTCGAAGTGAACGTGGCCTGGCGTTTCAGGGTACCGTAGCGTGATGTCCTGTGCCACGCCGATCCGCGTCTCCCCCGCCCGTACCCGGTCGCCTATCTTGACCGAGGGATCGACGTATAGGAGCCGCGTCACGTGGCCATCGGCGGTGGTGACCTCGACGTAGCGGTAGGTGGGCTCTCCCGCGTTTATCGGCTCCCCGTATGGCCGGCCAACCATCGTTACGACACCGTCGACGGTGCTCACCACCGGAGTCCCAGGCGCCGCCTCGAAATCGATTCCGTCGTGCAGCCGGGTGCCGCCATCTCGCGAAGCGTTGTACCAGCGCCACCCCCTACATCGGGAGCGATGCGGCCGCTCTCTGTGGGGAACGCGAGCTCGGGGCGTGGTCGGTGGTAACCCTCCCGCACCATGTGCGGCGGCGCCATCGGCGCCGTGTAGCCCGGCCCCCCAGGGTTGGCGGCATCGTAGCGCCCGGTATCCGTGCCAGCGCTCAGGTGTCTTGTCAGATACGGGTTCTGCGCCATGCCGAAGCGCCACGGCGGGGTCCCGCTCGTAGCTGCACCACCACGTCCCCGCGGCGGCCAGGCGGTGGTGGCGTATCCCGAGCCCAGGGGGCCGACACCCAACTCAGCGGCGAGGCGTGCCGCCGCCGCGCGGGTGGCTTGGTTGCCAGGTGTCAGCGTTCCGTACCCGGTGCCGAACAGCGACCCCTCCGCGTCGAAGTCCGCATTTGCCGCGGCCACGGCGCGCGCCGAGTTGGCCAAAGCCAGAGCGTAGGGCCCATCGGGCGCGTCGCCGCCGGGCGTCCTCAGCATACCGAATAGCGCGTTGGCGCCCTGCTGGATGGCCCGATCGTACCTCGCGCGGGGATCGGTGGAACGCCCGCCCGCGCCATAGCCTCCGCCGAGCGGCCCCAGAACGAACGGGTTACCGCCGTAGCTCGGCGGTGGCCCAGAGCCGCCGAATAGGGCCGCCGTCGCGTCGGCGGCGGCAGTCGCACCCGCTCCTGCCGGCCGCGCCCCAAGACCGCCCATGCCGATGTGCGGCATCGCCGCCACCGCGGCCGCCTTCGCCGCGGCCCCGGCTTGCGCCGCCTGGCTCAGGGCATTGCGATACTGACCGCCGGGCGAGACGCCGGTCGCGCCGGCCTTGGCCGTGGCCAGAGTCAGCGCACGATCGAGGTACGCTCCGGCCGAGGAGGCGGTGCTGCGCCCGCCCGGGCCGATCCCGGCGGCGTTGTATCCGAACAAAGTGGGGATTGGCGGCGCCGAGAGCGCCGCACTCCCTCGCCCGCGCTGGCCCGCCCGCGAGAAAGGATTTCCATAATACGATGGCATGCTCATCTCCCATATGTGATTATATTCACATATATATCTAATATTTTTGCCAATGTCAAGCCCCTTGGTTCCTTCGCTATGGAGGGTTTTGGCTGGAATCGGCGCCGAGTGGGCCAAGGCCTTACGGCATTGCCACCGGGCGCGGCGCCGCCCGGTTTGCATTCGTTGATAGCGCCTGGCGGCGTGGCCAGGGCGGCAACCGGCGCGTCGATCCAGCGCCGGGCAAGGCTACCGACGCCTAGACGGCCACCACGTCGGTGCGGCCGGCGCCCCAGGTGTCGGTCAGGGTGAAGCCCTCGGGGAAAGGGTCGGTCGGGTCGTGGCCGAGCTCCATGACGGCGGAGATCCAGGCCCGGCCGGAGACCCGCGGCACGATCGCCGGGGTGCGGCCGATCTTGGTCGTCCTGACGATGTCGGCGAGGAAGTAGGTGCCGGTGACCGAGTCGAGGTGCAGCGTCTCGCCCACCTTGAGTTCGCCGCGGGCATGGAGCGCCGCCATCTTGGCCATGACGCCGGTGCCGCAGGGCGAGCGGTCGAGGCGGCCCGGCTCGACGACCACCGTGGAGCGCCGCCGCTTCTTCTTGCCGCGCGGCGGGCCCCCGAAATGGGTGAAGCTGATCCGCTTGATCTTGGGGTTGGCGGGATGTCGCACCGGCACCTGCGCGGCGGCAGCGGCGGTGATGCGGTGGCCGAGCTCGGCCAGATCGCGCGCCTCGTCGGGCACGATCTTGAAGCCGAGCTTGTGCGCGTCAACCAGCGCGAAGAAGGCGCCGCCGTAGGCGATATCGGCCATGATGGTACCGGCGCCGGCGACCACGAGCACGGCGTCGAGCTTGGCGACGAAGGCGGGGACGCTTTCGAGCGCCACGCGCTCGCACTTGCCGCCCCGACAACGCGCCACCGCCCGCACCAAGCCGGCCGGGGTGTCGAGAATCACCACCGTCTCGGGCTCGTTCATCGGCACGATCCCGGTCTCTAGGAGGACGGTAGTCACACACATTGCGTTGGTCGCCGACATCGCCGGATAGTCGGTCGATTCCATGATGATCATCCCGGCGTCGGCCTTGGGCGTGGTGGGCGCGAGGATGAGGTTCACCGACATCGCCGCACAACCGCGGGGCTCGAACAAGACCATGCGGCGCAACCAATCGGCCTTGCGTTCGAGATGGGTCTTCTTG
>CAYUNL010000240.1:0-1302 GCA_964446055.1 uncultured Alphaproteobacteria bacterium | reverse complement strand
CGCCGGTGATGACGCGGCCGACCTCGCCCTCGGCGTGGGCGTGCACCACGTTCAGCACTTTCTCCCAGCGCATGTTCTCCCCTCCGATCGGAATCCAGCGTTTGGCCGCTTGATTGTACGCGGACTCGGCGTGTACGAAGAGCGCGATACGGAGTTCGACGGTTCGGTCGAGGCACATGGCGGAAGATTTCGACGACTTGGCGGCGGTCACCTTCGACCGCGACGACGATTCGGTGGTGGTCATCGTCGGTTCGGGCGCGGGCGGCGGAACGCTGGCCAACGAGCTCGCCCAGAAGGGCATCGACGTGGTGGTGCTCGAGGCCGGGCCGCGCTTCCAGGACAGCGACTTCGAGAACGACGAGTACGCCATGCACGAAAGGCTGACCTGGAACGACAAGCGGCTGTGCACCGGCACCTCGCCGATCGCCGAGAACTTCGCCGCGGCGCCGACCTGGGTGTGCAAGGCCGTCGGCGGCTCGACCCTCCACTGGACCGGCACCTGCGTGCGCTTCCACGATTTCGAGTTCAGCGCCCGCACCAGCTATGGCGGGATCGCCGGCGCCAACGTGGCCGACTGGCCGCTCGGGCTTGCCGAGCTGGCTCCCTATTACGACCGCGCCGAGGACAAGATGGGGGTGACCGGCACGGGCGGCATCCCCTTCCATCCGCCCGGCAACAACTACAAGGTGATGGCCGTCGGCGCCCGCCGCATCGGCTACACCCAGGTCGACACCAACCGGATGGCGATCAACTCGCTGCCGCGCGACGGGCGCAACGCCTGTGACCAGATCGGCTTTTGCATGCAGGGCTGCCGCTCGGGCGCCAGGTGGTCGACGTCGAACGTCGAGATCCCCAAGGCCGAGACGACCGGGCGTTGCGAGGTGCGTCCGCAATGCATGGCGCTGCGCATCGAGCACGACGACCGGGGCCGGGCCGCGGGCGTCCTCTACGCCGATGCCTCCGGCGCGCGGCAGATGCAGAAGGCGCGCGCGGTGTGTATCGCCGGCAACGCCATCGAGACGCCGCGGCTGTTGCTCAACTCCGAATCGAGCACCTTCCCCGACGGCCTTGCCAACGGCTCAGGGCTGGTGGGCAAGAACTACATGCGCCACGTCTTCGCCTACGCCTACGCCCAATTCGAACGGCCCGTCAACATGCATCGCGGCATCCAGGTGGGGGGCGCGATTCGCGACGAACGCCGCAACGACCCCTCGCGCGGCTTCGCCGGCAGCTTCCTCGTCACCACCGCCGCCTACGGGCTACCGTTCTACGGCGCCTTCCTCGATCCGATGCGCTGGGGGC
>CAYUNL010000239.1:0-4353 GCA_964446055.1 uncultured Alphaproteobacteria bacterium | reverse complement strand
CCCGGGCGCGGATTTTCGCAAGACCCGCCCGCTCTAAAAGCGTGTCGAGGAGATGGCTGACGGTGACCGTGCCCTGATAGGCGTGGCCGGTATCCGCTTCCACGGTCCGGGCGGTCGTTTCGTCGTCCCTCACCGCCTGTTCCGAGGCCTTGAGCCTGGCAAAGCACGACGAGCACGGCGAAGTCAGCGAGGTGATCCCCATCTTCTCGACGGTGGCGATCGTCTTCATCGGTTGCACGGTCGCGAGGCGCGAGTCGGTGGCGTGGGCCGGCGTCGATCCGCAGCACACCCAGCCCGGCGGCTCGACCAGGTTGAGGTCGAGTTGCCCGGCCACCGCCCGCGCGGTGGCGTCGTATTCGGCCGACGAGCCGTGCAGGGCGCAGCCCGGGAAGTAGCCGATCGCATCGCCGCCGTTTTCCAGCCGGGCGACCCGCTTGGGCGGCCGCGCGAGCTTCGGCACAAAGCGGAAGCGGCGGCGCTTGAGCATCTTGAGCCCCAGGCTCAAATCCTTCAACGGCTGCCCCGTTTTGAGGTTGTAGAGCACCATCAGCCCGAGCTCGTGGATGCGGCCGAGCAGCTTGAGGTTGCTCAGGAAGAGCTGGTTCAGCGCCGGGATCTCCGGTACCGCGGGCTTGATATTGCGGCGCCTCGATTCGTGACGCAGCGCGTCCATGATGCCGGTCACGTCGATATCCTGCGGGCAGCGCGTGGCGCAGGTGTAGCACGAGGCGCAAAGCCAGATGGCGCGGCTGTGCAAGACATCGGCGTCGCCAAACTGAATCGCCCGCATGACCTGATTGGGCGCCAGGTCGAAGTGCTCCGCCAGCGGACAGCCCGAGGTGCACTTGACGCACTGGTAACAGCGGTAGACGTTCTCGCCGATCGCGTCCATCACCGTCTGCGACAGCGCTGCAGAGCTCGGCTCGACGGCTTCAACCCGGGCGTCCACCAGCTCAGCCCTCCGCCACCTGCGGCCGCGGGTGCAGTCCGGCGCCCTCGACGATCGGTTTCACCGCCTCCTCCCACTCGATCGCCATGATGTGGATGCCGGCCACGCCTTCGATCTCGCGCAGCTCGCCGATCTGCTCGATGCAGAGCTTGATTCCTTCGGCCCGCCAGGCCTCCTGCCGCGCCTTCTTGTCTTCCTTGTCGACGCCCGCGACGGCGTCCTCCATGCGCTTGACGCACTCATCGGGCACCACCATCCCGGGCACCTTGTCGCGCATATACCGCGCCATTCCCGCGCTCTTCAGCGGTCCCACACCGGCCAAGATGGCGAGCTTCTCGTGGACGCCGAGGTCGACGACCTTCTTCATGTACTCGCGGAAGCGGGGCATGTCGTAAATCAGCTGGGTCTGGATGAAATCGGCGCCCGCGGCCGCCTTTTTGGCCAGCCGGTAGGGCCGCCACTCCATGGGATCGCCAAACGGATTCGCCGCCGCGCCGATGAACATGGGGGGTCCGCCGCCCGGAATCTCCTCGCCGCACTGGAAGCGGTTCTCGTCGCGCATGTCCTTGATCATGCCCACGAGCTGCATGGAATCGACGTCGTGGACGTTCTTGGCGCCGCTGTGGTTGCCGAACGACTGGTGATCGCCCGACAGGCACAGCACCGCCCGGATGCCGTGCGCCGCCGCGCCCAGGATGTCGCTCTGCATGGCGATCCGGTTGCGGTCGCGGCAGGTCATCTGAATGATCGGCTCGATCCCCTCCTGGGCCGCGATGATGGCCGCCCCGATCGAGCTCATGCGCACGATCGCGGTCTGGTTGTCGGTGATGTTGGCGCCGTCTGCGTAGCCCTTGAGAAGCGCCGCCTTCTGCCGGATGACGCTACCGTCCCAGCCCTTGGGCGGGCCGATCTCGGCGGTAACCGCGAAGTGTCCGGCCCCGAGCATGCGTTCCAGGACCGAGCCCGACTTCAGCCACTCGCCCGGCCCCTGCACGATCGAATCATCGGGTCTTGCGGTCATGGCGGCGGCTCCCCTTCGTAGTCATCGTCGGGGGGCAGCCTGAGGTCGTCGCGGACGATGCGCCGGGGCCCGCCGTCGCGGCTGGTCGACCAGTCCTTGACCGGCCGCACCGCCATCAGATCGTCGATCAGTCCCAGGCTGCCCATGCGCTCCCACACCATCTGCCAGGCGCACGGCGTCTCGCCGTCGATCTCGCAGCGCCCGTCCTGAGAGCCGCCGCACGGCCCGTTGAAAAGCTGTTTGGCGCAGCGGCTGATGGGGCAGACGCCGCCGGTCAGGTGGAGCACGCAGTCACCGCAGCCCTGGCAGCGCTCCTCCCACACGCCTTGCTCGGTGGGCGCACCCATGAAGGCGGTGTTGAGCGCCGGGAAGATGCGGGTTTCGGGGAACTGCTGGGCCATGGTCTGCACGCCGACGCCGCAGCCGAGTGAAAGCACCGCGTCATAGTCTTCGATGCGGCTTGCCAACGGCTCGAGGTACTCGGTCTCGCATTGACGCTGGGTCATGGCCTCGTCGATCTCGAGCGGCTGACCGTCGAGTTCGCACGACATTCTCAGTGCCGAGGCCAGAACCCCGACCTCCTTGGCGCCACCCGACAGGCAGACGGTGACGCAGGTGCCGCAGCCCACCGCCAGGACCCGCTTGTGGTCGGCAAGCATCTTCTTGATCGTCTCCAGGGGCTTTTGTTGCGCCACGATCATGGGCTCACCTCCAGGGTTGCGGGCTCGGCGCGCGCCGGGCCCCGGCCGGGCGCCAGCGGGTTGGGGCCAAGCTCACGGATATGCTCGGCGAACTCGGTCGCCACTTCGGCGAACCTGGCGCCCATGGCGGCCGAGATGTTGACCATCCGGGCCCGGTCGGTCTCGAAGCCGATCTGTTCGAGCAGGCCCTGCACGTACTCGACCCGCTGCCGGGCGTAGAAGTTTCCTTTGAGGTAATGGCAGTCGCCGGGCAGGCAGCCGGCGACCAAGACGCCGTCGGCGCCGTCCTCGAAGCTTTGCAGGACGTGCAGGACGTCGACCCGGCCGGTGCAGGGAAGCTGGACGATCTTCAAGGAATCGGGATAGCTGAGCCGGGCGCCGCCGGCCAGGTCGGCGGCCGCGTACGCGCAGTGCTGGCAGCAAAAGGCCACCACTTGGGGCTCGAAGGCGTCGCTCATGACACCACCTCCCCGTGTCTGTGCTCATGCGTTGCAGGCGCCAAAAGCGAGTCCACCTTGGCCATCACCTGCTTGTCGGTGAAGTGCAGGAGGTCGATGGCCTTGGCCGGACAGGCGGCGACGCACAGCCCGCAGCCCTGACACAGCGCCGATTCGATCGTCGCGGCGCCGCTCGTGCCGCCGACGCCGGTCAGTTCGGGGTCGATGCGGGTGGCCCCGAAGGCGCACAGGCGCACGCAGGTCAGGCAGCCGACGCAGAGCTCGTTGTTGACCTCGGCGACGCTGCCGCCGGTGGTGATGCTCTGGCGCGACAGCACCGTCGCCGCCCGCGAGGCCGCCGCCTGGGCATGGACGATGGTCTCCTCCAAGAGCTTGGGGTAGTGCGCCATGCCGGCCATGAAGATGCCTTCCGACAGGAAGTCCATGGGCCGCAGCTTGGCGTGCGCCTCCATGTAGAAGCCGTCCGCGTCGATCGGCACGCGCAGGCGCGAGGCGATGTCGCGGGCCGCCGGCGCGGGCACCACCGGGGTCGAAAGGACGACAAGGTCGGGCTCCAGCACGAGCTCGCGACGCAGCACCGGCTCGAAGGCGCGGACCCGAAGCTGGCCGTTCGCGGTTTCGACTGTGGGCTCTTGATCGTCGTCGTAGTGGACGAAGATGACGCCGGCCTCACGGGCCTGGGTATAAAGCCGCTCCTTGAAGCCGTAGGCGCGGATGTCCTTGTAAAGCACCGTGATCCGCGCCGTTGGGTCGAGGCGCTTCAAACTCAGCGCGTTCTTGAGCGCCGAGGTGCAGCAGATGCGTCCGCAATAGCGCTCGGCCGGCCCGACGCACTGGATCATGACCACCGAGCGTGGCGTCTGGGGCTCGCCGCCGGCGCAGCCCGCAAGCCGCTCCTCGAATTGCTGCTGGGTCAGGATGTCGGGATGGCTCCCGAAGCCGTACTCTTCGCCGCGGTACTCGACCCCGCCGGTCGCGACGATGGCGACGCCGTGGCGGATTTCGCTGGCCCCGCCGTTGCCGGTTTCGAGCTTCGAGGTGAAGTTCCCCATGAAGCCGTTGGTCTCGGCGAGCCGGGTCGCAAGGTGGACGGTGACCAGCGGATTGTTCTCGATGCGGCCGGTTAAATGCTCCAAGAGCTGGGCGGGCGAACGCAGGCCCCCGTTGTTGCCGAGCCTCGCTCCGACACCGAACTCGTGGAGCCCGACGTGCAGATGCCTGAGG
>CAYUNL010000238.1:0-4357 GCA_964446055.1 uncultured Alphaproteobacteria bacterium | reverse complement strand
AGTGCGATCATGTATGATTGTGTCGAATTTGATGACTATCCGGGAAATATCGGCTAAACTAAGCAGGTGGATCCGGTTAAGGGGGGCAGGTCATGAGCATGGGCGCACTCAAAGGTTGACTCCTCCCCCCCCTTGCATGCAAAAGTTTAGACGAATAATCAGCATAGGAGGATCAATCATGAAATCATTGTGTAGTGTATTAACCGCTTGCGCGGTGGGACTACTGGTAACGTTTGCGGCGCAACCAGGCACTGCAGGACCGCAAGACGAAGAGACGCTTGAGGTCACCTTCATCCTTCATTGTTGCGAGGGGATCTCTTTCTGGGAACCCGTACTCCACGGCATGAACGAGGCCGGTAGCCTCTTCAACGTCAACGTCGATGTCCAGAATGCCGACGGTGACCCCGAGCGGAACAAGGACCTCATCGAGACGGCGATAGCCAACAAGGTCGACGGGATCGTGTCGATGGTCGCGGTCGAGGATGTCTTGACCGAGGCCATCCAGAATGCGAGTGACGCCGGCATCGCTGTCATCACCGCCAATGTCGACGATCCAGAGGGCGACGGGCCTGGCGGGACCGCGCGCCTAGCCTTCGTCGGTCAAGACTTCGTCGCTTCAGGCTACCGCATCGGCAAGCGCATGGTCGAGAAGTTTGGCCTCAAAGAGGGTGATTTTTGCGTCGTGCCGAGCGAACAAGCCGACCTCGTCTGGTCGCACCTACGTTATTCCGGCGTGAAGAAGGCGTTGGACGAGGCAGGCGTGGGCTCGGAGGTCCTCGCCACCGGCACTGTGGTCGACGAAGCCAAGAATATCTTGGCCGAGTACCTCGTTGCCCGCCCCGAGACCGACTGCATCATCACGCTCGGCTATGTGAACACCCAGCATGCGCCGCAGGCGGCTGAGGAGGCGGGCATGGAGGGGCTTCCCAACGGCGGCTTCGACACCGGTCCGCTGGTATTGGAGAACATCATCGCCGGGCTGACCGAGGCCTCGATGGACCAGCAGCCCTTCTGGCAGGGCTTCCTGCCGGTGATGTACATCGCCTACAATGTTCGTTACGGCTTGGCGCCCGTGGAGTCCGATACGGGTATGGGCGTGATCGACTCGAGCAACGCCCATCTGTATCCCAAGTGGGTGGGCACGTACCGGTAAGCTTTACACGGCGATCGTGCCATCCGTTAGAGGGGCGCGGCCACCCGAAAGGAGTGGTCGCGCCCCTCCCTCGCTCTGTCTACACATTTGTACGGAACTAGGGACACCAGGCAATGACGGCCGTTGACGCTATGGCAGTGGTGCAGCGCAAGCTAGAAACCAGCTGGGACCGACTCCGCCGCTATTCGGCGGCCAACATCGTCCTCGTCTTCACCGTCGTGATGCTCGCCGCCATCATCGCCGACGTCTCGCAGTCGGAAGCGTTCCCGTTCCTCAGCGAGCGGAACCTCTCGGTCCTCTTGCAGAAGATTCCCCGGCTCGTGATCCTGTCCTTGGGCGTGGGGATTCTGATGATCTCCGGCGAGTTCGACCTCTCCGTCGGCGGCGTCTTCGTAATGGCCGGCTTCGTGATGGGCGGCCTTCTCCACGATCACGACTGGCCGGTGGTGGCGGCGTTCCCCGCCGCGCTCCTGTCAGGGCTCGCGGTCGGCGCGGTCAACGGCCTGATCACCACCAAGCTGCGCATCCCCTCGTTCATCACCACGCTCGGCATGATGTTCGCCATGCGCGGCATCGTCCGCTGGATCGCGGGCTCGGGCAGCGCCGCCTCGATCGACCAGCAATCGGTCTATCCCGGCGAGACATTCGAGGCAATCCTTACCGGCCGGATCGTCGGCCCGATCCACGCGCAGCTTCTGTGGATGGTGGTTCTTGCCGTCGGCGCCTACTTCTTGCTGAACCGCCACCGGTACGGCAACCAGGTCATCGCCGTCGGCGGCGACACGGAGCCGGCGATCGCGGTCGGCATCAACGCCGACCGCGTCAAGCGTATCGCCTTCATGATCTGCTCGACCATGGCGGCGCTGACGGGCATCGTGAGCGCCACCCGTATCAACGCCGTCGTCCCGATCCAGATCACGGTCGGTTTCGAGCTCCGAGCCATTGCCGCCTGCGTCATGGGCGGCCTGGTCCTGTTCGGCGGCCGCGGTACCATTCTCGGAATCGTTTTGGGCGCCGCCCTGATCGCCAGCATCGAGGACATCCTGGCGCTGTACCGCGCCCCCGGTCAATACTTCAGGGCCTTCATCGGGTTCGCGCTCATCAGTGCGGTCGTGCTCAATACTATCGTCGCCAAGCGAGTCGCCAAATAGGCCGGCAAAGTGTGGAGAATACGGGAGGGTGGTGAAGGATGACGGCGTTCGGAACCGATAGCGTCGTGGCCGAGCGCTACGCCGGGACCAACCTGTGGGACCGCCTACGGCGCTACCCGGCGGGCAACGTGGTCATCGTGTTCGTCGTCTTCCTCCTCGCCGCCGTCGCCGTCGGGCTGATCTTCCCCGACGACTTCCGTTTCACCTCCACGGCCAACATCCGCATCCTGTTGCGCGCGATCCCGACGTTCGGGATCCTGGCGCTGGGCATGGGGATGCTGATGATCTCCGGCGAGTTCGACCTCTCGATAGGGGCGCTCTTCACCTTCAGCCCTTACATGATGGTGCTTGCGTGGACCCACGGCGTGCCCGAGGCCATAGCCGTCCTGTGCGCCCTGGCAACGGCCGTGGTCGTCGGCCTCGTCAACGGCTTCATCACGCTCAAGTTCAACATCCCCTCGTTCATCACCACGCTTGGGACGCTGTTCATCATCCGCTCGGGATCGCGCGTGATCACCGGCATGAAGTCCTTACCCTTCCGCGCGGACGAAACCTTCTTCACCCTCTTGACCAGCAAGATCTTCGGCGTCATTCCGGCCCAGTTCCTGTGGTTCCTCGGCTTCGCGGTGATCGCCTACTTGATCCTCAACCGCCATCGCATCGGCAACCGTTTCCTCGCCGTCGGCGGTAATCCCGAGGCAGCCAGAGCGGTAGGCATCAACGTCTTTCAGACCAAGATGATCGCCTTCGTCATGTGCTCGCTGTTCGCGACCGTGGCCGGGATCCTGAGCGTGGCGCGCCAAAAGGTAATCACCGTCGATCCCCAGCACTTGCTCGAGCTCAAGATCGTCGCGATCTGCATCGTCGGCGGGGTCTCGCTGTTCGGCGGTCGCGGCGCCGTCCTCGGCATCGTCCTCGGCGCAATAATACTAGAGATGGTCAAGGACGTCCTGATCCTGGGCCGGGCGCCCGGCTTTTACCTCGACATATTCATCGCCGTGGTGATCGTACTCGCCGTGTTCCTCAACACCGTGGTGGCCAAACGCTACTAAGCCCAAATCCCTGCGGCGTGCTCGTAGAATGTTGTGTCCGTCATCAAAACATTTGGGATTACAGCACCTCCACTCTGGGCGCTGCTGAGCGCTTCTCCAGCTTGGATAGGCGGGTCTTCAGCGTGCGGCGCACTGTTGTGCTTCCAAGACCTCGAGACGACGTTCCAATTCTTCGACCTCGAAGGTCCACCGATGGGCCTCCAGCAGCGAGGCCACGGCCTGTCCCTCGGACGGTGTGATTGTTCCAGCACCAACCGCCTCAAGCACCGTCCCTATTGCCCTCAGGGAGTCTTGGGAGCCCCGTAGAGCGGGTAGAGCCAGTTCTATGGTGCGCTCTCGCTTGACCGGCAGTATGCGACTCAGACAGAGCCGGAGGGCCGTTGGATCGCCCCCCATGGCCAAGTGGATACACCGCCGTGTGAGGACTTCGGATTCGCCGTCTAGCAGTGCTGCAGCCGCCATTGTGGATCGGTTGAGGCGCCCCTTGGGGCGCCCATTTGGGTTGCCGGACTGACCGGGTTTGAATAGGTGATCGCGGTTTTCCATTGCTGCTTTTGACACTGTTTTTTCAGCGTACTCAGACGATTTCGACGATCTCGAAGTCATAGGTGATCTCGGCGGTGTGGCCAATCATGATCGAGGCCGAGCAGTATTTCTCGGCCGTGAGTTCGATCGCGTGCGCCACCTTGTCACGGTTGAGGCCGTTCCCGCTCAGGGTGTAGTGGACGTGAATGCGGGTGAAAACCCGCGGGTGCTCCTCGGCGCGCTCGGCCTCGATCTCGGAAACGCAATCGGCGATGGGCTCGCGCGACTTCTCGAGGATATCCACCACATCGAAGGCGCTGCACGCGCCCATGCCGACCAGCACGACCTCCATCGGGTTGGGACACAGGCGCTGGCCATCCGCACTCTTCGAGGCGCCGACGACGATTCCGTGGCCACTATCCGTTTGACCCAAGAAACTGCGGTCCTCGATCCATTTGATGCGCGCCTTCATGAGG
>CAYUNL010000237.1:2417-4373 GCA_964446055.1 uncultured Alphaproteobacteria bacterium | reverse complement strand
TGCGAGTTGTGCTCTATTTCCTGCTGCTCGGCCTCGGCTTCCTCTTCGTCGAGATCGCCTTCATTCAGCGTTTCGTGCAGTTCCTAGGTCACCCACTGTATGCGGTTGCGGTGGTCTTGGCGGCGTTCCTGGTCTTTGCCGGTGTGGGTGCGGGCGCTGCGCCGGCGTTGGACGCGCGCCTCGCGGGCCGGCGCGCTTCGGCACTCGGCGCTGCGGCGACGGCGATCGCGTTGACGTCCGGGCTCTATTTGGTGGCGCTCGGTCCGGCGCTGCGCTGGCTCATGCCGTTGCCACAGCCGGCTAAGGTGGCGATCGCGCTCGCCCTTATCGCTCCCCTGGCAGTGCCGATGGGAATGCCCTTTCCGTTGGGCATCGGACGGCTCCACGCACGCTGGCGCGAACTGATTCCTTGGGCGTGGGGAATCAACGGTTGCGCCTCGGTGGTGAGCGCAGTCTTGGCGACGCTTCTTGCCCTCCACCTAGGCTTCGGCCTCGTGGTAGCCTCGGCTGCGGCGCTATACCTGGCGGCCTGGGCGGTCTTTCGCCGGCCGCTGTAGCGATGACGCCATAGCAATGAAGGAGCATACCATGACGCAACACTGCCTGGTCCAATTCCGCTACCGGTCCGAGCAGGCGCAAGCGATGATCGATACGCCGTCGGACCGCGCGAGCGTCGCCGAGGCATTTGTCGGTGCGTTCGGCGGCAAACTGCTGCAGCTCTTCTTCGCCTTCGGCGAATACGACGGCATCTTCATCGCCGAGTTTCCCGACCGCGAGAGGATGAGCGCCGCGCTGATGACAATGAGCGGGACCGGTGGTTTCGCCGCCATCCACACGACCGTTCTTTTTCCCATAGACAAGGCGATGGCGGCGATGCGCAGGGCCGCCGCCACCGATCACGGCCAGGCGCTCCCAACCGGTTGAGCGCGGCTCAATCCGGTGCGGTCGGCCTTAGTTTGGCGTCGGCTTCGACGCGGGCGGGTTAGAGCTTCCGGTCTCCGCGAGTATCTTACGGCAGGGCCTTGACGATCTTGCGGTACTCGGGCTCCGGGAACGCCAACATCGTCGTGGTCCGCACGTTCCCCTGCGCCCCGATGGCGAGCGCGAAACTCGCCGCGGCCCGATCGCTGGGTGCCTCGATCACGCAGACGAAGTCGTACCCGCCCATCGTCAAATAGAAATCCTTGAAGCGGCCGCCAATGGCCTTTAGCGCTTTTTTTGCCGCCGTCAGCCGGCCGGGGCTTTGCTTGATGTTGGCGATGCCTTGCTCGGTGTAGTTCGCCAGAACAATGTAGGTTGACATTGCGCGCCTCCCTTTTCGCTGCGATGTCGCACCCTAGCAGGTCTTGGTAGACCTAGCGATTCACCGATTCTTAATCATATTCCGCTCGATTCCTCCCATGCTGGAAGAGAATTTGACGGCCCAGTTGGAGCCTCCACCCGAGGGTGCGTTTGATGCCGACGGCCTGACGTTTCAGGCCTCGAACTTGAACGTCGAAGATTGTGCGGACGTGCTTCGCGAGCGCGGGACGGCGTTGGTGCGCGGCGTCGTGCCGCAACAATTGACACCGGCGATGATAGACGACATCGAGGGTTATTTCCGGTGGCTGACGAACGGCGAACGGGTGCACGAGGTGGCGCTCTACACCAACTACGGCAACATCTTCTTGGCGACGGTCGCCGACTTCGGTGACCGCGCGTTAATGCAGGCACTGCATCGGGTGAGCATCACTCCCATTAGCGACGCGCTGTACGAGTATTTCCAGGCCGACCGCGTATCCATGTACCTCGGCTACAGCTTCATCCGCCGTCACTGGCGGACCGATACCAAGTCGATCTCGCCGTTCCACCAGGACGGCACGGCGGTGCCGGTGCCGGCGCCAATGCTGACTTGTTGGATTCCGCTCAACCCATGTGGCGTGCACGCACCTGGGCTCGAGGTCGTCGCCGAACGGG
>CAYUNL010000237.1:0-2407 GCA_964446055.1 uncultured Alphaproteobacteria bacterium | reverse complement strand
GTGGACGCGGTGCTCCCCGTGACCGACGCGCCCGCCACGAATCACGGGCGCATGGAGATCGACGCCTCGGTGGTCGAGCGCCACTACAGTGGGAGCTTTTGGCAACCCGAGTTCGACGCCGGGGACGTCCTAATGTTCGATTCCAAGTGTGTCCATCGGACGCACGTGACGCCGACGATGTCCGGAGTGCGCTACAGCCTGGAGATACGATTCGTCAACACCTCGCTCGCCCGACCCGACTGGGTCGAGACCCAGGGCGATCTCCTGGTAAACGTTTCACGACCCTAGCCAAGCCCGCTAGTCAAACGCAGCGGCGTTGATGAGCAGGTGGGTACCGATGGACGCTGCGTAACCGAGCGCGATCACGGGTGTCCATTTGAGATGCGCGGTGAAGGTGTAAAACCCGCGCGCCTGGCCCATCACCGCGACCCCAGCCGCCGATCCGATAGCCAGGAGCGAGCCGCCGACCCCAGCGGTCAGGGTGACCAATAGCCACTGGCCGTGGTCCATCGTCGGTTCCACCGACAAGACCGCGAACATGATCGGGATATTGTCGACGATCGCGGAGAGGACGCCCACCAGCACGTTGGCCGTGGTCGGCCCAAGGCCGTACATCCAGTCGGCGCCAAGACCGAGGTAGCCGAAGGCGCCCAGCCCGCCGACACACAAAATAATACCGTAGAAGAACATCAGCGTGTCCCACTCGGCGCGCTCTAATGCCCGGAAAATATCGAAGGGCTCGGTCCGAAGCGTCTCGGCGCCGGCCAGCGCCGGTGGCGGGTCGTCGATCTTGAGCACGCTGTCGCTCAGATCGTTCTCCGAAGGTGGCGGGAAGCCCGGAGCGCCGCGCTTGAGATAGTAGCCGTAGAGTTTAAGAACGCCGAGCCCGGTCATCATTCCGAGCACCGGCGGCATGTGCAGGAAGCTATGCGAGGCCACGGCCATCACTACGGTCAGTACGAACAGGCCGATCACCACCAGGGCGCCGTCGTGTAGGCGGGCGTGCTCGGCGACCGGGACCGGCCGCCCGCGCGGCACCGCGAAAACCATGATCGCCGCGGGCACCAGCCAATTCACGAGCGAGGGCACGAACAAGACGAAGAATTCCTCGAAGGCGATGATCCCCTTCTGCCACACCATCAGCGTCGTGATATCGCCGAAGGGGCTGAAAGCCCCTCCTGCGTTGGCGGCGACGACCACGTTGATGCACGCCAGAACGACGAAGGCGCGGCTCGCCGCGCCGATCGCCACAATCACGGTGGCCATCAGTAACGCGGTCGTCAGGTTGTCGGCAATCGGCGACAACACGAAGGCGATGCCGCCGGTCACCCAAAAAACGATTCGGTAGGAAAATCCCTGCGACACGAGCCAAGCCCGCAGGCGAGCGAACACGCCGCGCTCGTCCATGGCGTTGATGTACGTCATCGCGGCCAAAAGAAAGAGGAACAACTCGGCGAATTCCAACAGGTTGTGGCGCACCGCCTCCTCCGCCGCCGCGCTTGCGTCGGCCTGCGAGTAGGCGATGGCGACGAATACCCAGATCACGCCGGCTGCGGCCATGACCGGCTTTGATTTGCGCAGGTGCAGCGTCTCCTCGCCGATGACCAGCCCATACGCGGCGACGAACACGGCCAGCGAAACGAAGCCCGCCCAATGCCCCGAGAAATCGAGGATCTCGCCGGCGCCCTCTGACGCCGCCGCAGGAATGGCCAAGATTGCGACTGCAGCCGCCATCGTGCCCCACGCCACCCGTCGGGTGGTCAATACCATCGGTTCGTCCTTCTTGTTTGGCTTCCCTGGCTTTCGTCACGCTATCCGATATCGTCGCACGTGTGCACCCGCTGCCGCCCTATTGGGCCGGAGCCAGGCAGGCGATCAGGTCGTCGGCGAGCTGCTCCATCAGGTTGAAATAGGCTGCAGGCCCAGGTGCGAGAGCAATGCCGAGGGGATCAAGCTGGCCGATCCGCGCGCCGGTCTCGGCGGCAAGCGCGCGGGCGTGCGCCGGCTCGATACCGGGCTCGGCGAAGACGCACAGCGCTCCGGACTCGCCCATGCGGCGGCGAAGCTCGGCAAGTCTACGTGCACCCGGTGGCTGCTCCGGCGAGACCGCGATCGCGCCGAGCGAGGCGAGCCCGTAGCGACTTTCGAGGTAGCGGTAGGCATCGTGCATGACGACGTAAGGCCGTTCCGAAACCGCTTCGAGCCGCCGCGTGAGCCGCCCATCGAGCGCATCCAAGCGGCCGGCCACGTTGGCGCCGTTCCGCGCGTAGATTTGTGCGCGGGTGGGATCAAGGCTGCTTAGCGTTGCCGCCGCGGCCTTGACCAAAACGCGGGCGTTCGCCGGATCGAGCCACATATGGCCGTCGATCTCCCGCTCTCCCAACAGCACCGCTCCGGCCTCTCAGCC
>CAYUNL010000236.1:0-4388 GCA_964446055.1 uncultured Alphaproteobacteria bacterium | reverse complement strand
GGCAGCATGGTTTCGAGAAGACGCTTCGGGCCGTCGCGCGGCGTGCCGATGGCCGGTTGGCGTTTCATCACTTCGGTCACCGGAGCATCCAGGCTGATCGACTTCAGGATGCCCCGGCGCACATCGCCGTCGGTGACCGTCCCCAGAAGACGGCGGTCCTCGTCGACGACGAGGCAGATTTGCAAGGAGCTGGCGTCGATGATGGCAATTGCTTGGCCGATCGACGCGGTCGGTGTGATCAGGGTCTTTTTCCAGTCTTTCACGGCGGCTCCCGGTCAGGATCTCTTCGGCCTTGCCGGAACGCCGACCATGGTCGCGTTCTTCGACACGTCCTCGATGATGGCGGCGCCCCCGCCGACGGATGGCGTGCTCACGGAACGACCAGTTCGTCGGGGGCGTAGTCCCTGTCGGCCGTGCGCCCCAGCCAGTCCCAGTAGTCCATGGGGGAGACGCCGGTGCCCGGTCTCTTCACGGCCAGGTTGTCGGGGGTGAACGGGTCCCCGGCCCGGATGGCGCGTTGGGCGACCAGGCTCCGCCGGGCGATGGCCAGGTTTTTCCGCTCCGATGGCGTCGGGCGCTTCTCGCCATCGCCGAGCGCCTCCTCGACCTGACGGATGGCCGCCACCATGGCCGCCAGTTCATCGGGCTCCACCGAGGCCGCGTGGTCCGGGCCGGGAAGAGAGCGGTCGAGGGTGACATGCTTTTCGATGACGGCGGCGCCCAGCGCGGCGGCCGCCACCGGGACGGCGATCCCGGTCGAGTGATCGGACAGGCCCACCGGGAGACCGAACGCCTCCCAGAGGGTCTCCATGACGCGCAGGTTCACTTCGGCGAAGGGGGCCGGGTATTCGGTGGTGCACTGGAGCAACGTAACCTTTTCGCGGAGGACGGCGCGCTCCGCCTCGCTTTCGAGGGCGCGCGAAAACGCTCCCAGCGAGGGCGGCGTCTCGGGGGGGCCATAGCCGTAAGCGAGCACGCCGAGCGCGTCGGCCACCTCCCCCAGCGTGCTCATCCCGGTGGACAGGATCATCCTGCGGCCGGTCCGGGCGGCGGCGAGCAGAAAAGGCCCGTTGGTTATTTCGCCGGACCCCAGCTTCACGGTCCCCAACCCCAGGACGTCGACCACGAAGGCGAGGCTTTCCAGATCGAACGGGGTGGTCAGGAAATCGATGCCCCTCTCTTTGCAGCGCGCCATGAGCCGGGTGTAGACACCGCTGTCCAGCTCCAAGCCGCGCAACATGTCTAACTGGGACTGCGTTCCTTCGGTCGCCGCCTTTTGGTACTCGGCCTTGGGGGCCGCCGAAGTAACCACATGGACGGCGCGGAAGGTCTGGAATTTCACCGCGTCGGCGCCGGCGTCGGCGGCTACGTCGATCAACTTCAGGGCGAGTTCGGGGTCGCCGTTGTGATTGACGCCGGCCTCGGCGACGATGTAGGCGCGGGCCAGCCCGCCCTGTTCAGAAACCATGTTATGTGCCTTCCCGCACTGTTGGGCCCTTCATACCGGCCGGACATCCAGGCCGCCGGCCAGGGCCTTTCGGCGAATTTCGGCGAGGGCCATCTTTTCGTAGTGCAGCACGTAGGCCATGGCGACGGCGTCGGCCTTTCCGCCCTCGACGGCGGCCACGAGGTGCTCGAATTCGCCCATGCCGCCGCTGGCGATGACGGGGATGGTGACCGCCTCGGAAACGGCGCGAATGAGCTCGACGTCGAAGCCCCGGTGCATGCCCTCCTTGTCGACCGAGGTCAGCAGGATCTCCCCGGCCCCCAGCTCCTGGGCGCGCGCCGCCCACTCGACCACGTCGAGCCCGGTGTGCTCGCGCCCGCCGTCGCGATAGGCCTCCCACCGGCCTTCGCCGAGTTGTTTGGCCTGGATCGACAGGACTATGCACTGGGACCCGAACCGGGTGGCGATTTCGGTGACCAGTTCGGGGCGCAGCGTCGCCGCCGAATTGATGGCCACCTTGTCGGCCCCCGCCTGCAACAGGGTCCGCGCGTCGTCGGCGGAGCGAATGCCGCCGCCCACCGTGATCGGGATGAAGACGTTCTCGGCGGTGCGCTCGACGATCTCGGTGAGGTGATTGCGGCCATACAGGCTGGCGACGGCGTCGAGGAAGATGATCTCGTCGATGCCCTCGGCGTAGTAGCGCTCCGCGTAGGCCTGGGGATCGCCGACCACGCGCACCCCTTCAAGGTTGATGGTCTTGATCAAATTGGGCGCCTTGATGTCGAGGCGGGCGAGGAGGCGAAGGGTTGCCATCGGTCGAGGGATCACTCCACGGGGATGGAATGGCGCAACGTAAAACGGCCGTTCTCGTGGCGCCAAAGATGGGGCGAGCGAGAGCGGTCGCACAGGTGGTCGAAGTAGTCCCGGTCCATGATCGGCTGCTCGAACATCTCCGAGGCCTCGGGAAACTGCTCGGGCGGCAGGCTCACGAAGCGGAACACGTCCTCCGCGAAGCGCTCCGGGAACTCCCCGTCGTAGCGCCGCATGAGGGCGAGGCCCTCCTCGCGGGTGATGTCGCCGGCGCGGATTTCCTGGGAGGCGTCATGCACGGCGCGACCGAACCCGAATTTGATGAAGTAGGTGTAGAAATGAAAGTCGTCGACCTTGTCGTCGAGGCCCGCATACTTGCCATAGGTGCCTGGGATCCTCTCCGGCGACGGCTGAAAGTCGCTGTGCTCGACGGCGAAGTAATAGTTGGCCTGGGGATGCCAATTTTCGTAATAGCCCAAATAGTGCACCTCGGTTCCGGCCTTGCGGATTTTCTCAGGCGCGACGGGCATGTAGGGCAAAAGGTCGTTGTCGTTGAGTCCGAATGAACCCTTGAGCTCGGCGACGGAAACACCGCCCAGGTGAATGTCCGTTTCCGTGTCCGTGGTGAAGTTGTCGTAGACCATGAGCGCGTCTTCCGATTCGCTGAGGGCGACCCCCCATTCGGCGGCATGATCGCCGAAGAAGACGAGGGGAATGTCGTGCTGAATGCTGAAGTGCGGCGCGATGTTCTTCTGTCCGAGAACAAATGGCTGAAACGGATGAAACAGGGTCTCGAGGGCGAGGCGGGTCAAGAGGCGCCGCACTCGGCCGTTGGGCGAGACCAGGTGGTTGTCGAATCCGGCGTCGATCCAGTTCTGGTGGTTGGCGCGGCCCCAATCCGTATAGATCAGCGGCGCCCAGGTCACCGTCAGGGGGCGCATACCGTACTTGTGTTTCAAGAGGTAGGCCTGGACGAAGCTGTCCTTGCCGCCGGACCCCGGCACGATGCAGTCGTAGTCGCCGTCGTCGCGCCGGTGACGATCGCAAATGTCCCGCAGTTCCCTTTCGCGCTCCGCCCAATCGATCGTTCGTTGCTTTGCCTCCCAAAAGTTGCAGGCATCGCAAACGTCGTCCTCGTCGAAGTGGATGGCTTTCTTCTCGCTGTCCGCGACCAGGGTGAATTCCGAACGCGCCGCGTTGGGGCGCTGGTTCGATATGCCGCACTTTGCGCAGAACCTCACCTGTTGCGGCAGGCCGTACCGGGCCGCCGCCTCATTGTCGGGGACCTCGTAGGGGGCGGTATCGATCTCGAGGTAACGTTTAAACATTGGAGGCGATGAAGACGTACATGGAGAAGGGGGACGCAAGGGTGTTTTCGCCTTTTTCATCCCCATAATCGTATGACATGACCCGATCGATGCGCAGCTTGGCGGCCTCGCAAAGGGCTTTTACCGTTACCACGTCGGGGGCATAAAGCGTGCAGCCTTGGCGGCTCGTCGCCGTTACCTCGTAGCGGCTTTTCCCGACTTCGCGGGCATGAAACCTCAGGAAGTGCCGCTCCGTCGGCATGGTGAAAACGATGCGAGCCCGTTTCTTCAGGACGCGCACGAATTCGTTGAGGCAACCGACGAACAGTTCCTCCGAGCCCAACCAGTGCAATACCTCCCAGCATACGACGAGGCCAAAGACTTCGCTTTCGAACGGAAGGTCATCGCCTGGAGCCAGCAGACGGATATCCGCCTTTCCGCCCATCCGCTTGGCGGTGGCGTCGCAGGCGGCCGCCGAGACATCCGTCGCCGTGACGTCGTATCCGAGGTCCACCAGGAACTCGACATTGCGACCCTCGCCGCAGCCGAACTCGAGAGCCTTCGCCCCGCCCTCGGTCGGGAGAATGCTTTCAACGAAAATTGCGCGAACGAGGGCATCGGGCGGCGTGCGGAAGAAGGGCCGTTTGCCCTCGATCATCTCCTGATACTGGGTTTCGTAAAGTTGAATGCTGTTGAGGGTCATTGGATCATCGCGGCCCAAGAATCAGTCGCTCGGCTTTACGGCGAGCTTTTCCCGGACAAGGGCGACCATCTTGTTGATCGAGCCCATCTTTTCCCTCGTGATCTCGGAGTCCAGAATCGCA
>CAYUNL010000235.1:602-4401 GCA_964446055.1 uncultured Alphaproteobacteria bacterium | reverse complement strand
AGTAATGGTGCTCCCATCAACCGTCGAGAGCACGGCGAGATTCGTACCGGCGGTCTTGATCAGGTTGACGCTGTTGAACTCCGCGGTCGCCACGATCGTCGCAATCTGTGCACGCAGCGCCGTGAAGTCGTTTTGCAGAGCGGTCCGAGAATCGGCATCGAGGCCGGCCTGATTGGCCTGCACGATCTTCGCCTTGATCTCGGTGAGGATCTCCGACACCGCCTTGCCCGCTTCGATCGCCACGTTGATCGTGGACTCGCCGTTGGCGAGCGCGACCTTGAGGGCCTGGTTGCCGGCGATATCGCCTCTGAGCGTGTTCGCAATCGCGAACGTCGCCGCGTCTTCCTTCGGACCATTGACCCTAAGGCCTGTAGTCACCCGAAGCTGGGTGATCTCAAGGGCCTTCGTGGTCTTGGTCAGGTTCTGCAGGGCAAGGAGCGCGCCCTGGTTGGTGTTTACTGACAATACCATTGCTGACGTCTCCTTTTTCTAGGATCCATTCAAGCATTCTGCTTGCGGGCGTTCCGCCCGCGCCGGACATAGAGCCGGCATCGATTACCAGCAAGCACTATGCCAAAGCGCGTTTCTCGAGCCGCCACGGCGTTAAGAGTTTGTTAAGGTTATGAAAAGGTTAAATCTTTTTTGGCGACCGAGAATCCGCATGAGGGCTCCGGCGGCATCATCTGCACCGGCAAGACCTGCCACTTCGGCAGGTTCTGCCGGGTAATATTTGCCCCATCTGCAAGAAAACATCGATCATTCGCCCCGCCCGGCGTCCCATGATTAACAAAGGGTTACCGCCGTCGGCACGTTTGGGCGGTCCGTCAAACGCCTGCGGCTCGAACTCGGCAGCGAGCGATGAGTGGAATCCTCTACCTGATTCCCATCGCCCTGTTTCTGGGGTTGGTTGGGCTGACCGCCTTCCTGTGGGCACTCCGCTCGGGCCAATTCGACGACCTGGTCGGCGCCGCTCACCGTATCCTTCTTGACGACGACCAGCCCATACCCCCTCGGCCCCCCGCCGAGAGCGAAGGTCCGGCTACGAAACGAGCTGCCGGATGGGCAATTTGCGGGCAAAGCAGAGCGCCACCCACTAACCCCTTGAAAACGTGCCGGTATCCCCGACGGGTCTCCTCATGAGATAATGTTGGAGTGAGGGTCGAGGAAAGCGGCAATGGGTGAGAGCGGAGACGGCGACCTCGAAGGCGCCAGCGCCGTGGTGACCGGGGCGGCACAGGGTCTGGGCCTGGGCATCGCCCGCGAGCTCGCCGGACAGGGCGCATGCGTCGTAGCCGCCGATCTCCAGCTGGAAAAGGCGGAGACCGAGTGCGCGCGGCTGCGCGCCGAGGGTCTGGACGCCCGCGCCGCGGCCCTCGACGTTACCGACAGCGCGGCCGTTGATTCCTTCTTCGCCAAACTCGGCCGGGTAGACATCCTCATCAACAACGCCGGCGTCGGCCAGCAGCTCGCGCCGATTTCGGAACTGCCGGACGCCGAGTGGCGGCGCGTGATGGACGCGACGCTGACCGGGGCCTTCTACTGCTGCCGGGCCGCGCCGCACAGATCATGGAGCGGCACGAGGCGGGGGCGATCGTCAACGTCTCCTCGATCAATGGCCAAAACCCGGCCGCGCTGGCTGCGGCCTACAACGTAGCCAAGGCCGGCGTCATCAGCCTGACCCGGACCTTGGCGCTAGAGCTGGCCGCCTATGGGGTGCGTGTCAACGCGGTTTGCCCCGGTCCGGTTTACACCGACTTCAACAAGCGAACCATGGCCCAGCGCCGCGAGAGCCTGGGCATCAGCGAAGACGAGATGATCGAGCGTATCCGCTCCGCGATCCCCCTGGGGCGCTGGGGCGAGCCCGAGGACATTGCCCGCGCCGTCGCCTTCCTTTGCAGCCCGCGCTCGGCGTGGATCACCGGCGAGATCGTGCGAGTCTCGGGCGGACTGGAGGGAGTTTCCGCCACCCCACCCAAGCGCGCCCGGACCTGACCCCCAGGGCGCGCCACTGCGGCCGCCATCGATTGGGACGGCCAGGAGACCTAGAGCCCACGGATGGTGGCGACGATGGCGTCTTGCGAGGGGATGACGGTGCGCTCGAGTTCGTCGTTGTAGGGCATCGGCACGTCGAGCGCGCCCAATCGCTGGATCGGCGCATCGAGGTCGTCAAAAGCCTTCTCGATCACGCTCGCCGAGACCTCGGCGCCGAATCCGCCATGCTTCCACCCCTCGTGAACGATAACCAGACGGTTGGTCTTTCGCACCGAGGCGAGGATCATCTCCTCATCCAGGGGTTTTAGCGTCCGAGGATCGATGACCTCGACGCTGATGCCGTCGTGCTCGAGCTGGGTTGCGGCACCGAGCGCACGGGACACCATCGACGAGGTTGCCACGACGGTGACGTCGGTGCCCTCGCGCCGCACCCGGCCTTTGCCGATCGGCACCGCGTACAGCTCCTCTGGAACCGGCCCGCCGGGACCGACGTAAAGGAGTTTTTGCTCGAGGAAGATGACGGGGTTGTCGTCGCGGATAGCGGCGACCAAAAGGCCCTTGGCCTCGTAGGGCGTCGAGGGCGCGATGACGACCAGGCCCGGCACGTGGGTGAACCACGCCTCCAGGCTCTGGCTGTGCTGGGCGGCGAGGCGAATGCCGCCACCCTGGGGCCCGCGCACTACCAGCGGCACCGCCGGCCCGCCGCCCTGCATGTAGCGGAACTTGGCCGCCTGGTTGACGATCATGTCCATGGTGAGCGTGATGAAGTCGAATATCTGCAGCTCCACTACCGGGCGCAGGCCGGCGACGGCGGCGCCGAGGGCGCAACCGACGAAGCCGGCCTCGGAGATCGGCGTGTCGCGCACGCGCTCGGTCCCAAAGGCCTTGGCCAGGCCCTTGGTGGTGCCGAAGATGCCGCCGATCTCGGCCACGTCCTCGCCGATCACCACGACGTCGCGATCACGCGCCATCTCTTGGTGCAGCGCCTCGTTGAGCGCCTTGACAAAGCCCAGCTCGCGCCCGGCGCCGGGGCCGGGCTCGGTCGGCGTGTCGTGCGGCGCGCCGACCGCGCCGACCATCGTCTCGACGCTCGGCTCCGGGCTTTGCCGCCCAAAGCTCACCGCCGCCTCCAACTCGGACATGACGGACACGCCGATTTCGCCAACGCGCTTCTTGGGCACGACCGCGTCCTCGACCAGTTGCTTCTCCAACTTCTTGATGGGATCGCGCGCCAGCCATGCGCGCCGCTCGGCCTTCGGGCGCACCTCCGGCAGCTCGGCACGTAGGCTGTGGCCGCCCCGGCGATAGGTCATCGCCTCGATCAGCGTCGGTCCCTCGCCGGCGCGGGCGCGTGCCACCGCGTCCTGGACCACCAAGTAGACCTCGACTGCGTCGTTACCATCGACCGTGATACCGGGAATGCCATAGGCGGCGGCGCGCCTGGCGATACCCTCGCCGGCGGTGGTGGTCTCGGAGCGGGTGGTGAGCGCATAAGAGTTGTTCTCGCAGACGAAGACCACCGGCAAGGCCCACACGGCGGCGAGGTTGAACGCCTCGTGAAATACCCCCTGGTTGGCCGCGCCGTCGCCGAAGAAGGGAACCGCGACCTGACCCTCGCCGCGCAGTTTCGCGGCCAGGGCGGCGCCGGTGGCGATCGGCAGTGAGGCGCCGACGATACCGTTGGCGCCGAAGATGTTGAGCGCCATGTCGGCGATATGCATGGAGCCGCCCAAGCCCCGCGAAGTGCCCGTGTCGCGGCCCATTAGCTCGGCCATCATGCGCTCGATATTGGCGCCCTTGGCGATGC
>CAYUNL010000235.1:0-561 GCA_964446055.1 uncultured Alphaproteobacteria bacterium | reverse complement strand
TGGCCGCGATGGGTGCTGGCGACGTAGTCCTCGGCGCGCAGGTTAGCGCACACGCCGGCGGCTACCGCCTCTTGGCCGATGTAGAGGTGCGCGGTGCCCTTGATTAGCCCTTCCTCGAACAGCTCGCCCATGCGCTCCTCGAAAGCGCGGATGCGCCGCATCGTCGAGTAGAGCGTCTCCATGACTTCGGGCGCGACCTTCAAGTTGGACTGACGGCGTGTCATCGCGGGCCCCCGGCGCCCAAACGGCACACTTCAACCAACATTTTCCGAAGAACAGTCAAATCGACTCCAACGGTATCCATTTCTCTGTCACCAGACCGAGATTCTCCAGATGACCACCTGCGGCCGCGGTAGCGTAGCAAATATGGCGTCGAGGGCGAACCCGGTCCTGATCCGGCGGAAAGCGCTTCAAATGCTCCGGAAGGGTCGCTTCTTTGCTCAAGCGTCATGCCTTCGAGGTCTATTTCGGACGGATGACTGGCAACGATAAACGTTGGTGACCCCAACGGGACTCGAACCCGTGTCTCCAGCGTGAAAGGCCCAAAACCGGCACCCTCAG
>CAYUNL010000234.1:0-4483 GCA_964446055.1 uncultured Alphaproteobacteria bacterium | reverse complement strand
CTCGACGCTGCCGGCCAGCAATACGAACATTTCGTGTCCCATGTCGCCGGCGCGCACGATGTGATCGCCCTTGCGGCAGCGCAGGGTGCTGCCCACGTGCGTCAGGACCTGTTTGGCCTCGGTGAACGAAAGGTCGGCGAGGAGCGGGATGCCCACCAGCGGAGTCTGCTGGAGGCGGTCGGTCACGAACTCCCAGAACTCGTCTTCGCCCATCGCTGGCAGGCCGACGCTACGGGCGAAGTCGGGGAACTGGCGCTCGAACCAGTGCATGGTCTCGGGCGGGTTGTCGAGCTCTCGGGCGAGGTTCAGGAACGGCGACTTGACGGCGCGTAGGTGGTTCTCGTCCTCGGTCAGCAGCACCAGCGGCATCTTGTAGCCCTCGTCCTCATCGACGAAGTTCTCCTTGAATTGGCGATAGCCGAGCCGCTGGTACATCTGTACCTGCGCGGGCGCGCAAGCGCAGAAGTCGAAGCGGCTGCCCGATCGCCGCGCGATCTTGTAAGCGGCGCCCAGCAGCGCCGAGGCGATCTTGCTGCCGCGCCAGTCCTTCGCCACCGTCAGCCATGAGGTGAACGAGAACACCGTGCCCGTGAATTAATCGAACGAGTCGAGGTCGAAATTCTTGGCGAAGGCGTCCGGCACGCCCTTGCGGTCGGTGGGGTAAACCTGGACCGCGATTGCGATCCGCTCGTCGGCCGTCAGGTAGAGCTGGATCGCGCTGTCGTCGAGATCGTCTTTGACCGTCTTCGAAACAGACTCGGCATGGACGGATTCGGTGCCCATCTCCTCGATCAAGGTGTCGTAGCGAAACCGGTACACGCGATGTTTCTCTTCATCGGTGCGCGCCGCGTGCACCTTGAATCGAGCGCTTTCCTCTGCTGCCGCCATGGCTTCCCTCTAGGGGTCTACCCTATGCCCAAATCGCGGCGATGAGAAGCCGCGCATCGTGGCTAGGGCGTCGGCGCCTCCGCGTGCAGGAGCGCTTCCGACTTGAGCTCGCGCCACAGATCGTCCGGGATCGGCAGCGCCGCAAAGGCCAGGTTCTCCGCCAGCTCGGCACTGGAGCGGATGCCTGGAATAACCGTCGCGACCGCCGGATGGGCCATCGGGAACTGCAGCGCCGCGGCGGCCACCGGCACCGAGTGGCGCTCGCACACCTCGCGAATGCGCTTCACGCGGTCGATCATGTCTGGCGGCGCCGCCATGTCGTTGAAGGTCGGCTTCCGGGACGGCGGGCGCACCAGGATTCCGGTATTGAAGGGCGCCCCAAGGATGATCGAGACTCCCCGCCCCACGCATTTGGGGAGGAACGAATCGAGCGAGGTCTGGACCAACAGCGTGTAGCGTCCGGCCAGCAAGAAGCAGTCGAAATCGCCCTCTTCGAGCGCCGCCTCGCAAACGTCCCATCGGTTGACCCCAAGCCCGATCGCCGAGATGGTGCCCGCGCTTCTCAATTGGTCGAGCGCCTTGTAGGCGCCGCCCATCGCCGTCTTGAAGTGTGCAGGCAACGCCTCTTCGCCGTGCACGTGGGCGTCGAGGTTGTGGATCAGTGCGATGTCGATGCGGCTCAGTCCCAGACGTTGCAAGCTGTCCTCGAACGAACGCATCGTCCCGTCGTAGGAGTAGTCGTAGACGGTTTCGAAGGGCAGGGGATCGACGAACATGTCGTCGGCCGGCAGCGCGCCCGCGCGCGGCTTCAGCAACAGCCCGACCTTGGTCGAAAGCACGTAGTCATCGCGTGGCCGCGCGCGCAGCGCGTCACCGATGCGGCGTTCGCTAAGCCCGTAGCCGTACTCCGGTGCGGTGTCGAAGTAGCGGATGCCGGCATCGTAGGCGGCGTCCATCGCTCCGCGAGCGGCATCGTCGGCGATCGCCTCCCACAAGTTGCCAATCGAGAAGCCGCCGGCCCCGAACGTCGTCACCTCGATCGCGGTGCGCCCGATCCGGCGCGTCTCTATCGCCGCGTTGGCCATGGGTTACCTCGTGATATCGGTAAAGGTGTTGAGGACGGTCGCGGCGATGGTAAACCAATAGACGAGCACCGATCCAAACGCCATCCACCGGTAGTGGCGGTGGATGCGCCGGCTTCGCGGGAAGTCCTTGGAGTTGAAGTCGGTATGAATCTCACGCCACAGTTGGGCGGTGTTGGGGGCGCTGATGTTCTCGCACTTCTCGATGAAGCGGCGTTCGCTTTCGCCCCGCGGGCGCCGTCGCAGGTAGTCGCGGTAGAACTGATAATCGAGGATGATTTCGAGAAAGATGATGCGTGGGTAGAGCGCGATTACACCGCTGTCGATGCTGCAGCTCACTCCGTGCGCCATCCACACGAAACCCGACGATACCAAGCCGCCGAAAATCAACAGCGGCAGATTTGCGCTCGTCAGTCCGGCCCACAAGAACATCCAAAACACGGCCATCGAGACGGTCAGGCCGACGACGTACCAAGTGGTATAATTCTTGACCAGGGCGATCCGCTGATTGTGGATCGCCACGTACTCGAAGTGATACTCGGGCTCGGCGACGCTGAGGTTGTCGACTTCGCGTCCGTCCGCCCATATCTGACCGGTCATGTCCCCCACCCGCCGCGGTGCCTCCCTCGCGCGCCGCATTCTATCGGGCTCGCGCGCTGCGTGCGAGCGGCTTGGCGGCGACGTGGTCACTTCAATTCCAGCGCGAAATCCGATTCGCCGCGGCGTACCTCGATGCGCCAGCCGCCAAATGGACGGCGCGTGAAGTTGTCGAGGTCGGCGACCACCGCAATCGGCTGCTCGTTGATCGAGCGGATGATGTCGCCGCGGCGCAGCCCGCTGTCGAAGGAGCGTGATCCGCGGCGCAGGTCTAGGACGACGATCCCCGCGATGGCGCTGTCGACGCCGAGTTCCTCCGCCAAGGCCGGCGAGAGGCTGGAGACGCGGGCTCCCGACAGCGGATGATAGCCTCTCAAAAGGGTTTCCTTGGCCGGCGGTTCCGCCGGTGGCGCGACCAGATCGACCTGCAGCGCGGCGACGCGCCCGCGGCGGATGACCACCAGCGTGACGGTATCTCCGACTTGCTTGGTCGCGATGCGAAAGCGGAGCGCTTGCAGGTCTTCGACCTCGCGGCCGTCGAGTGCGGCGATGATATCGCCCGGCGCCACACCGGCCGCGGCCAGCGGTCCCTTGGGATGCACCGCCTCGATGCGTACGCCGATCGGGCGTGACAGCCCAAACATCGGGGCCGCGGCGGCGGTCACGGTCTTGCCCGAGACACCGAGCCAGGGGCGGACCAACGACCTGCCTTCGACCGCCGCATCGACCACGGCGCGCACCATGACGCTCGGCACCGCGAAGCCGATCCCGACCGAACCACCGCTGCCGCGGGCAAAGATCGCGGTGTTGACGCCGACCAACTTGCCGGCGACGTCGACCAGCGCCCCGCCTGAGTTGCCGGGATTGATCGAGGCATCGGTCTGGATGAAGAAGCGGAAATCGGTCACCCCGACGCTGGTGCGGGCGAGTGCCGAGATGATCCCGGTGGTCACCGTTTGGCCAACGCCGAAGGGATTGCCGATTGCGATGACCAGATCGCCGACCCGCAGCGCGGTGGAATCGCCGAACTCGAGGTAGGGCAGGGGTCGACCGCCGGTGCGGATGCGCAGGACCGCCAAGTCGGTGCGGGCGTCAGCGACCAAGGTGGTGGCCGGGTACTGGCGCTTGTCGCCGAGCACGACGACGATGTCGCGAGCGCCCTGAATTACGTGATGGTTGGTGACGATGATGCCGTCGGGCCGGACGATGACGCCCGAGCCAAGCGCGTTCTCCAAGCGCTCGCGCTCGCCGAAAAGGGGCAGCGCCCGGCCGAAGAAGCGCTCGATGATCGGCTCCTCGAGGAGCGGCGAGACCGCGCCTTCGCGCACCAGCTTGCGGGTGAAGATGTTCACCACCGCGGGCGCCGCCTTCTCGACCAGGGGCGCGAACGAGAGGGTGATCTCGTCGCGCCCTTGTGGCACCACGCGCCGCTCGACTTCCTCGGGCGGATTGGTGTCCTGGCCCGCCGCCAGCATGAGCGGCACACTCAGCGAGGCGCCGAGGAAGACGGCCGCTGCCGCGAATCTGGTCTTCCCCACGGCCTGCCCTCACCCGGAGTAGGCCCGGCGCGGCCCGAAAACCGCCACCGTATCGGGACCCGGCGCCGGCGGCACCAGGCGCGAGAGCACCAGCGAGGCCGCGGCCATGGCGGCGCCGGCCAGGAACACCGCCGCCGGCGAGATCACCCACAGAAACCCGAAGACCACGGGGATGACCACCGCGGCGATGTGGTTGATGGTGAAGCTCACGCCCGCGGTCGAGGCGATGTCGGCGGGATCGGCGATCTTCTGGAAGTAGGTCTTGATGGCGATCGCCATGGCGAAAATCATGTGATCGAGGATGTACAGCCCGACCGCGATCCAGGCCGATTGGACGAAGGCGTAGCCGACGAACACCGCGATCAGGCAGAGATACTC
>CAYUNL010000233.1:0-4493 GCA_964446055.1 uncultured Alphaproteobacteria bacterium | reverse complement strand
TTGTCGGCGGCGCGCCCGGTTGCGATCTTGTCGTGAGTCCCGGCGTCGACATCGGGATTGACGCGAATGGCAACTGGAGCGGTTTGGCCGGCACCACGGGCGAGTTCGTCGATGCGCCGGAGTTCGGCGACCGATTCAACATTGAACTGTAGAATCCCGGCGCGCAGCCCCGCTCCGATCTCCTCGTCGGTCTTGCCAACTCCGGAGAACACGATCTTCGCGGCCGGCACGCCGGCGGCGAGCGCGCGCGCCAGCTCGCCGCCCGACACCACGTCGGCGCCCGCGCCCAGCGCGGCGAGCGTACGGATGACACCAAGGTTGCCGTTGGCTTTGACGGCGTAGCAAACAAGCGGCGCCGGTTCAGCGAACGCCTTTGTGAATACCCGGTAGTGCCGCTCGATCGTCGCCGTCGAGTAGACATAGCAGGGCGTGCCAACCTCTGCCGCGACGCGCGGCAGCGGGACCGCTTCGGCGCACAAGACGCCGCCCCGATACTCGAAATGATTCATCGCCCGTTCCTCGATCGACACCGATCCTAGCGGCAGATCGGCTGGTTGGGAAAGACCGCAACCGGAAACCGGGGGTCAACGTTACGCGATCAGGCGGGCCGTGCCGGGCAAACGTCGCGTGCGTTGCTCGCGGGAAGGCAACGCGAATGCTAGAGTGCACGTCAATCGCAAGGGAGTCTGCGGAAACGTTGCCCTCGGCCGCGCGAGCGGGCTCGCGGCGGAGAAGGACGATCAGGGATGGGGCGCGCGCGAGAGATTTCCTATGAGGTCCAGGTTCAGGTCGAGGGCCGCTGGACCATCGATTCGGTTCACGGCCACAAGAACGCCGCGCTCGCCGCGGCCCAGGCGCTGGTCGGAGCCAACCGCCACGAAGCGGTGCGGGTTCTGGAGGAATCGTCGGGCCGGCGCGAGAAGGCGGTGTTCGAGCAGGAGTGCAAGGGCCGCGCCGAGCCAACGTTTGGTATCTCTCCGGTAGAGGAATCGCCGTGGTGCGCCAAGGCCGACGATCTTTACCGATTCGAATCGCGCAAGACGGCGGGTAGGCTGCTCCGCCGCTACCTCGACCACAAGTTTCTCACCGCCTTTGAAATCCTCCACGGCGAGTGGCACCTCCGGGAGCTCGGGCGCCTGGAGGATCTGGTCAACCAGGCGATCCACCGTATCGCCGCCATCCAGGCGCGCGCCCGCCAGGTTCGTCCTATCGACCGCGTCGACGTGCTCTACAAGGCGGTGGAGCGAGTGACAGCGCGGGCCAAGCGCGCCAAAGATCCGGCGCCCTACGTCAAGCTGCTCAAAAGCGAGGGCGTGAGCGCCGCCCGCACCGCCATCCGCGGCAAGGTCGACGCCAAAGATCGTGGCTACGTTCTCGCTACTGCCCTCGCGGCATATCTCGGCGCCGCCGCTGCCTGGGAGACCAAGCTCGGCCTGGTGATCGAGCTGCTCGATCGCGATTCGAGCGAGGCCGCGATTAAGCGCCTCGATGAGCTGTTTGCCGAGATCCTCGACGGCGGCGAAGCGGTGAAGGAGATCATGGGCTCCCGCTCGGACCTCGCGGACGCCCTACGGGCCATCGCCCAGCTGAGCGCAGGGCGGATGCGTATCGCGACGAAGCGGATGGAGAACACATGCGTGGCCAAGCTCAATACGGTGATGGCGGAGCACGACTTGCCGCTCGCGCGCAGCGTCCTCGTAGAGCGTGTCGCCCAGGGCATTCGCGGTATCCAGCCGCTGACCCGTGCCGGTGAGGAGGCCGATCGCGCCGCGATGGTGGGGCTGGTCGAGGCGGTGACGGCGCCCGGCGGGCTGCTGGGCGGCCGGGCGATGAGCGAGGGCGTGGTTCGCCGTGTGCGCATGGTGATGGGCCACGGGGGTAGCGATCTCAGCGCCGAGGAAGGGATTGACGCGGTGCTTTCGCATCTGCCGAGCCGGGCGGCCAAGCTCGGCTTCCTCCTCGACCTTTCGAGTTCTGGATTCGGCGCCAAGTACCAGGTGGAGGTACTGAAGGCGCTCTATGCCACGGTGAAATCGCTCAAGTCGGTGACCGAACTGGTGCCGGCGAAAAGCGGCAAAGAAGCGCTGTTGGCGGCGGTGACCGACCTCAACGAACGGATCGGCACGGGATTGCTGCCCGCCGAAGTCGGTGAGCTCATCGCCAAGCGGCTCGCGCGGTTGGCCGCGGCCGAGGGCAGCGAGGCGCCGGCCCCGAAGCTATCCGCCGCGGCCCCCGAAACCGCGCCGCCTCCCTCGCCGGGCCAAGACGATCTCTCTCGCAAGGTGTTTGCTGCGGGAGAATACGTCTTCCGCCAGGGCGATCCCGGCGACGAGGCCTACCTCGTCGCCGCCGGGCGCATCGAGATCGTGGTCGAATCCCAGTCCCGCGAGACCGTGATCGCCACCGTCGAGCGTGGCGACATCATCGGCGAGATGGCGCTTATCGACGAGGAACCCCGCATGGCCTCGGCGCGGGTGGTCGAGGACGCGACGCTTACCGCGATCCCCCAGGAATCCTTCCGCGCCCGCCTCGACCGCATCGCCGAAGTCGACCGTATGATCCCTCGTCTCCTCGAGCGCTACGTCGAGCGACTTCGCGCCCAGGTCCACCACGGGTGAGAAGACCTACGCTCGATCACCGGATTCTTACCTCCGAGTCCTCGACAGGGGGAAGTAGGCGTCTCCATACTCCCCGCATGAACGCCAGAGGTCATGGCAATGCGTTCGCGTTGCTGGCCCTCGCCGCCGGGGTCGCGGTCGCAACCGGCGGCCCGCCGGCCGCGGCGAAGGCGGCGGGCTTGCCTGGCGAGATCTTCCAAGATTGTGATGCCTGTCCCGAGATGGTCGTGATCCCGCCCGGCGAGTTCGTCATGGGCTCGCCCGAGGTCGAAGCAGGCCGCTACGACGCCGAGGGTCCACAGCACACCGTCAGGATCGAGCGGGCCTTCGCGCTGGGCAGGGACGAGGTAACGGTAATCCAGTGGGTCGCGTGCGTGGCAGATGGGGGTTGTCCCGGGGGCCGCGCGGTCGAACAGGAACCGGGCCAAGGCGCAGACGGGGCCCCGGCGATCATGGTGAGTTGGCTCGACGCAAAGGAGTATGTCGGCTGGCTTTCACGCGTGACCGGAAAGCCCTATCGGCTCGCCAGCGAATCCGAATGGGAGTATGCGGCGCGGGCGGGCACGACCGGGGCGCGGTTCTGGGGTGAAGACGCCGACGGCGCGTGCGCCAACGCCAACGTACACGATCTGACGAGCCGAGAGGAGAACCTGCAATTCTTGTGGACGAACCACGAGTGCGACGACGGCTACGCGGGAGCGGCGCCGGTGGGCTCGTTCGCGGCGAACGGTTTTGGCGTACGCGACATGCTTGGAAACGTGGCCGAATGGGTCGCAGATTGCTGGAACGACACCTATGCTGGTGCGCCGTCCGACGGCTCGGAGTGGTCGAGCGGAAACTGCAAGTCACGCATACTGCGTGGCGGGTCGTGGCGCAACGCCCCCAGAGTGGTGCGGGCGGCGTTTCGAATCAGGAGCGGGATTGGATACCACGGCGGCGACATCGGCCTCCGTGTGGCCGTGACGCTCGCCGATTGAGTGGATGCTTCTGGGCCCTCGCCCGTCAGCCGGCGGCGAGCGCTTTGAGCGCAGGCGACGCTGCGATCGTGCCTTCGTCACGGTAGGCCGCTCGGTTGGCCTCGATTACTTCCGGCAAGTAGCGGTAGTTGGCCAACATTCCGGCGGCGGCGGCGATATCGTAGGGGGCGGTGTTGGCGAGCCAGTTCAGCCGTTCGAGACGCGCGCCGTTCCCCATATGAAAATGCGCCGTCGGGTCCGCCGCGTGCCGCGCCGCGGCACCCACATCCCCGTGCTTGGCCTGTAGGAGATAGCGCGCGCAATTGCGCATCAGCGGTGCGCGCAGCGCCGCCGCGATGTCCTCGCTCGCGTGCCAGTCGGGCCGTGTCAGCAGGGCGCCGAGTGCCGCCAGCCCATCGTCTGCACCGGCAAGCGTCGTCAAGCTCTGCGCTTCGGTCGCACCCAGGAGGCCGGAATCGCCCTCGGCGATTCGCGAATCGAGCCACGCCCGGAAGCCTGGGATCCGCGACAGCGAGGCGAAATCCTGGAGTCCCGGCAGCTCGCGTTTGAGCGCGGCGACCACCGCCGTGACCAGCGGTCCACGAAAATCGATGCCGGCAAGGCCAGGCTGGGTGCTCGACATCGAATAGAAGATCGCAGTGTCCGCCGCCTCGGCATCGAGCGTGGGCGCTGTCTCGTCGAGCAGCGCCTCGATGCTGTCGGCCAGCCCGCGCACCAGCGCCACCTCGATGAAGATCAAGGGCTCCTCGGGCATGTCGGGGTGGAAGAAGGCGTAGCATCGGCGGTCGGGATCGAGGCGGTTCATAAGGTCTTCGCGCGAGTGAATCGGATGCACCTCCTCGTGCGCGACCAGCTTCTCCAAACGCGCCGAATCGTCAGGCATGATGCGCCGCAGTTC
>CAYUNL010000232.1:0-4511 GCA_964446055.1 uncultured Alphaproteobacteria bacterium | reverse complement strand
GCACCGGCTTGGCGCCGCGGTAGAGCGCCCCGCTCATCAGGAACTTGAGCACCTCGGCGGCGATCTGCGCCTCGGCCGCAAAGGACATCGTGGTGTAGGGGTTGGCCCAGTCGCCCTCGACGCCGAGGCGGCGGAACTCCTCGCGCTGGACTTCGATCCAGCGCTCGGCGAAGGCCCGGCATTCGGCGCGGAACTCGGCCAACGGCACCTCGTCCTTGGCCTTGCCTTGCTCGCGGTAGTCTTGCTCGACGCGCCACTCGATGGGCAGGCCGTGGCAATCCCAACCGGGTACGTAGTTGGCGTCCTTGCCCATCATCTGCTGCGAGCGGTTGACGATGTCCTTGAGGATCTTGTTCATCGCCGTGCCGATGTGGATGTGGCCGTTGGCGTAGGGAGGCCCGTCGTGGAGGATGAATTTCTCGCGCCCACGAGAATCCTCACGCAGCTTCTCGAACAGCCCGAGGTCCCGCCACTGCTCGAGGATCCGCGGCTCGAGCGCGGGCAGCCCCGCCTTCATCGGGAAGGAGGTCTTGGGCAGGAAGATCGTCGAACGGTAGTCGCCGCTCACGACCGCGCCCTCTGGTGCGCCCGAGGCGCCGGCTGAGATTCAGCCTCGGCGAGCATGCCGTTCGTCCCGGCGAGGGCTTCGCGGGCGGCGTCACAATCGGCGGCGATCTGGGCGCCCAGTGTGGCCGCGTCGGCGAAGGTTTGGTCGTCTCGGACGAAGTCGACCAAGGCCACGCGCAGGCGTCGTCCGCGAAGCTCCCCGGTGAAATCGAAGATGTGCGCTTCGAGCGCGATGTCGCCGCCGCCGAAGGTCGGGCGGGTTCCGACATAGGCGACGCCGTCGCGCCACGCGGGCTCGGATGCCACGGCGATGCGGGCCGCGTAGATGCCCAGCCGAGGGCGGAAGCCGCGCCCGAAATCGAGGTTGGCGGTGGGGAAACCGAGCGCCGCACCACGGCCCTCGCCCGGGCGCACGCGCCCTTCCACCTCCCAGGGGCGCCCAAGCAGCGCCGCGGCTTCGACGGGACGACCGGCGGCGAGCGATTCGCGCACCCGGCCGGAAGCGAAGATCTCGCCCGCCTCGCCCACCGGATCGAGGATGGTCAGGCCAAACCCTCCGGCCTTGGCCAGCCGGCCCAGGAGGTGGCGGTCGCCCGTGCGCCCGCGGCCAAAGACGAAATCATGACCGACAACGACGTGGCGCGCGGCCAGCCGTTCGACCAAGATCTGGTTCACGAAGTCAGGGGCTTCGGTCGCCGCCATTGCCGCGTCAAACCGCATGACGAACAAATACTCCACTCCGAACTCGGCGATCGTCCGCGCCTTGGCGCGAAACGGCATCAGCCGGAATGGCGGGGCCTGTGCCTGGAGTATGGTGCGGGGATGGGGCTCGAAGGTGAGCACCGCCGGCGGCGCGCCAAAGCTCAACGCGAGCTTTCCGGCCTCGGCGATCACCGCCTGGTGCCCGCGATGGACGCCGTCGAAGTTTCCGATCGCCACCACCGCCCCGCGCGCCGCCTCCGGCGGGCCGCTGGAATGCCGAATGATGCGCATACGAATAACGTCCCAAGAAGGCCGGCCGCGGCCAGGGCGGCGACCCGCGACGCCCGCTCGGGCGCAACGATGCGCGGATGAGAGATGCCCCTCGCGATCGAGCGGCGCACTATAACCAAGCGCCGGTAGCCCGGCAAGACGAGGCCAGGGTGTGAGTTTACCGATTCTTCAGCACCCCGCGCCTAGACTTCGGGCTGGCGTAGGGCTGGTGAGTGGGCATGAATATCGACGGCCTGTCCGGCAACATCTCCGAGTTGGTCGACCTCCTCCGCTCTGAGCGGGAGGCCCCCGTTTCCCTCACCGACATCGCTTCGGTCACCGAGGTGCTGATCGCCTGCATGGAGCGTTATTTCGCTACGGTCAACTCCAGCATGTACCGCGAAATACAGGACCTTGCCGACCACATCGCCAAGGCCAAGGGCGATATTTCGCGCGCCCAGCCCAACGAGATCAAGTCCGAGCGCATCCCGCGCGCCGGCAAAGAGTTGGGTGCGATCGTGCAATCGACCGAAGGCGCCACGAACGCGATCATGGAGGCTGCCGAGGAGATCATGGCTTCAGGCTCCGCCAACGGCGGTGGCGACCGCGAGGCGCAGATCGAGGGTGCCTGCATGCGTATCTTCGAGGCGTGCTCGTTCCAGGATGTAACCGGCCAGCGCATCTCCAAGGTCGTGGATACGCTCACCTTCATCGACGAACGCCTCGACACACTCCTCGAAGCGTACGGCGGGGTCGCCGATTCGGCGCCGGTCACCGAGGAGGTGGAGGACCCGCTGTTGAACGGCCCTCAACTCGAGGGCGAGGGAATCAGCCAAGACGACGTGGATTCGATGTTCGGAGAGAGCGAATCGGCGGCATCGGCCGATATTCCGCCACCGCAACCTCCCGCCGGCAACCTGAGCGACGGTGCCGAATCCAAGAACACCCAAGCCGAGATCGACAGCCTGTTCGACTGAGCCGACGCCCGTCCGCTGCCCCGCCTAGCTTGCACGGCACTCCTCCAGCCCCTATAAACGACAGCGACGGTTCCCGAGAGGGACCAGAGGGAATGCGGTGCGGTTCGGCGTTTGCCGGATCAAAGCCGTGGCTGCCCCCGCAACTGTGGGCGGTGAGCCTGCGTCCATCAAGTGCCACTGGGAAACTGGGAAGGCGGGACGCGGGCGGTGATCCGCAAGCCAGGAGACCTGCCGTCGAAGTCGTCACCCAACCGGTGGACGGGGATTGCCAGCGGTGCGGACTCCGCAGCGGTGACGAGAGCGCCGCGAAGTCGATGTGGGAGTCGGCGGGTGAGTGTTGTCGTCTACACGTCTGAGATATCACCAAGGCCCGATCTTTCGGGTGGGTCGCGGCACGTGCGCCGTGTCCGTAGGCTCGCGTCGACTTGGTGGCGCTCGAGTTCGGACCTCAAAACCGACGGAGCCCTACCATGCTGTACCCGAGCCGCGCGACCTGTCTCGCCGTCATATTCATCGCCCACGCCATCGCCGCGGCGCCGGGCCTGGCCCAGGAGGCGACCCGCCTAGAGGAAGTCGTTGTCACCGCGACCCGACTTCCCACCCCGATCGAAGAGGTGGCGAGCGCGATTAGCGTCATTACCCGGGCGGACATCGAGCGTCACCAGTACCAGACCCTGGAGGAGGCGCTAACCGCCGCGCCTGGTCTCGCCGTGGTCCGTCTCGGCCCGGCGGGCACCATAACCTCGGTGTTCACGCGCGGGACCGAGTCGAACCACACCCTGGTGCTTCTTGACGGCATCGAGATTGGCGATCCCAGCACCGCAGACGGCGCCTTTGATTTCTCCAACATCTTGCTCGATGACGTCGAACGTATCGAGATGGTGCGGGGGCCGCATTCGACGCTGTATGGATCCGACGCCTTGGGCGGCGTCGTCAACATCATCACGCGGCGTGGCGCTGGTCCCTTGCGGGCCCGTGTCGGGTTCGAAACGGGCTCCCAACGTACCTTTATCGAGCGCGCCGGCGTGAGCGGTTCGCAGGGGCCGATGAGCTACCGGATCAGCGCGCAGCACTACCTCAGCGATGGCGAATCGGTCACGGCGTCACGGCTGCGCCCGGCGGGGTCCGCCGACGAGGACGATGGGTACGAGAACGCCACCGTCTCGGCGCGAGTCGGCTTTGACACCGAGCTCGTCGATATCGACTTGGTGGCCCGCTATCTCGATACCGAGGTCGAACTCGACAACTCGGCCGAGGATCCCGACAACGAGGCGAACACCTGGCAGCGCTTCGGGCGTGCCCAGGCCTCGTTCAACCTCTTCGACGGGATGCTCGAGAACCGCCTTGGCGTGGCCTACACCGACTACAACCGCAAGAACCTCGATTTCGCCGATTCCCTGTCGGCCGCTTTTTCGGTCGCCAGCAACAACGGAGACAAGCTCAAGTTCGACTGGCAGGGCGATATCCACGCGTTCGCCAACCACGTGATCACTCTGGGCTTCGAAAGCGAGGACGAAAAGGCTGAATCGGCGTCTTCGTTCTCCAGCGGCTTTGTTTCGGTGACTGACGAGAACGCGCGAACCAACGCCGGTTTTGCGCAGATCCAGTCGCGCTTCGGCGAATCGCTCTCGAGCGCCGTCGCGGTGCGCGCCGACGATCACGAGCGTTTCACGACCGAGATCACCTGGCGCGCCTCCGCCGTCTATCGCCTGCCGTCGTTTGGCACACGCCTGAAGGCCGCCTACGGCACCGGATACAAGGCCCCGACGCTGCAACAGCTGTTCGGCGCCAATGACTTCGCGGGCATCGGGATCTTCGTCGGCAATCCGGACCTCGAGCCCGAGACCAGCACCGGCTTCGACGTCGGTGTCGAGCAAAACCTCCTCGAGGGCTGCTTGCAGGCGGGCCTTACCTATTTCGAGATCGACATCGAAGACCTGATCGCATTCACACCCACCTTTACCTCGTTGTTGAACCAAGATCGCGCCGATATTT
>CAYUNL010000231.1:939-4546 GCA_964446055.1 uncultured Alphaproteobacteria bacterium | reverse complement strand
CCGGGCGCCACGGTCATCGCCGACGTTAAGTCGAGTCAGGCCCTTTTCGACGAGATCACCCGCCTTGGTGGCCGCCCGCTGATGTGGCGCACCGGCCATTCCCTGATCAAGAGCAAGATGGCCGAGCTGGGCGCGCCGCTCGCGGGTGAGATGACCGGGCATATCTTCTTCGCCGACCGCTATTACGGATTCGACGACGCGCTGTACGCGGCCGTCCGTTTGTTGCGTTATCTCGCTGGCACCTCGGACAGCCTGGCGTCGATCCGCGATTCGCTACCCAGCTACGTCAACACGCCGGAGCTCCGCATCCCTTGCGACGAGGCACGCAAGTTCGCGCTCATCGACGAGGTTCGGGCGCGCCTCGAGCGCGACGGAGCGGCGATGGACACCATCGACGGCATCCGGGTGTCGACTGAGAACGGATGGTGGCTGTTGCGCGCATCGAATACCCAAGCCGTGCTCGTGGCGCGATGCGAGGCACACGACGAGGCGGGACTATCGGCGCTCCGGGCTGCCCTCGGTGCGGTGCTCGAAACCTGTGGGCTCAGGCTTCCCGAGACGGCAGGCGAAGGCGACTGACTCCTTGACAAGACTGCCGAATTTTCCTGTATTTGACCGACGGCGGTGAGCAACCGTCCGGGGGGCACCACATGTATCTCGCATCCCTCGTGCTGGGCGGGCTGTGCCTCGTAATCTGCCTGATGGCGCGGCCGCTTGGCCGAGCCGTCGGGGTGCTCGATCGGCCCGATGGCGCGCGCAAGACCCACGACGGGGAAACTCCCCTCGTCGGCGGCTTGGCGGTGATCGTCCCGGTCGCAGTGATGGCCGGCGTTCTCGCGGTCACCACCGAGTATCGCCCGTTCTACGGCACCCTGGCGGTCAGCGCGGTGGCCTTCCTTGTCCTCGGCCTGATCGACGACCGCAGCCATACCCGGCCCTTCTATCGGCTGGGTGCCTCGGCGGCGCTCTCGATCGGCGTGTTGGTCGCGGTCCCGGCTTTCGAGGTCGAGTTTCTGCTGTTCGGCTTCTATCCCAAGCTCTTGGTGCTCGAGGGCTGGTGGCCGCTCGTGTTCACGGTGGTATGCCTGGTCGGCCTGCAAAACGCCGTGAACATGGCCGATGGCAAGAACGGGCTGGTGATCGGACAGTCGCTCCTGTGGACGATCTTTCTGGTTTTCTATGCGCCCGAACACCTGCGGCCACTGTTGCTGGTGTTCGCGGTTTGCTTGTGCGTCGCGCTTGCGTTCAACCTCGCCGGTCGTCTGTTTCTCGGAGATTCGGGAACCTATTCGATCAGCATCTTTGTCGGCCTGCTCGCCATCTACTGCTACAGCGTCGGCTTTGACGCGCTTCGCGCGGAGATCATCGTCCTGTGGTTCCTGGTCCCGGTCACCGACTGCTTGCGCCTCATCGGGCTTCGTGTGATCGGCGGACGCTCTCCCTTCTCCTCAGACCGCAACCACCTTCACCACATCCTGGCGGGGTGGATGCCGTGGCGCTGGGGCCTTGTTGCGTATCTCGCGTTGGCCGGAATACCGGGAGCGTTGGCGCTCGCGCTTCCGAGCCTCGCGCTGCTGTGGATCGTATTGGCGCTGGCGCTCTACGGAATCGTGGTCGGGATCAGCGGCCGCCAGGCGGCGCAGCGGAGAGTGCCCAACCGCCAGACCTAGAGGTCGCGGCTTAGGTTCGTCACCGGGATGCGAGCCCGCACCTCGCGACCCAATAGATTGAGCAGCACGAACACCCGCTCGCGGTCGCTGGGGGCGGCAAACAGCCCCAGCGCATCGCGGAACGGTCCGGCGCACACGCGTACCTCCTCGCCGCGGCGAAGCGGGCGCTCGCGTTCGAGGTCGACAAGACCGGACTCGCCTTCGCGGGCCTTGATCTCCTCGATCACCGCGTCCGCAACCGGCGCCGGCTCAAGCCCCATGCAAACCAGGCTGACCACCCCAGGCGCGGCGCCGATGAGGCGCCGCCCGGTGTCCGAGAGATCGGCGCGGGCGAACAGATATCGCGGGAACAACGGCGCAGCGATCCACTCGGTCCGCCGGGCGTGGCGCCGCCGCTTGTGGTAGCGCGGCAGGTAGGCCTCGACGCCGCGCTCCCACAGGTTGGCGCGCGCCCACACCTCCATCCGGGACTGGGTATAAACGGCGTACCAGCGCTTCATGGCGCAGCCGCCTCGGTTCGGCTGCCGGCTGGCGCCAGCTTGAGAAGCTCGGGTGCCAGGATGCGTTCCGCCGGCATCACCGTGAGCGCGGATTCGTACATCGCCAGGGGGCGGTCGAGATCGGTGATTACAAGCACATCGATAGCATCGAGATCGCCAGGGGTCGCGACGACGGTGATCCCCATGAACCGTGGCTCGGCAAGCCGGGGATCGATGATGCCGGCAATGTCAACGCCCTGTCGCATGGCGCAGAGCACGGCGACCTCTGCCAGCTCGCCACCGCCGCTCAGCGCGGCCCGGCCCCAGCCACGCTCCGCGCAGTGCAGGAACAATGCCTCCAGCTCGCCGCGCGCATCGCGATAGAATTCGAACGAGCGCTTCAGGTAGCCTGCCGTCAACCGGCTCTTTTCGCTGAACCCCTTGGGCGTGAGATAGTAGGCGTACCGGTTGGGCGGGGTCTGCGAGACTTTTACCAAGCCCTTGCGCACGCAACGCTTGAGATAGGCGTTGGTGAGGCCGAGCGCGATTCCGAGATCGCGCGAGAGCGAGCGCTGGGACAACCCGCTGTTGCCATGCACGGCGTCGAGCACCCCGAGCGTGATCTCATCCTTGTCGACTCCCGACAAAGGCTCGCCCGCCATTGGATCTCCTTAAGCGCTTCCCCGGCGGTGAACGCGCGCCTAGACTACGAGGCTCCGCGTTCACGGCATGAACAACTACTCGTTCATCGTGTGAACGTCAAGCGGTGTCGGCGTTTCAGCGATTTGCCGCGGCGGTGCGCCGATCCTCGCGTTGACAAAGGCGCACGCCGCGGCTACAGAAAACAGACGGTCAGGCGCGTGAGCGCCTCCTGCCACACCCGCCGTGCACCGAGCTGGGACGCCGCATGGCCAAAGCCTTTCAAGGCCGACTATCGCGCGCCGCGACATTCTCGGCGTCGCGCTGCTGGGCTGCTTTGCCTTCGTCGGCTTGTTCCTCGTCCTCCAAGGTATCGGCCAAGGAACCGGTTTCGGCGCACAGACAATCGTCGGGCTGGTCGTCGTCCTGATCGTTCCGGCGGCTGCCGCCTTCCGATTTGTCCGCGCCGCCAAGCCGACTGGACCGCACTCCGCCCAAGCGCCCACCGCCCCCAATCGCGACCCCCTGGCCGAGGCCATCGAGAGCATGCATGAGGGCGTCGCGCTTTTCGATTCCGACGACCGCCTGGTGCTTTGCAACCGCCTCTATCGCGAGCTGTTCGCCGAGGCCGAGGCGCCCCTCGCCCCGGGCACTCCTTTCGAGGACATGCTGCGCGCCTTCGTCGAGCGCGGTCGCGTCGCCGACATCGGCGACGACCGCGAACCGTGGATTCGCCGTCGCCTCGACCAGCACCACAACCCGAGCGGACCGATCAAGCTCTATCTCGCCGACGGCCGCTGCCTGCAAATTGGCGAGTCC
>CAYUNL010000231.1:0-929 GCA_964446055.1 uncultured Alphaproteobacteria bacterium | reverse complement strand
ACGGCGGCGGCGTCTCGATCCAGACCGATATCACCGAGATCGAGCGCAACGAGGCGGCGCGGCGCGCCCGCGAGGAGACCACTCGCGCCATTATCGACACCGTGTTCGACGGCATCGTCACCTTCGATTCGCACGGCAATATCGAAACCTTCAACCGTGCCGCCCAGGACATCTTCGGCTATGCCGCCGAGGAGGCGCGGGGCCAGAACGTGACGCAACTGCTCGCGCCGCCCTTCCATGGCGAGTACCGCGACGCCCTCGCCGCCGGCTTCACTACCGCAAATGGCGGCGACCTCGGCGCCATCCGTGAGATCACCGGGCGCCGCAAGGACGGCACCGAGTTCCCGCTCGAAATCGCCCTCAGCGAGCTCGGCGGCAGCTGGCCGCTGCCCGAGCGACGTCGCGCCCAGCGCCAGTTGTTTCTCGGCACCGTGCGCGATGTTTCGACCCAGAAAGAGCTTACCCATCAGCTTCAGCAGGCGCAGAAGATGGAGGCCATCGGCACGCTGGCCGGTGGCATCGCCCACGACTTCAACAACATCCTCTCGATCATTCTCGGCTATTCGAGCCTCGCCCTCGAGGGCACCGCGCGCGAGGGCGAGGGACGTGAGAACCTGGAGATGGTGGTCCAGGCCGGGCGGCGCGCCCGCGACCTGGTGGACCAGATCCTGACCTTCAGTCGCCGCGGCGATCATGCCAGGAGCCCGCTCGACCTCGGCATGGTGCTCAAGGAAGTCCTCAAGCTGATGCGTTCGACCCTGCCCACGACCATCGAGATTCGCCAAAACGTTGCCGAAGCGCCAGCCCAGGTCATGGCCGACGGATCGCAAATCCACCAGGTCCTGATGAACCTTTGCACCAATGCCGGCCAAGCCATGGAGGACGACGGCGGAACGCTCGTGGTCGGTCTCGAACGCCTGGATCTCGAT
>CAYUNL010000230.1:0-4552 GCA_964446055.1 uncultured Alphaproteobacteria bacterium | reverse complement strand
GCGGTGAGGGTGTTTGCCAGCAGGCAGGCGATGGTCATGGGGCCGACGCCGCCGGGGACCGGGGTGATGGCGCCCGCCACCTCGGCCGCCTCGGCGAAGCAGACGTCGCCCACCAGCCGGGTCTTGCCCTCTTCGGCGGCGGGGATGCGGTTGATGCCGACGTCGATGACCGCGGCGCCGGGCTTGATCCAGTCGCCGCGTACCATCTCGGGACGGCCCGCGGCCACCACCAAGATGTCGGCACGGCGGCACTCCCCCGCCAGGTCCTGGGTGCGCGAATGCGCCACCGTGACCGTGCAGTGCTCGCGCAGCAGCAGCATCGCCATCGGTTTGCCGACGATGTTGGAGCGCCCGAGTACCAGCGCGCGTCTTCCTTTCAGCTCGCCAAGCGTGTCCTTGAGCATCATCAGACAGCCCAAGGGCGTGCACGGCACCATGCCGGTTTCGCCGGTCATCAGCCGGCCGGCATTGATGACGTGGAAGCCGTCGACGTCCTTGGCCGGCTCGACCGCGGCCAGCACCGCGCGCTCGCCGACCTGATCGGGCAGCGGCAACTGCACTAGAATGCCGTTGACCGCCGGATCGGCGTTGAGCGATTGGACCATGGCCAAGACTTCATCGTGTTCGGCGCTGGCCGGCATTCGGTGGTCGAAGACGGCCATGCCGACCTCATGGGCGTGCTTGGATTTGTTGCGGACGTAGACCTCGCTGGCCGGGTTCTCGCCCACCAGCACCACCGCGAGGCCGGGGGTGATCCCGCTTCCTTCCTTCAGCGCGGCGACGCCGGCGGCGACGTCCTTGCGCAGCCGCGCAGCGAAGGCCTTGCCGTCGATGATGCGCGCCGTTTCACTCATCGTGCCGTCCCATCCAGGCGCGAAACCTCGTCATCAGCACCTCGGGCGCGCCCTCGACCGTGACCGTCTTGCGCCGCGAGGCCGCGCCCGCGGTGACCCGCATGCTGCCCTTGGGCAGCCGCCACTCGCGGGCCAGCAGCGCGATCAGGGCGGCGTTCGCCTTGCCGCGTTCGGGTGCCGCCGTCACCCGCGCGACCAACCTCGGCACGCCGTCGCCGTCCAGCGCGATCCCGTCGATGCCGGTGGCCGACGCCCGGGGGCGTAATTGCACGGCGACGCGGACGCCTTCCGTGGCGGCAGTAAAGGGTGTCGTACGGCCGACGCTCAAAGCCCGGCAATGATGCGGCGCAGAAACCAGATCCCGATGATCAGCACCAGCGGCGAGATGTCGACGCCGCCGAGGTTGGGCAAAATGCGCCGCACCCCGCGCCGGATCGGCTTCAGCGCCGGCTCGGTGATCTGGTAGAGGAAATTGCCCACGACATAGATGGCGCGGTTGCCGGTGTTGATGACCTTGAACGTCACCAGCCAGCTCATGATCGCCGAGACGATCACCAGCCACATGTACAGTCGTAAGACCAGATCGATCAGATCCAGCAACGGTCCCATCACTCACCCATGCCCTGGCGCCCACGAATCGACCGATGCGCGGGCCGAGCGGCGAGACACGCGCGGCCCGTAGTCTAGCGCAGGGGCGGCGCACGGGCCAGCGCGCTCGGCAAGGTGCACCCCGCCGTCGATGACAAACCACTGATGTTCGCCGAACTTCGGGTACTCTCTCGCGCCGCCATTTGCGCCCACGGCCCCGGGAACCATGCTCGTAAGTCTCGCCGAGATCGTCATCCTCAGCATCTTGGTCGACTGGGCCTTCCGCAAGCTGACGGTGCCCGGCCTGGTCGGCATGCTGGTGCTGGGGGTGGCGATCGGTCCTTTCGCGCTCGACTGGATCCATCCTGGCTTGTCGACCGCCTCGGCGGACCTGCGACTGATCGCGCTGATCGTCATTTTGCTGCGCGCCGGATTCGAACTCAGCCGGGACGCGTTGCACCGCGTCGGCGGCCGGGTGCTGCTGCTCTCGGCGGTGCCCGCGATCGTCGAGGGCGTCGTGATTACCCTGCTCGGGCCGTGGTTGCTTGAGCTTACGACCCTGCACTCGGCCATTCTTGGTGCGGTGCTCGGCGCGGTATCGCCGGCGGTAGTGGTGCCGATGATGATCCGCTTCATCGAGCGCAACATGGGGACCGAAAAGGGGATTCCGACGATGGTGCTGGCCGCCTCGTCGATCGACGACGTCTTCGTCATCGTCGTTTACAGCATTCTCGTCGGCACCATTGCGGGGCACGAGACCCCGCTGGTCTGGAGCCTGGCCGGGATCCCGATCTCGATCGTGCTGGGCGGTGGCGTCGGTATCGCGGTCGGTCTCGGCCTCTTCCGCCTCTTCCGCCGCTTCGATCCCCGCGCCACCAAGCGGGTGATGGTGATCCTGGGGGTCTCGGTGCTTTTGGTGCGGCTTGAGAATCTGAGCGCGGAATGGGTGCCCTTCGCCGCCTTGATCGCGGTGATGGGCATCGGCGCCGTGATCTTGGAAAAGGACGAGCACATGGCCCACGAGATCTCCGCCAAGCTCGGCAAGATCTGGGTCTTCGCCGAGATCGCGCTCTTTACGATGGTCGGCGCCGAGGTCGACGTGCAAGTGGCGCTGGCGGCGGGGTTGGCCGGTGCCGCGATCGTCGGCTGCGGGCTGGTGGCGCGAAGCGTGGGCACCTGGCTCTGCCTTCTGGGCAGCGAACTCGACCGTGGCGAGCGGGCCTTCGTGGTCATCGCCTACCTTCCCAAGGCCACCGTCCAGGCGGCGATCGGCGGCGGCGCGCTGGCCGCGCTGGCCTCGGCGGGCCTGAACACCGCGCCGGGCGAGACCATCCTGGCGGTCGCGGTGCTGAGCATCGTGTTGACCGCGCCGCTCGGAGCCTGGGCGATCGGGCTCGCCGGCGAGCGCTGGCTCAAGGTCGCGCCACCCTCGGTCCACGACGCCTACGACGCCGCCGTCGAAAGCGACGGCGTGGCCGGGCCGCGTTAGCCCGCGTGGGTCCGGCTTGCGCCGTCATGCCGGGCGGAGTATCTCCGGACCGCACGGGCGCCCGTAGCTCGGTCGCATAGAATGGCGTTGAACGGTCATCTTCCGCGCCACCGCCTGATCGGTCTTGTCGCCGGCCCGGTCGCGGCCGCGGCGGTCATGCTAAGCCCGGCCCCGGCGGGGTTGTCCGCGGAGGGCTGGGGGATCGCGGCGGCGGGCCTTTGGATGGCCATCTGGTGGATGACCGAGGCCCTGCCGCTTGCCGCCACGGCGCTGTTACCCCTGGTGTTGTTCCCGATCGCCGGCCTGCGCAGCATCGAGGCGACGGCGCCGTCGTATGCGCATCCTCTGGTCTTTCTCTTTCTCGGCGGCTTCCTGTTGGCCCGCGCCATGCACGTGTGGGGTCTGGACCGGCGACTTGCCTTGACGGTGCTGCGTTTCGCCGGCTCATCACCGCGCGGCGTGATCGCCGGCGTCATGGCCGTCACCGCCTTTCTCAGCATGTGGGTCAGCAACACCGCAACGGCGATGGTCATGCTGCCGATCGGCCTTTCGATCGTCGCCAGCTTCGAGCAAGACGAGGGGGGCCTCGGGGAAGGGCTGGCGCCCGCGCTTTTGCTCGGCATCGCCTACGCGGCGACCATCGGCGGCATGGGGACCATCATCGGGACCCCGCCCAATGCCTTGTTCGCGGCCTTCATGGCCGATTTCTACGGCATCGAGATCGGCTTTCTGCGCTGGATGTTGATCGGCGTTCCGGCGGTGCTGGTCCTGCTGCCGATCGCCTGGTTCGTCCTGACCCGGATGAGCTTCCGGATCGCCGGACGAGGCTCGCTCCAGGCTTCCGAAGCGATCGCTTCGAGGCTCGCCGCGCTGCAGCCGATGTCGCGCGCCGAGCGCCTGGTGGCGGGCCTGATGGTGTTGGTGGCGGCGTGCTGGATCTTCCGGCCGCTGTTGGCGGAGGCGTTGCCCTGGCTGCAGCTTTCGGATGCGGGCATTGCGATGACCGGGGCGGTCTTGCTGTTCGTGGTACCGGCCGATCTGAAGCGCGCCCGCTTCCTGATCTCGTGGAAGGAAGCGACGGCGATCCGCTGGGACGTGCTGATCCTGTTCGGCGGCGGTCTGGCGCTGGCCGCGGCGATGGGCGAATCGGACCTGGCCCAATGGATCGGGACGCGGTTGACCGGGTTGGAGGCGTTGCCGGTGTTCGTGCTCTTGTTGGCGGTCGGCGTGCTGATCGTGCTGCTCGGCGAGCTGGCCAGCAACACCGCGATGGCGGCGGTGTTCTTGCCGGTGGCGGGCGCCACCGCGCTGGGCATGGGCGAGCCGGCCTTTCTGTTGACGCTGCCGGTGGCCCTTTTCGCGACCCTTGGCTTCATGCTGCCGGTCGCCACCCCGCCCAACGCCGTCATCTTCGGCAGCGGCGCCGTCGAGATGCGTCACATGCTGCGGGCCGGAGTGATCCTCGATTTCGTCGGCATCGTCGTCGTGGCGCTGGCCATTCTGACGCTCGGGCAATGGGTGCTGGCCCTGGGCTAGACGTGGGTGGCGCCCTTGCGCCGCCGCGCGGCGCGCAGTATCACCGCCCCGGTACCCGCGGGCGCCCGTAGCTCAGTCGGATAGA
>CAYUNL010000229.1:0-4589 GCA_964446055.1 uncultured Alphaproteobacteria bacterium | reverse complement strand
GATTAACGGATAATAACACCATAATTTGGTGTGAAATGTCCGCCGAGATCGTTATCGATGGCGTCGGCCACCGCTACGCCAGCCGCGGCGAAAGGGTACTGGAGGACGTCAGCGCGCGTATCGAGCGCAGCACCACGGCTGCCATCATCGGCCGCTCGGGCTGCGGCAAGACCACGCTTCTTGAGATCATCGCCGGGCTGATTATCCCGGCGGACGGGGCGGTGAGGATCGGCGGCCGTGAAGTGAAGGGCCCCTCGCCGAAGTGGAACGTCATGTTCCAACAACCCTCATTGTTCCCCTGGATGACAGTGTTCGAGAACGCAGCGCTGGGGCTGCGGCTTGGCGGGCGCACGAGCGGCATCGAGGCGATTGTCAACCGCGCCCTCGAGCGCGTCGATATCGCCGAGTACGCGCAGGCCAACGTGCGCCAGCTCTCCGGCGGACAACAGCAGCGCGTCGCGCTTGCCCGCTCGCTGGCGCTGGAGCCCGACGTCCTGCTCCTGGACGAGCCGTTTTCTTCGCTCGACGCGTTCACCCGCGAGGCGCTGCAGGAGGAGGTCGGCGAACTCGCCCACGAGCTCGGCATTGCGACGGTGATCGTGGCCCACCGCCCGCCGACGAGGCGCCCGCGGCCCTGGAAGACCGGCTGGGCGCACTCGAGTCGCGTATCGCCGCACTGTGTCCGAACGGGCGCGACAATTCGGCCGAGTTCATGAAAGAGGTGTTCGCCGCGCGCCTCGAGGCCTCGGAACTATCGGTCAAGGCCGCAGGGGCGCTGATGATCGCCGCCGGCGCCGGCGGCGACACGCTGAACGGCGTCGCCCAGCGACGGCTGCGCGAGGCCTACTTCGTGGCCGTCGTGACGCCGTCGATGAAGCATTTGCGCAAGGTCTTGGCAACGCCATAGGCGGCGCGTTGGTGGCGCGGGCCGCCGCGACGGCCGGCCTTCATAGCCTGCGGGCACGCTCGCGGAGCGCGAACTTCTGGACCTTTCCGGTAGCGGTCTTGGGTAGCTCGGTGAAGACGACGTGGTGCGGCGCCTTGAAATGGGCCAGGTTGTCGCGGCAAAACGCGATGATGGATTCGCGGCTCGCGTTCTGAGCGTTGGGCTTCAAGGTAACGAAGGCGCAGCCCACTTCGCCCCATTTCTCGTCGGGCTTGGCGACCACCGCGGCCTCGAGGATATCGGGGTGGCGATAAAGGACGGACTCGACCTCGATCGTCGAGATATTCTCGCCCCCGGAGATGATGATGTCCTTCGAGCGGTCCTTGAGCTCGATATAGCCATCGTCGTGCATGACCCCGAGGTCGCCGCTGTGGAACCAGCCGTGGGCAAACGATTTCTCGGTTGCCGCGCGATCCTTGAGATAGCCCTTCATGACGATGTTGCCGCGCATCATGATTTCGCCCACGGTCCTGCCGTCGGATGGCACCGGGTTCATCGTCTCGGGTTCGGCGACCATCAGGCCGTCGAGCACCGGATAACGCACCCCCTGTCGCGCCTTTAGCGCCGCGCGCCGGTCCGGCTCCAGCGCGTCCCACTCGGGCGGCCAGGCGCACACCACCGCCGGACCATAGACCTCGGTCAGGCCGTAGACGTGGGTGATGCGAAAGCCCATCGCTTCGACCGCCGCGATGACGGCGGCGGGGGGCGCCGAGGCAGTGGTCATCACCTCGACAGTGCGCCCGAGCGCTCGCCTTGCTTCCGCCGGCGCGTTGGCCAGGAGGTTGAGGACCACGGGGGCGCCGCAGAAGTGCGTGACTTCGTGCGCCTCGATGGCCGCGAAGATGGCGTCGGGCTCGACCCGGCGCAGGCATACGTGGGTGCCGGCGAGCGCCGTGACGGTCCAGGGGAAGCACCAGCCGTTGCAGTGGAACATGGGCAGCGTCCACAGATAGATCGGGTGCGCCGGCAGATGCCACGCCAGCGCGTTGCCGATCGCGTTCAGGTACGCGCCGCGGTGATGGTAGACCACGCCCTTGGGCTCGCCCGTGGTGCCCGAAGTGTAATTGAGGGAGATTGCTTGCCACTCATCGTCGGGCCGCGACCACTGGAAGTCGGGCTCGCCTTCTTCGAGGAAAGCCTCGTAAGGGGTCGTATTCGGGAGCTCGCCGCCCGGACCATCGTCATCGTCGATAGCGATCACCGGAACGGCGCGACCGAGCCGGCCCAGCGCCTCGGCCATCACGGCGCCGTAGGCGCGGTCGCAGATCACCGCCCGGGCATCGCCGTGCTCCAGGATCTCGGCGATGGCCGGGGCGTCGAGACGGACGTTGAGCGGGTTGAGGACCGCGCCGGCCATGGGTACGCCGAAGTGCGCCTCCAGAAGCGCCGGAACGTTGGGGGCCATGACCGCTACCACCGCGCCGGTGCCGATGCCGCGGCCGGCGAGGCTGGCAGCGAGGCGGCGGCAGCGTCGGTAGAAATCGCGGTAGCTCGTGTGCCGTGCCCCATACACGACTGCCGTGCGTTCGGGGTAGACCGAGGCCGCGCGCTCAAGGAAGCCGAGCGGCGTCAGCGGCTGGAAGTTGGCCGGACCCCTCTCAAGCCCGGCCTCGAACGGGCTCGTCTCGGTCATCGTATCGTCCCTTCCCGGGCCTGCTGGCTGGATTGTCCGGCGCCTTAGAAACAGGTGAAATCATATAGCGTTATCCCATCCACAGAAGTGGGCTGTCCGTGGCAATTGCAGTGGGTGCAAATCCTGGCGATCAGTGGCACGATGCGAGCCCGGCCCGAGACGGGCTGTGGCGAAGAGCGGGGGGTAATGCATGGAGCGCGAAGCGCGTTTCGGTTTCACCGTGGGGCCGGTGATGCCGGTGGACGGAGCCGGTGCGGACGCGGACGGGGCGCGCTATCGCGCGGTGGTCGAAGATTGCCGATACGGCCAGGCGCTTGGCTTCGACGACGTATGGATGCTCGAGCACCACTTCACCGACTACTACCCCTCGCCCAGCCCATTGTTTTTCCTGAGTCATATCGCCGCGGCGTGTCCCGGCCTGGGGCTGGGGACGGCGGTCATCGTGTTGCCGTGTACGAACCGCTGCGCTTTGCCGAGGACGTGGCGATGCTGAGCCTGTTGTCCGAGGGCGAACTGCACCTGGGGCTCGGCCGCGGCGTCGCGCGCATCGAATACGAGGCCCGCGACCTCGACATGGAGCACTCGCGCGAGCTGTTCCAAGAGGTCTATGAGATCACCGAGGCCGCTTTGTCGGGCGAGCCGTTCCGTTACGCCGGCAAGCACTTCACGGTGCCCCGCGAGGTCACGCTCAGGCCCCAGGCGCGGCGCGAGAAGGTCTATCTGTACGGCGCGTGCAGCAGTCCCGACACGGCCGCGCGGATGGCCGACATGGGACTGGTGCCGATGTGCACCTCGGCCTCGCCCTTCGAGCAGAACCTGGACACGATCGCCGCATGGAAGGCGAAGACGGCCGCCCGCGGCGGCGAGGTCGACGTCAACATCCCGATCTGGGTCCATTGCTTCATCGCCGATTCCGACGAGCAAGCGCACGAGGAAGCGCTCGAGCACCTTTCGGCCTTCTTCCGCTCGGTCGTGCGCCACTACGAGACCCACCTCGATCCCTGGAAGGGGGTCAAGACCTACGAGCATAACGTCAAGCAGATGGAGCGCATGCAGGCGATGGCCGACCCCGCCAACCTGCCGCCGTTCATCGCCAACCAGCTGGTCGGCACGCCCGACACCGTGGCCGAGCGCATCGCGCGCTATCTCGACATCGGCATCACCCACGTCTCCATCAACACCGCCCAGCCCGGCCGCTCGGAGCAATCGCGGCGGACGAGCCTGCGCCGTTTCGCCGAGGAGGTGGCGCCGGGATTCAAGGATCAAGGCTCGGAAGGCCGCGATCGCAGGGCGGGCTAGAGGCGGGGTGCCGGTACGAAGATTCTAAACACGAAGGCACGAAGGACACCAAGTCTATGATGTCATAATTCTAGTAATATTATCTTCGTGTGCTTCGTGGCTTCGTGTTTAGATGGACTTAATTCGCTTTGTTATTGCGAGGGCGGCGATGACCGAAGATCGGCCCAACATTCTCTGGTTCTGCTCGGATCAGCAGCGCGGGGACACCGTGGCTGCGCTCGGCAATCCGCACGTGCGTACCCCGGCGGTCGATGCGCTGTGTGCAGAGGGGGTGGCGTTTGCCCGCGCCTATGTCCAGAACCCGCTGTGCACGCCGAGCCGGGCCAGCTTCATGACCGGGCGTTACCCGGCGGCGCATCGGGTGTTTCGCAACGGCGATTCGTCTTTTCCGCCGGGCGAGGTGCCGGTGAGCCGGCTGTTCGCCGAGGCCGGCTATCACTGCGGATTGATCGGCAGGCTCCACCTGTCCGGACCGACCGGCGGTATCGAGGTACGCGGCGAAGACGGCTATGCGACTTGGCGCTGGAGCATGAACCCGCGGCCCGAAGACGGTACCAGCGAGCACAACGCCTATCACCACTGGCTTCGCGACAAGGGCGTCGATGCGGCGGAGCTTTATGCCGAGGTGGACGCGTTCGTCGGACCCGGGGCGCCGGCGGCGCTGCACCAGACGACCTGGGCGGCGGAAGAGGCGGCGGCGTTCATTCACGG
>CAYUNL010000228.1:0-4599 GCA_964446055.1 uncultured Alphaproteobacteria bacterium | reverse complement strand
TGCCGCGCCATGTGTGCGACCTCGGGCGGCGGTTTCGCGCTGATGACCGAAGCGCTAGGGGCGGCCGCGATGATGGAGATTCCGGCGGTGTTCATCAACGTCCAGCGTGCCGGTCCCTCGACCGGCGTGCCCACCAAGACCGAGCAGGGCGACCTGTGGCAGGTATTGGGCGCGAGCCAGGGCGATTTCGAGCGTTTCATCGTCGCCCCGCGGGATGCCCTCGACGCCTTCAACACCATCCCCGAGATCTTCAACCTCTGCGACCGCCATCAATGCCCGGGCATCGTCATTTCCGACCTGCTAACGGCGGAGGGGACCTTCAGCGTCGATCCCGACGAACTCGACATGCAACCCGCGATCGACCGCGGAGAACTGATTTCCAAGCCCTCCAAGACCGACAGCTACCTCCGCTACAAGGACACGCCGAGCGGCATCTCGCCGCGCGCAATGCCCGGCCTCGAGGGTTACGTGCACGTCGTTGCCACCGATGAACATGACCAAAAAGGCGTGCTCATCAGCGACGAGTTCACCGACCCCCACAAGCGCCGCCAAATGGTCGAGAAGCGGGCCCGCAAGTTCGACCGGGCGCTCGAGGCGATCGCCCCGCCCGCGCTCGAAGGACCGGCCGACGCCGAGGTGACGCTGATCGGCGGGGGCTCGACCTTCGGCGTCATCAAAGAAGCGGCGGCCGAACTCGCCGCTGCCGGGGTCAGCGCGAACCACCTCGCCGTCAAGTGGATCGTCCCCTTCCACGCCCAAGCCGTCGCGGACGTAATTGCCGGTGCCAAGCGGACCATCATCGTCGAGAACAATTATTCGGGGCAGTTCCACCGCTATCTCCGGAGCGAGACCGGGCTAAGCGTCGACGGTCACATCCGCAAGTACGACGGCGAGCCGTTCATGTCGCACCACATCGTCGAGGGCGTAAACGAGCAGCTTGCCGGGACCACCGACCACACCGTGCCGGTCCAGGAAATCATCGTCTAGAAAGGTCGAAGAATGTCCGTAGCCACCAAAGAGCCCGAGCTCACCCCCCTCAGCGCCGCCGATTTCAAGGGCACCGTCGATCCCGACTGGTGCAAGGGCTGCGGCGACTTCGGCGTCCTCAACAGCCTTAAGAAAGCATGCGCCGATATGGGCCTTCGCCCGCACGAGGTCCTCACCGTGAGCGGCATCGGCTGCTCGTCGAACTTCCCCGGTTATTTCAACTCCTACGGCATGCACACCCTGCACGGCCGGGCCTTGGCGGTCGCCACCGGTGCCAAGCTCGCCAACCACGAAATGACGGTGGTCGTCACCGGTGGTGATGGCGACGGCTACGGTATTGGCGGCAACCACTTCGCACACACCGCGCGGCGCAATGTCGACCTCACCTACCTCGTCATGGACAACCAGATCTACGGTCTTACCACTGGCCAGGTTTCGCCGACGTCGAGCCGCGATATGAAGACCAAAAGCACGCCCTTTGGCAGTATCGAGGCCCCGTTCAACCCCATCACCGCGGCGATCATGAACGGCGCCACCTTCGTCGCCCGTGGCTTCAGCGGCGATCCCAAGCATCTGACGATGCTGATGAAACAAGCCATCGAGCACGAGGGCTTTTCGCTCATCAACATCTTCAGCCCCTGCATCACCTTCAACCACGACAACGACACGCCCTTCTTCAAGAGCCGCGTGAAGAAGCTCGAGGATGAGAACCACGACACCTCGGACTGGAAGTCAGCCTGCGAGAAGGCAATGATCTGGGGCGAGACCATCTACACCGGTCTATTTCTCCAAGCCAAGGAAATGCCGGCGCTCGGCCAACTGGAACCGGTCCTGGAGACCGGTGGCCCCCTCGCCCACCGCCCCCTCGGCCTCAGCGAAGATCAAGCCCAAGGAATCGTCGCCCGCATGATGTGAGCGCCGCAGATTCGCCTCACCCAGGAAAGCTAGTCCACGGCGCGGAAATCGAGCTGCGGGAATCGTGCGGACGCCGCTCACGTGCTCGGGCGAGGAAGCGCGCTCCACGTGATTGATGCCCCGTTCATTTGACGCACCTGAACTAGGCGTGGCTCTGCGTCCGATGGGCACCAGGACCAGGAGGACCTTCCTCCCCCCGAGATAGGATATGCAGTTCGTGCGACGTGAATAGTGACAAACCACAGGAGACAAGGGATGCGGGCTACCACAACGGCGCTCTTCGCGGAAACGCTCATTACCGGATTCGGAGTCATCGCGTGGCTAGGATTATGCGTGGCCTGGCTATTCGGCGTACCACAGCTTGTTGACCTGCAGGGCCTGGAGATAGCGGGCTTGGCTACAGCAATAGTTGCGTCGAGTTACGTCCTCGGTGCACTCTGGGAGCGCCTCGCCGATATGGTGCTACTGGCCGTCCGGTTCTGGCTAGATGGAACGAGCCTCAAGAATTGGCTGACCGCTCCCCTTGTGGCGCTGGCAGAATACGACATGAGCGACAACAGAGTGGTTATCCTGCATGCAGAACAAAGGATGACGGAGTTCTCCGACTACATGCGGAGGCACATACGCATAGTTCGAAGCGCCTCACTCTATCTCCCTCTTGTAACAGCATTCTTGACTCTGTATCTGGAATCGCAGCCGCCAGCTGACACTCGCGTATGGGTGTTCGCAATGGTGGTCGGAGTCGTCCTTACATTGACGAGCTGGTTTGTCTTGGCTGCTTGGTCTGCAACGTATTCAGAAGTCCTGCGATAAGGTCTCAAACTGATCGGCCCCGTCGGTGGAGCCGGGAACCAAGAGGGCGACGAGGTTAGCGTGCACGGTGCCCTAGAGGATTAAGAGCCCGAGCCCAAGTCCGCAGACACCCGCCGCAACTGCCCTGCCAAACTCGGCTCTCGCGGTGTTTTGCCCCCGCTGCTCGATGACGCGGTCGCGGATGATGCCGAGCCGGACTTGCATATCGGTGCCAAGCGAAGGAAGGAAACCAGCTCGTGAGGAACAGGAATGGTCGTGTCGGCTCGACGTTCGAGGGCTTTCTAAGGGAGGAAGGTGTCTACGAACAGACGACTGCAGTGGCCATCAAGCGGGTTCTTGCGTGCCAGTTGAAGCAAGCCATGGAGGCGCAGGGGATAAGCAAGAACCAGATGGCCAAGCGCATGAACACGAGCCGCAGCCAGTTGGACCGCATCCTCGACCCGGACGAGCCCCGCATACTGCTTGACACCATCTTCAAGGCGGCGCGCGTGCTTGGCCGCGAGGTGCGTCTCGATCTCGTCTAGCGAGCCGGAATTGTTGCTATTCGCCGAATTGGATCGCTGAGATCGTGGCGCCCATGATGGTGTCGGTGAAGACCTGCTGGCCCGGTTCATCGCCCGCGGCGCCGGCGGCGATCATCAGCGGGATCAGGTGCTCTTCGCGCGGGTGCGCCTCGCGGGCCGCGGGTGCGCTCGACCACAAGGACAAGGCCTCTTCTCGCGCGTTCCCGATCTTGACGACCGCGCCCTGGAGCCACCCATCGAATTCGGCGGACGGCCCCGCCCCGCTCCCCGCAGTGAAGCCTTGCATGTTGTGGTAGCTGTTGCCGCTCCCCACGATCAAGACGCCCTCGTCGCGGAGCGGTGCGAGCGCGGCGCCGATCCGCTGGTGGAAGCCGGGCTGGAGAGCGGGGTGGAGGGAGATCGCGACGGTGGGGATGTCGGCCTCGGGCCTCATCACCTTGAGCGGCACGAAGACTCCGTGATCGAAGCCCCGCTCCAACTCTAGGTCGGCGGAGATTCCGGCGCCGGCAAGGAGGTCGCGGGTCCGCGCCGCTAGTTTCGGCGAGCCGGGCGCCGGCCAGGTGATCTCATAGGTCTCGGGCGGAAAGCCCGAGTAGTCGTAGACCACGTCCGGGGCCTGGGACGCGGTGACGCGTACCGGGTCCGCTTCCCAGTGGGCGGTGGCGACGAGGAGCGCCGTGGGCGTCTCCGGCAACGCCGGGATCAGGCCGGCGAGCCATGCCCTGAGCGCTTCCCAGGTCTCCGGCGGCGACCATTCCATGAAGAAACAGGGGCCGCCGCCATGCGGTATGTAGAAGGTGGGTTGACGCATTACGCCCCGAGCACGAGCGCCGCAAAGTCCGTCGCGCGCCCGATCCCGACGAAGATGGAAAGCGCCAACAGGACGACCGCCGGGATCGCCATCGGCGCTTCCTTGCTCATCACGTGAGTGACCACCGCCCCGACCATGACGATGGCGAACCCAGTCGCGGCGAGCAGCGCGACGCTTGGGAACAGGAGCACGATCGCGCCGGCAACCTCGCCCAGGCCGATCAGGCTGCGGAACCATTCCGGGTAGCCATACTTGGTGAAATTGTCCTTCATCATCTTGACGCCGGCGAGCTTGACGACGCCGGCCAGAATGAAGATGGCCGCCAAGACATAGGTGACGATCGATACGGTAAGGTCCATGACCCCAGGCCCCTCTTGTGGAACGCGCGGGAAGGCCTGTGATCGTAACTCAAGCTGGACCGGTACCGGAACAGGGTGCCACGCGGGTGCTCCGCCCAGGTGCGGCGGGCCCGCACCAGATGGCCTTTGATGGTTTCTTCGCTCAGCGTGAGGCGGTGAAAGCGCTCCGCATCGTCGTGTGGATCAACTA
>CAYUNL010000227.1:0-4613 GCA_964446055.1 uncultured Alphaproteobacteria bacterium | reverse complement strand
GCTGCTCCCAGCCGTAGTAGCCGTCGCCGAGACGAGCCTCGACCTGAGCGAAGCCTAGCCGGTTCAATCGCTCGGCGGCCGCGCGGCCAAGTTCCGGGACGATCTCGATGGTGTAGATGTGGGTCCCGAGCGCAGCAAGGACGGCGGCCTGATAGCCCGAACCCGTGCCCACTTCGAGCACCACATCGTTAGGCTGTACCGCCAACAGGTCGCTCATCAGTGCGACGATGTAGGGCTGCGAGATGGTCTGACCGTAGCCGATGGGAAGCGGGCGGTCGTCGTACGCTTCCTCACGCGCCGAATCGGGAACGAATTCGTGACGCGGCACGCGGCCCATCGCCTGGATCACCGCCGGCGATATCTCGCCGAGCGAGGAAGAATAGGCCGCCGCATGGGCCTCGATGACCGCCACCATGCCCGCGCGCCGCGAGACATAGTCGTGATCCGCCTCGGCTGCGCCCGCGCTCGCGGCAAGGACGCCCAACGCCGCGCCCAGGCCCAGACCTAGTGTCCGCACCGCTCGCCTCATCTCGCCCCATCCGTGGCCAGGATCAAGCGCCATTATAGCGGCGCCGAAAAGTGTCAGTACGCTCGAGCGACGGGATGGACTTGGGCGGTCGGCAGCCCTAGATTCAAACCATCCGCAACGGTCCGTATCGTGAAGCCCGAAGCCATCAAGCGCCGACTAGCCGCAATCCTCGCCGCCGACGTCGCGGGATACTCCCGCCTCATGGGCGCCGACGAGGAGGCGACGCTGCGCATGCTTACCGAATACCGGGCCGCCATGTCCGCGCGCATCGAGGGCCGCGATGGCCGCGTGGTCGGCACTGCTGGCGACGCGCTCTTGGCCGAGTTCACCTCGGTCGCCGATGCCGTCACCTGCGCTGCCGAAATCCAACACGATCTAGGCCGGCGCAACACCGACCAGCCTGAGGAGCGGCGCCTTGAGTTCCGCATTGGCGTTCACCTCGGCGATGTCATGGTTGCGGGCGATGACATCTACGGCGACGGCGTCAATATCGCCGCGCGGCTGCAGGAGATGGGTGAGCCCGGTGGTATCTGCGTGTCCGGCACCGTGCACGACAGCATCAAGAACAAGCTCGCCTTCGGTTACGCAGCGGCCGGCGAGCAGTCCTTCAAGAACATCGCCGAGCCGGTTCGCGCCTTTCACGTGCGGCTAGGCGGATCCGCCGATAGCGCCGCGGCGCCGGCCGAGGATTCGCAGCCGCGTAGGCCTTCGCTGGCGGTACTGCCGTTCGACAACCTGAGCGGCGATCCCCAGGAGGACTACTTCGCCGACGGCATCACCGAAGACCTGATCACCGAGTTCTCGCGCTTCCAGGAACTGATCGTCATCGCCCGCAACTCGGTGTTCAGTTACAAGGGCCAGCCGATCAAGGTTCCGGACGTGGGCCGCGAGCTGGGAGTTCGCTATGTACTCGAAGGCAGCGTCCGTAAAGCCGGCACGCGAGTGCGCATCACCGCGCAGCTCGTCGAGGCCGCGACCGGTCACCACCTATGGGCCGAACGCTATGACCGTGAGATTGAGGATGTATTCGCGGTTCAGGATGAGGTGACGCGCACGATCGTCGCCACCCTCGCCGGCAAGCTCGACGCTACGGAGCGCCGGCGAGCGCGGGGCGCTAGCGAGCGGACTGGCAACCTTGAGGCTTATGACTTAGTGCTTCGCGGCCGCGAGCTCTGGCTTCGCTTTACGCCCGAAGACAACCTCGCGGCCCGCCAACAGTACGAGAAGGCGATCGAGGCGGACCCCGACTACGCTCGGGCCTACGCCGGACTCGCTTGGACCTATCTGCAGGAGGCGTGGACGACCGGGTCGGAGGAGGCGCACCATCGCGCCTTGGAACTCGCGCGCAAGGGCGTGCGCATCAACTCTGCATCGCACTCCAATTACCTTACGCTCGGCCAGGTCTGCTTGGCGAACGGCCTCACCGACCAAGCGGTCGATGCGATGGAGCACGCCCTAGAACTCAACCCAAACGATTCAGATGGGCTGCCGTTCCTCGCCCAAGCCCTCAGCATGCAGGGCAAACCCGATGAGGCCATCGCGCGGATTGGCGAAGCGACGCGTATCAACCCAGGTTTGCGCCAACGGCATCGCGCCCAGACCGTTGCCGCCCATTTCGTCGCCCGGCGCTACGCCGAAGCGGTCGAAGCCATGGAGGGGCTCGGCGATCCCGCGCCTTGGGTGGCCACATGGTACGCCGCGGCACTCGCCCAGCTTGGGCGAGAGGACGAGGCCAAGAAAGTGATCATGGAGTACCAACGGCACGCCCAGCCGTTTGCGTTTGCCAGCCGTCTCAGGGGTTTCAGCACGACGAGGACCGCCAGCACTATGCCGAGGCCCTGCGCAAGGCGGGTCTGAAAGAAGAGGCCGATTGAGCGACGTCATGCAAGTCTCGGCAAGCGAGGCTTGGCGTATCCTCAACGACGAGCACGGCGCGATGCTGGTCGACGTGCGCACGCAGCCCGAATGGATGCTGGTCGGCGTGCCCGACATTTCAGACATCGGCCGCGGCCCTGTGTTCATCGAATGGCAGTGCTTTCCTACGATGGCCCAAAATCCCGAATTTCCTGCGGGGTTAGAGGCGGCCGGCGCCGAGTCCGGCACACCGCTCCTGTTCATGTGCCGCTCGGGCAACCGCTCTGACGCGGCGGCCCGCATGATGGCCGGGCGAGGCTACACGCGCTGTTTCAACGTTGGCGGCGGCTTCGAAGGCGAACGCGACGCCTCGGGCCACCGGGGCACTGTAAGCGGCTGGAAGGTCGCGGGCCTGCCTTGGACACAGGGTTAAGCGTCTTCGCGCGGCTCAAGCGAAGCTGCCTCGACGACTGGATCGCATATATCCAACACCCCTTCGTCCGCCAGCTGGGCGAGGGTTCACTCGCTCAGGATTCGTTCAGGCATTATCTGAAACAGGACTATCTCTTCCTCGTCCACTTCGCCCGTACCTATGGGCTGGCTGTGTTCAAGAGCGAGACGCTCCCCGACATGCACCAGGCCAAGAATGCGCTGAGCGCGGTGCTCGATACCGAGATAGGCCTCCACGTCGAGTATTGTCGCGAATGGGGCGTCGAAGAGGCCGAACTCGCCCAACTGACCGAAGCCAAGGCCACGACCGCGTACACCAACTATGTCCACGAACGGGGCATGCGCGGGAATCTTCTCGACCTGCACGTCGCGCTAAGTCCCTGCATCATTGGCTACGCCGAAGTCGCCCTGTGGCTGGCCGCCCAGCCCTTCACGAAACGCGATAACAACCCCTACCGCGAGTGGATCGACATGTACGCGAGCGATGATTACCAGGCCGCGGCTCGCGCCGAGCACGACCAGATCGAGCGCCTCTACGGCGCCGAAGCCAGCGAGCCACGCTTCGCCGAGCTTGCGCAAGTGTTCGCCCAGGCCACCCGCCTCGAAATCGCCTTTTGGGACATGGGCCTTAGCCGCTCGCCCTGACCGGCGGGGCCACGATCAGGCGGGACCTCGGACATCGCCTCGCGGTTCCCCGCCGAAAAGCGATTGCGCAACACCCCGACGATAGAGGGCGCGCGGCGGGTCGGTGCGGAAAGCCTGGCAGCCCGACGACGGCGACATCGAGGTACCCGTGCACATCGGTGACCGGTGCCGGGAGTCTTCAACAAACTGTGACTATCGCGGGCAAGACCGAGACCGCATATGGAACGTCGTGCCGGCAAGCGGACGGCTCCTGGCGAATCGTCAATGGTCCGGCACGATAGTCGGTGGCTATAGGTTCGGAAGCCAATCGCTACTTCCGCGTGGCGCCCTCGCTCCCTACGTCACTACCGAGGCACTGGGAACGGAGACCGAAGATGTTGATAAAGACCAAGAGCGCGAGTGAGCCCCGGGCGTCGGAGACACGCCCGGCTCCATCTACCTCAACCGGCGCCGATTCATGCGCGCGGCCGGCGCCTCGGCCGCCGGGCTCGCATTGACGCCGGCACTCGGCTTTTCCGGCGCGGCCGCGACGGCGCCCGACTTCGCCGATACTCTCAAGACCGCGTATGGTTCCGACGAGGTCCCGACGCCCTTCGAGAGCGTCACCACCTATACCAACTTTTACGAATTCGGCACCGGCAAGGAAGACCAGGCTGAGAATTCCGGCGATTTCAAACCGCGGCCGTGGACGGTTTCGGTCGAGGGCGAAGTGGAAGGCACCGGCATCTACGACATCGATGACCTCATCGCGGCGCACCGGCTGGAGGAGCGCATTTATCGGCTGCGCTGCGTCGAGGGCTGGTCGATGGTGATCCCCTGGGTCGGCGTGCCGCTCGGCGACGTGATCGCCCGGCTCGGCCCCCGTGCGGGCGCCAAGTACGTCGCCTTCGAGACACTCGTCCGTCCCGAGGAAATGCGCGGCCAGCGGCGGGACGCGCTCGAGTGGCCCTACGTCGAGGGGTTGCGCATCGACGAGGCCATGAATCCACTCACCCTCCTCGCCGTCGGGCTATACGGCAAGGAGCTTCCCAACCAGAACGGCGCGCCGGTTCGCCTGGTGGTGCCGTGGAAGTACGGCTTCAAGAGCATCAAGTCGATCGTGCGGATGAGCTTTGTCGAGCAACAGCAGCCCGTG
>CAYUNL010000226.1:0-4635 GCA_964446055.1 uncultured Alphaproteobacteria bacterium | reverse complement strand
TCCTGCACGGACAGCCGACCTCGTCCTATTTGTGGCGAAACATCATCCCCCATGTGTCCCCCCATGGACGGTGTATCGCCCCCGATCTCATCGGCATGGGACGCTCGGACAAGCCAAATCTGGCCTACCAATTTGCCGATCACGCGCGCTACCTCGATGCCTTTATCGACGCCCTCGACCTGTAGGACGTGACCCTGGTCATCCACGACTGGGGCTCGGGACTGGGCTTTCACTGGGCGAGACGACACGCCGACAGGGTCCGGGGAATCGCTTTCCTGGAGGCCATCGTCAAGCCCGTCACCTGGGCGGGGTTCCCGGCGGGATTTCGCTTTCCCTTTCGTCTCATGCGCAGCCCCGGTATCGGCTGGCTCATGATCAGCGTCGGCAACATGTTCTTGAAGCAGGTGCTGCCCCAGTCCATCGTGCGGAAACTCGCCAAAGAGGAGCAAGCCTTCTACGAGGCGCCATTTCCGACCATCAAGAGCCGGAAACCGGTGCGCGAGTGGCCGCGCCAGATCCCCATCGACGGGACGCCCGCGGTAATGCATGACGTCGTTAGTCAGTACAGCGCCTGGCTCCAGCAGACGCCGATTCCGAAGCTGATGTTCACCGCCAAACCCGGCGCCATCATGAGCGGCGAAATCGTCAAATGGTGCGAGGCAAATCTGGCCAACCTCGACACGGTATTCCTGGGCAAGGGCCTGCACTTCCTTCAAGAGGACCATCCCCACGCCATAGGCGAGAGCGTGGCCCGCTGGTTCGAAGAAAAGGTGCATCCCGCGTAGGGCGAGCCGACGCCGCGCGAAACTCATGTCTAACGGTATCGAGCTCGTCGTCGATTGCCGCAACCAGCTCGGCGAGGGCATTGTGTGGAACGCCGAGCAGGGGCTGATCTGGTGGACCGACATCGAGGGTCAGACGATCTGGTCTTACGATCCGGTTGCCGGCGAGGCCGAGCAATTCGATACCCCCGGGCGGATCAGTTGCTTCGCCCCTTGCCGGAGCGGTGGCCTGGTCGCCGCATTCGCCGACGGCTTCGCCTATTACGACGTAGCGAGCGGCATGCGCAGCGACATCGTCGCCTTCGAGCCCGACAAGCCCAACACACGCTTCAACGACGGCCGGACGGACCGCCAAGGCCGGCTGGTCGCGGGGGGCTTGGACGAAGAGACCAGCGCCCCCATCTCCAGCGTCGTGCGGCTGGATCCCGACGGCACCGTGACTACCCTGATCGAGGGGGTGAGCTGTGCCAACGGGACCTGTTTCAGTCCCGACGGGCGGACCATGTATTTCGCCGACAGCCCGACCGGCGAGATGGTCGCGTACGATTACGACCCCGAGAGCGATCGGCTCGGTGCACGGCGGGTGATCGCCACCTTCGAAGCGCAGCCGGGCACGCCCGATGGCTCTTGCGTCGATGCCGAGGGCTACATTTGGAATGCGCAGTGGAAGGGACATCGCGTGGTTCGCTTTGCACCGAGCGGCGTCATCGACCGGGTCGTAGAGGTGCCGGTCGCCAACCCGACGTGCTGCGCCTTCGGCGGGCTGGAGCTCGACACGCTATTCATTACCTCGGCTCGCGAGGACATGAGCCCTGAGCAGCTCGAGGCCGAGCCGACCGCAGGCTCGCTGTTCACCCTCAAACCCGGTGTCACGGGCCTGACCGATACCAGCTTTGCGGCCTGAAGCTAGCGCCGGGTGACCAGCTCCGGGCCCACATCGGCGAGCGATTGAGCACCGAGGAGCTGGCAGTCGCGGGTGATCTCGTCGCGGAAGATCGAGAGCACTTTGGCGACGCCGGCCTCGCCTCCGGCGGCGACGCCGTAAATGTAGGGGCGGCCGATCATCACCGCCCTGGCGCCCAGGGCCAGCGCCTTGAGGACGTGAGTGCCGCGGCGGACGCCACCGTCCAGCAGCACCTCGAGGCGGTCGCCGAGCGCCGCCGCAATGGCCGGCAGCGCCTCGATCGTGGCCGGGACGCCTTCCATCTGGCGGCCGCCATGGTTGGAGACGATCACCGCGGTGGCGCCGATATCGAGAGCGGCCTGCGAATCGGCGACCGTCATAAGGCCCTTGACGGCGAACGGCCCGTTCCAGTGGCGCACCAACTCGGCGGCGTCCGACCAGGTCACCGACGGGCTCAGATACTCCCCGACGACTCCCCTGGCGGCCTTCTCGACGGTGAGCACGCCGCGCAGGGCGCCCGGGAGGTTGGGCGCGCGCTCGACGAAGTTGCCTGGCACCGCGCCGCGCCGACGCAGGTTGTTCACGAGCCACCGCGGATGGCCCAGCACGCTTAGTGTACTGCGAAGGCTCAGGCGCCCACCGGGGGCGATTCCGGTGCGCACGTCGCGCTCGCGATTGCCGTGGACCGGCCCGTCCACCGTCAGGCACAAGGCGTCGAACCCGGCGGCGCGGGCGCGGTCGATGATCTCGCGGCTCAGACCGCGGTCGTTGAACACGTAGAGCTGGAACATCTTCGGTCCAGCGCTGGCCGCACCCACCTGTTCGATGCTGTAGGTGCTGTTGGTCGACAGAGAGTAGAGGATGCCGGCCTCGGCCGCGGCTCGCGCGACCGCGATCTCGCCGTCGGGGTGGAAGGAACCGGTTGCGCCGGTCGGTGCGATGATCAACGGCATCGATACGTCCCGGCCTAGGACACGGGTCGAAAGATCGATCTCGGTGACGTCGATCAGGGCGCTGGGATGGAGCGCGAGGTCGTCGAAGGCGGCCGTGTTGCGGCGCAATGTCACCTCGTCCTCGACCCCGCCCTCGAGGAACTGGCGCACCGGGAGCGGCAGGCGCGGCAGCGCGAGCCGCCTGAGGTCGGCGACGTTGTGACAGCGATCGAGCCTTGGTGCCATGCGGTGAGCCCCGGGATGGACGGCGAGCGAGGCTGCCACAGTGGCGGGCTCTTGCCAACCGGTGGTTGGCGGGTACCAAAGGGGAGGGAGCAGCGGACCCGCCGGGGTACGACGAAGTCTTTGACTTGGCTCCCATGATCGGCCAAAACGTTTGCGGCCCGGCGTCCGCCGGGCCTTCGTACGCCTGAGGATTGCGCGCGCCATGAACACGGTCGTTCTCTTCGCGACGCTCGTTCTGGTCTTCGGCAGCGGCCCCTATGCGATTTCCCTGCAACTGGGGCCGGTCGCGCCCGAGCTTCTGGTCGCCTACCGCTTTGGCGCGGGCGGGATCGTGTTGATGGTGGTCGCCCTCGCGATGGGGCGCTCGCTCAAGTTCGGGCTCCGGGACCACATGTTTCTGGCGCTTCAGGGCTTGCTGATGTTCTCGACCATCGATCTTTTGCTCTATTTTGCGGTGCCCTTCATCCCGGGCGGCCTGATGCAGCTCGTAATGTCGATGATGGTCGTCACCAACGTGGTGTTCGGGGCGCTGTTCCTGGGCCTTGAAGTCAGGATTCGGGTGCTGGTGGGGGCGATGCTGGGGATCGCCGGGATCGCCATGGTGTCATGGCCCGAGCTTCGCGGCCTCGAGCTGACGGGCGCCGGACTGTCGGGGCTCGCCGCGTCGTACCTGGCGTTGCTGGCGGCCTCGCTCGGCATTACCACCTCGGCGCGGAACCAGCGTGCGGGCTTGCCGGTCTTCGAGACCACCGGGATTTCAATGGTCTACGGCGCGGCGTGCTCTTTTGTCGTTGCCGGGATGCTCGGCCGCCCCTTGGCCTGGGACTGGTCGCCGGCTTTCCTGGGCGGCTTCGCCTGGGGCTCGTTCGTCCTCTCGGCGGCGGGGATGGTCTTCTTTCTCCGTCTCATCGGCCGGATCGGCCCCGACCGCGCGGCCTATGTGGTCTTGTTGACGCCGATCACGGCCCTCGCCATCTCGACCTTCCAGGGGGACTTCGCCTGGACCGCCGTGTCGCTGGCGGGCGTGGCCACGGTCCTGGTGGGCAACGTGGTCGTCCTGAGCAAGCTGGAGAGGAAGCCGATCGCCCAGGCCGGCGGCGGTATTGGCAAAAATTGAGTACCTGTCTGCCAAGGCGAACTCTGCCATATTCCTCACGGACCCAGCGCGAGACTCAGGGGACGCCATCGTGTGCGGACGCTTCGAGAAAGGAAAGCGAATGATTGGCTGGATTTTGTTGGGAACCAATGATGTTGAGCGCGCCGGGAGGTTTTACGATGCACTTCTCGGCGAAATCGGCGCGAAACGGGTGGAGGAAATTGGCAACGAGAATTCCATCCATTGGCGCGCGCCCTCCGGAGAAGCGACGTTGGGGGTGCATGTGCCGCGCGACGGAAGGCCGGCAACCCGGGGCAACGGCTCGATGATCGCGCTCGCCGTGAACAACAGCGAAGAGGTCGATGCCCTCTATGCCAAGGCCCTCGGACTCGGCGCGAAGGACGAAGGCCCCCCCGGCCCGCGCGGCACGCGCGATCGCTATCGCGGTGACGAGATCATCAAGGTTGTCCAGTTCTACGGCGCATACCTTAGGGATCTCGATGACAACAAGCTGTTGTTCTACGTCAGGGGAAGTGGAGGCCACTAAGGGGCGAGCCGAACCTCCTTCGACGGTTCCGCCGCTGGCGTGGCGGCCGCTGGTCGGCTAATAGTGGCGCGGTGGAGGAGGAGTGAATGACGGCTGACGACGAGCGGTCCGCCGGCGCGCTGGCCGCG
>CAYUNL010000225.1:0-4672 GCA_964446055.1 uncultured Alphaproteobacteria bacterium | reverse complement strand
CGCGGTCGCCTGGACCGTCGATAGCGAGGCGGCGTTACCTTCGGGCCACGAACTCGCCGACCCGACGACTTTCGCCTCACGGACATCGGACCCCTGAGCCCGCGCATGGTCTCGTGCATCCAGGAGTCCGCAGGCAAGCGGCGGATCGCCATAGCGCGGTGCGCGATACTAGTTCTTGGCTGCGTCCTCGGCGTCTCGGCAGCTGAGGCGCAGACTCCGCCGGTCGACGAGAACGCGCTCGGCGATAGCGGCCTTCTGCCCGGCGACGCGCGGTGGCTGGCGCCCGATACCGATGTCATCGATGCCTTCGCATTCAGACCGATCGAGGCGTTGCGCACGGATTCGGCAGGCGGCACGCCTTCGTTCCTTGTCCGCCTCGGGAGGCTCGCCTTCCGCTCGCCAACGATCCTCGGTGGCACCGCCGGAAAGCTTGGTCTCGCATGCGACACCTGCCACCCCAACGGCGGCGCGAACAAGGATTTTTTCGTGCCCGGTGTGTCGGATCGCCCAGGAAATGTTGACCCCAGCCATAGTTTCTGGAATTCCCGAAGCGACAACGGGATCGATAATGCAGTGAACATTCCGTCGCTACGCGGGGTCCGTTTTAGCGCGCCCTACGGCAGAGATGGGCGGTTGGCGGAGCTGGCGAGTTTCACCCGACAAGTGATCGTCGGTGAGTTCGGCGGGCCAGAGCCGACGTCATTGATCCTTGACGCGTTGGTCGCCTATCAGCACGAACTCGACATGCCCGCCAGCTCCGGCCTCGGCATCGCCGGCGAGCTTTCAGCAGGCGCCCCGGCCACCGCGCGACGCGGTCAGGAATCCTTTCGTCGCGACTGCGCCCAATGTCACATCCCGTCCGCCCTGTTCCTCGACCGCCGCAGCCACGATGTCGGCACGGGCGGACGCTTCGACACACCGACACTGCTCGGGATCGGCGATACCGCCCCCTATTTCCACGATGGCCGCGCGGTAAATCTCGCGGCCGTGCTCGGCCATTTCGAACGCGCGTTCAGCCTCGGCTACGAAGCGAAAGACGCCGCCGACCTTATCGCCTTCCTGGAAATCGTGGGCGGCGAAACGATGCCGGTTGCGAGTGTGACATTGATCTCGGAGGTTGCCGACATTCGCGACTTCGTCACTCTCCTTATCGACCCGCTGGGCAACGAGGACGCGGCGCTGGCCGAACGCATCTCCGATATGGTGCGCGTCCAGATCGGCCGGGTTCACGAACGCTTCCATCGCCCGCAGGACCCGATTCACGAGGAGGCCCGAACAACGCTCGTGGTCTGGTCGCGCGCGCTTCAAAGTGTCGCGGCGCTGGCCGAAGAGGGGAACTTTGCGGCCGCGCGGCGCGGGTTGGACGCGTGGCTCGAACGAAGCGCTGCCGCGATACCTCGGCTTGAGGCCGCGGCAGCGTCATCGCTTTACGATCCGGCGGAGCTGGCGGGCACCCGATGAAGTGCACGGAGTGCGGGCACGACAACCGCGAAGGACGCCGCTTCTGCGCCAAATGCGGGACGGCACTGAATGTCGCTTACCCGGCCTGCGGCTTTGCCAACGAGGCGGGGGATTCGTTTTGTGGCGGCTGCGGCGAGCGCCTCGATGAGGGGAGCACCGCCGCGAGCGAGGCCGCGGTTCCCGCACCCCCGGTAGAGGCCGAACGCCGCCAGGTCACGATCCTATTCGCCGACCTTTCCGGCTTTACCAAACTTTCCAGTACGCGCGATCCCGAAGAGACGCACGATGTGCTGAGCCGATTCTTCGCCGCCATCGACGGGATCGTCGAGTCCTACGGTGGCACTGTCGACAAACACATCGGCGACGCCGTCATGGCCCTATTCGGCGCGCCGGTCGCGCACGCCGACGACGCCGAGCGGGCGTGCCGAGCCACCATCGATATCCATGCCGCGATGCGTGGCCTTAGTACCGACACCGATCTTGCGCTCACCGTCCACGCCGGCATCGCCAGCGGCCAAGTCGTCGCCAGCGGCATCGGTAGCGAGTCCCACCACGAATACACCGTCCTCGGCGATTCCGTGAACCTCGCGGCGCGATTGGTGGAGATGGCGGCGGCCGGAGAAACGCTGATCTCGGATGCCGTCTATCGCACCCTCTCCCACCTCGTCGAGGCGATCGAAGTCCGCGAAGTCGAGTTCAAGGGCCTGAGCAAACCCGTGAAGGTATGGCGGCTTGTGGCGCTCGGTGGCGGCTCGGCCACCACCCGGTTCGTCGGCCGCCGCGCCGAGACGCGCCAGTTCGCGGGCGCCCTCGAAACCTTCCGCGAGAGTGGAACGGGTCAGGCGATTCTGGTCCGCGGCGAAGCCGGCATCGGCAAGTCAAGGCTGGTCGAGGAGTTCGCCGCGATGTCCGCTGGGGACGGCTTTGTTCGTCACACCGGATGGGCGCTCGATTTCGGAGTGGGTCGCCGGCGTGATGCAATCCGCGGTATCGCCCGCAGCCTCCTTGGCATCCCGCAGGGGACCGGCAAGGCGGCGCGGGCGAAGGCAGCGGCTCTCGCGGTGACCGAGGGTTTGATTGCCGAGGAGCAAGCGGTGTTTCTGTACGACCTGTTGGACATCCCGCAGGAGCAGGCGACGCGAGCAATCTACGACGCGATGGACAACGACCGGCGCAATCTTGGCAAGAGCGAGTGCATGGCCACACTCGTGAAGCGGCTCAGCGCGCGCCGGCCGTTGCTGGTGATTGTCGAGGACCTTCATTGGGCCGATCCGCTGACGGTCGACCATCTCGCCTCGATGGCGGCGGCTACGGCCGAGGCTCCGGCACTCTTGGTGATGACGTCGCGCGTCGAAGGCGATCCACTGGATGGCGCCTGGCGTCAAGCGGCCGGGGCCGCCCTCATCACGGTCGACTTGGCACCCCTGCGGCAGGACGAGGCGCTGAGTCTGGCCGGCGAGTTCGTCGATTCCGCGAACACCTTCGCCCTCAACTGTATTGCCCGTGCCGAGGGAAACCCACTGTTCCTGGAACAGCTCCTCCGCAACGCCGAGGACGTCGAGGGTGAAGAGGTTCCGGGCTCGGTGCAAAGCATCGTTCTGGCCCGCGTCGATCGCTTAGACGACGGTGACAAGCGGGCCTTGCACGCAGCCGCCGTGCTCGGTCAACGATTTGCGCTCGAAGTGCTCCATCATCTGATCGAAGACCCCGCGTATCGCTGCGACAACCTGGTGACCAACCACGTCATTCGGTCCGCTGGCGAGGAGTACATGTTTGCACACGCGCTGATCTGGGAGAGCGTATATGCCTCGGTGCTCAAGTCGCGGCGGCGTGAGCTTCACCGCCGTGCCGCGGAGTGGTACGACGAGCGAGATCCCGGCGTATGCGCCGAGCATCTGGATCGTGCAGGCGATGCGCGGGCGCCGCTCGCTTTCTTGAAGGCGGCACAGCAGCAGGCGGCCGTTTTCCATTTCGAACAGGCCATAACGTTCATCGAGCGTGGCCTCGCGCTCGCGGACGATCCGGCGCACCGCTACGGGCTGCTGATGCTCCATGGCGAGTCCCTGCGCGAGAGCGGTCGACCCGCGGACTCGATCGCCATCTACCGCGACGCGCTGGAGGCGGCGGCGGCCGAGGACGAGCGGTGCCGCGCTTGGATCGGGCTTGCCGCCGGAATGCGTGTTACCGACGACTACGACGAGGCCTTCCGCGCGCTAGACAGTGCCGAGACAGTGGCACGCGCTCGCGGCCTGGATACCGAGTTGTCGCAAATCCACTATTACCGCGGCAATCTCCATTTCCCGCTGGGCAACATTGAGGATTGCCTCGATCAGCACGAGCACGCACTCGCGAGTGCGGAGCGGGCCAACTCGCCCGAGTGCCAGGCACGCGCCCTGAGCGGGCTCGGCGATGCCTATTACTCCCGTGGGCGAACGACGACGGCGCTCGAGTACTTTCGCCGCTGCATCGCGCTTTGCCGCGCGCACGACCTCACGCGCATCGAGGTCGGTAACCAGTACATGGTGGCCTGGAACCGGCTGTACATGAACGAGGTCGAGGGAGCGCTGGAGGACGCGCTCGTCGCCGTTGACAGCGCGGTTAGGGTCGGGCATCGGCGGGCCGAGATCGTGGCGCGACTCACCGCGGGTGGGGTGCTGGCGGAGAAGGGCGATCTCGACGCCGCCTCGGAGCACTGCGAGCGTGGGCTCGAACTCACCACGGCCATTGGCGCCGAGCGCTTCAAGCCGTTCATGTCGATCTACATCGGCCGCATACGTTTGGCGCGCACCGGATACCAGGCGCAGACGGTAGCCATGATGAAAGACGCGGTCGAAACCGCCCGCCAAACCGGCATCCAGTTTCTCGGACCCTGGGTACTGGGAACGCTTGCGTTGGTCACCGACGATTGGGCCGAGGCGCGAAAGTCACTCGCGGAGGCCGAGGAGATTCTGGAGCAGGGCTGCGTCGGCCACAACTACTTCGGATTCTATCGCGACGCCATCGCGGTCGGCCTACACGCCGGGCAGTGGGACGAAGCCCAACGCTACGCGGACGCGCTCGCCGCCTGGGTCGGAAACGAGCGCCTGCCCTGGGCCGAGTTCTTTGCCGCGCGCGGCCGCGCATTGGCGGCGCACGGCCGAGGCTCTCGCGATGAGGAAACGCTGGCAACCCTCGCCCGCCTCAAAGCAGAGGCGGAACGCGCCGGGCTGCT
>CAYUNL010000224.1:3869-4686 GCA_964446055.1 uncultured Alphaproteobacteria bacterium | reverse complement strand
CCGGCGGCGGGGCAGCAGTACGCTGCCCACGCCCGCTTGGCGGAATGGCAGACGCAACAGACTTAAAATCTGTTCCTCTTTGGAGGGTCCGGGTTCGAATCCCGGAGCGGGCACCACTTGCCGGCTGGGGATCGTCGCGCCCGGGCCGCGAAAGTGTAATTCCTGTGAAACCGTGTCAGGATTCTGCTGGCTTGCGGGCGGCTGGAAGTTCCACTACCGCAAGAACTGGACGACCGATAAGGGGAAAGCCAACGTTGCGGAGTGGCTGCCGCCGTGACCGACCCACAACACGCTCACCACTCATGCGCTCAGGAGAACATCCACCATGCGAGTTGGCATATCTCTGCCCGTAAGGGAACTGCACGATGTCGGTGCAATCAAGGCCTTTGCACAGGCTGCCGAAGAGCTTGGACTTACGCACTTGCGAGTTCCCGAACAGATCTTTCGACCTGATAGCGGCCCGCTGTATGAACCGATGACCATGTTGACGTTGATCGCGGGTGTGACCGAAAAGATCGAGCTTGTGCCGTCGGTCATCGTGTTGCCGGCGCGTCAGACGGTGCTATTCGCCAAGCAGGCCGCCACACTAGACGTGCTATCCGGCGGCAGGCTACGGCTTGGAATTGGCGTCGGCAAGGAAGAGGTGGAGTACAAAGCCCTGGGGGCTGGGTTTCACGATCGGGGCGCACGGTGCGAGGAACAGATCGCGTTACTGCGCATGCTGTGGACAGAGGAAAGCGTCGAGTTCGAAGGCCGCTGGGACCGCGTCTCCGGCGCCGGAATCGATCCTTTGCCGATCCAGCGGCCGCTTCCGCTC
>CAYUNL010000224.1:0-3859 GCA_964446055.1 uncultured Alphaproteobacteria bacterium | reverse complement strand
CGGCGCCGATGGTGTGCCGGTGCCGCGAATCCGCCGCCGGATCGGGCGACAGGCGGACGGCTGGTTCGTCTTGTGCTCGCCAGAGGAGTTCCCCGGCGTGCGCGACGACATCGAGCGCGAAGCGGTGGCGTCGGGCCGTGAGCCCGCCAGCATAGGGATGGAGGCCGGTGTCGCGGTCGTGGGTCCGCGGGAGCATGAATGGCAGAGCCGCATGGCCGGCTGGCGTGACGCCGGCCTTACGCATTTGTGTCTGCGCACGCTTGGCGGCGGCCTGCACGCAGACGAGCATATCGAGCGGATGCGCCAAGCCGCCGCCGAGCTGCCCACCGTCTGATCGCCAGGCCCGGCTCTCGAGGTCCGCTATCGGGCGGACAGCGGGCATCCAGGGGCGGCGGCGCAGGACGGACACGGATGTTTGGCCAAGGGACTTAAGATCCGTTCGTCTTTGGAGGGTCCGGGTTCGAATCCCGGAGCGGACACCAGCGTCCTAGCGTCGCCCGGTCAGGCGCGTGTTGAGCGCCACCGCAACGATGGCGATGGCGCCAATGAAGACCTCGAAATAGTTGCCCGGCGCGCGTAGCAACAGCATCACGTCCAAGACCGTGTAGACGAAAGCCGCAGCCACGACGATGCCGAGAATCGAGCCGCGGCCGCCGAACAGGAACAGCCCGCCCACGACGCATACCGTGATCGCCTGCAGCTCCAAGCTGAAACCGCGCAACGGCGTCACCGAGTTGAGCCGCACCGTCGAGAACATCCCCGACACCGTCGCCATCACCGCGCACAGGACGAAGGCGAAAACCTTGACCCGGTTGACGTCGATGCCGGCTCCGATCGCGGCCTCGCGGTTGCCACCGGTCGCGAACATCTGATTGCCCAGCCGGTGCCGGTTCAACAGAAGATACGCGGCGACGGCGAAACCGATGAGCCATAGGAACTGCGCCTCGAAGCCGCCGACGGTGCCGGTCATGACCTCTTCCACGGTCTCTCCGGGGTAAAAGGAATGGGGCTGACCAGCCGAAATCAGGCGAACCACGCCGCGCAAGATGAACATCGTGCCCAGCGTGGTGATGAACGAGGGGATGGCAAAGCGGATCGTCACGAAGCCGTTGACCAGCCCCACCGCGACGGCGCTGAGGAGCCCGAGGATGGCGGCCAGCCACAGCGGCCAGCCGGCGCCGTCGTCATAGGCCATCGCCATCAGCAGCGGCCCCAGGATGTAGGTGACACCGACTGAAAGGTCGAACTCGCCCGAGATCATCAGCAGACCGACCCCCAGCCCAATGATCCCGAGCAGCGGAATCGCCCGCAGCATTACGGTGAGATTCTCCTCGCTCAAAAATCGAAAGCTGTCGGGGAACAGCAGACTGGCAACGACGCAGCCGATCACCGTCAAGACGAAGATCAAGAGGACGGGCACGCCCGAGTTCCGGACGAACCTGCGCGCCGCGGCCGTCAGGTAGGCCCGCACCGGCCTCTGTGCGGCTTGGGCCGGTCGCCCCAGGCTCGCCATAGACCCGCCGCCCGCTGCCGCTAGCGCCTTGCGACCAATGTGTTCAGGATGACGGCGATAACGATCACCGCGCCGAAGAACATATCGAGATAAAGGCCCGGCGCGCGCACCAGGAACAATACGTCCTTGATGACGTTGACAAGGAGCGCGCCCAATACGATACCGAGCACCGCCCCGCGCCCGCCGGTCAGGAACAGCCCGCCGACCACGCATACCGCGATCGCCTGAAGCTCGATGTTGGTCGAGGCCTCGGGCGTGACGCCATTGACGCGGGTTGCGCTGATGATGCCCGCCACCGTGGCGCCAAGCGAACACAGGATGAAGGCGGTGACTTTGACCCGGTCGACGTTGATTCCGACGGCGGTCGCGGCATCGCGGTTGCCGCCGACGGCGAAGAAGTGATTGCCGAGCCTGTGGGTGTGGACAAGGAGGTAGGTGAGCACCGCGAACAGGAGGAACCACAGGAACTGCGCCTGCAGGATGCCGATCTTTCCGGTCAGCAGGTTTTGTACGAAGTCGCTGGGAAAGAAGTTGATGGGCCGCGCTTGCGAGGAGAACAGCAGCACCCCGCGGACGATGAAGAAGGTTCCAAGCGTGGTGATGAAGGACGGTATCCTGAGCCGCGTGGTGATGGCCCCGTTCACCAGTCCGACGGCGAGCCCGGTCAGTAGCGCCAGGGCAACCGCCAGGCCGAGCGGCCATCCGTCCTTGAACGCCTGGACCATCATGAACGAGGTGAGCTGGAAGGTGGCGCCGACCGAAAGGTCGAACTCACCCGAGATCATCAGGATGCCGACGCCGAGCGAGATGAAGCCCAACAGCGGTATCCCCTTCAACAGGATCACGATGTTGGGGCGGCTGACGAAGCGGAACTCATCGGGGATGATGAGCCCGACGACGACGCAGGCGAGAAGCCCGAGGCCGAAGACGATGGAGATGTTGCCCGCGGGATGGCGCCGCAGCCGGTCCCATAGACTCAGCTCAAGCATCCGCTCGGCGGCGGCAGCCTGGGCGTCGGGTCCAAGCGCGCTCATCCGCGCCTCGCCAGCCAGGAATTCAGCGCGACGGCGACGATGACGATCGTGCCCACGAATACCTCGAAGTAATAGCCCGGCGCGCGGATCAGCAGCAGGATGTCCTGGATCGTGTAAATGAAGGCCGCGCCCAGCACGATCCCGAGGATCGATCCACGCCCGCCGAAGAGGAACAGCCCACCCACCACGCACACCGCGATCGCCTGAAGCTCGAGCGTGAATCCCTGCACCGGAGATATCGAGTTCACCCGTATGGCGGTGAAGATGCCCGAGATGGCGGCGGCTATGGCGCACAACACGAAGGCGATCAGCTTCACCCGATTGACGTCGATCCCGACCGAGATCGCGGCGTCCTTGTTGCCGCCGACCGCGAACATGTGGTTGCCCAACCGGTGGCGGTTGAGGAGAACGTAGACAGCCACCGCGAGTCCGATCATCCACAGGGTCTGGGCCGACAGGATGCCGCCGATCGAGCCGGTCAGGAGATTCTCAGTGATCTCCCCGGGGTAGAAGGATTGCGGCTGGAGGTCCGAGACCCAGCGTAATGACCCCACGCAGCACCAGCAGCATCCCGAGCGTGGTGATGAACGAGGGGATGCCGAAGCGCAGGGTGACCAGAGCGTTGATCAGCGCCACCGCGGTTGCGGCCACAAGCGCCAGCAGCATGGCCAGCCCCAACGGCCAGCCCGCGCCATCGAGAAAGGCGATCCCCATCATCATGGGCCCAAAGGTGTAGACCGCGCCCACCGAGAGGTCGAACTCGCCTGAGATCATTAAGATGCCGACGCCGAGCGACATGATCCCCAAGAGGGGTATCGCCTTGAACATCACGATGATGTTGCCTTTGCTGAGGAAGGCGAATGTGTCGGGATAGACGAGCCCGAAGATCGCGCACAGAACCAGCGTCGCTACGTAGATGACGAGTATCGGCCCCGCGGGATGGCGCTTCAGCCTCTGCCAGGCGTCCACCTCGCGGCGCCGTCCCTCATCCGAGGCAACCGCGGGCTCGGAGTCGAGTGCCGTCATCGCCCGCCCTCGTTGGCGAATCGGCGAAACTTGCAAAGCCGATGGCGCGACCGCCGATCGGGCGGGCGCGCCATCACTTCGCCGATGTGACCGGTGAAAGGGTCAATCACATCTGATACGTGGTCGACAACCTGTTAGCGATAGGTCCCCGCCAGCTCCGAAACGAACTCGGCGTTGGCCCCATCGACGACCGCCAGACCGGTGTTGAAGTCAGCCGGGTGGAGCCCGTAGCGCTTGAAGTTGGCCAGGAACAGGATCGGCAAGAAACCCTGGTAGTAGGGCTGCT
>CAYUNL010000223.1:0-4688 GCA_964446055.1 uncultured Alphaproteobacteria bacterium | reverse complement strand
TCATCGCCGAGCACTCGATGTGCCAGCCCGGCCGCCCCCGGCCCCACGGGCTCGGCCACCCCGGCAGTTCGGCGGGCGAGGGTTTCCACAGTACGAAATCGGCCGCATCGCGTTTGTAGGGCGCCACCTCGACGCGGGCGCCGGCGAGCTGCTCGCGGCGGTCGCGGCCCGAGAGCTTGCCGTACTCGGCCATCTTGGCCACCTCGAACAACACGTGGCCGTCCTTCTCGTAGGCGTATTCGCTCGCGATCAGCTTTTCGATCATCGCGATCATCTCGCCGATGTGCCCGGTCGCGCGCGGCTCGACATCGGGCTCGAGCGTATTGAGCGCGGCGACGTCCTCGTGAAAGGCCTTGATGGTGCGCGCGGTCAGCGCCTCGATCGCCTCATCGTTCTCGGCCGCGGCGTCGATGATCTTGTCGTCCACGTCGGTGATGTTGCGCACGTAGGTCACCGAATCGAACTCGCGCTTGAGCAAGCGGTAGAGCACGTCGAAGACGATCACCGGGCGGGCGTTGCCGATGTGCGCGGTGTCGTAGGCGGTGGGCCCGCAGACGTACATGCTAACGTGACCTGCCTTCAGCGGGGTCAGAGGTTCCTTCTCACGCGAGGCTGTGTTGTAGAGGACGAGCGCCATCACATTTCGCGGAAGACGTTGGTGATCGGGTAGCGACGGTCGCGGCCGAAAGCCTTCTCGGTGATCTTGACCCCGGGCGGGGCCTGGCGGCGCTTGTACTCGGCCGCATAAAGCATGGCGGCCACCCGCTTTACCGTCACCGCATCGTGGCCGCGCGCGACGACTTCCGATAATGGCAGCTCGGCCTCGACCAGACATTCGAGAATCTCGTCGAGGACCTCGTAAGGGGGCAGCGTGTCCTGGTCGGTCTGGTCGGGGCGAAGCTCGGCGGTCGGCGCCTTGGTCAGAATGTTCTCAGGGATCACCCGCCCCGACGGGCCGCGGGCGACCTCGGGCCGCCCTTGGTTGCGCCAGCTCGCGAGCTCGTAGACGGCGGTCTTGTACGCATCCTTCAAGACCGAGTAGCCGCCGCACATATCGCCGTACAGCGTCGCGTAGCCGACCGACATCTCCGATTTGTTGCCGGTGGTAAGCGGCATATGGCCGAACTTGTTCGAATAGGCCATCACGATCAGGCCGCGGCTGCGCGCCTGGATGTTCTCTTCGGTGGTGTCGGGCGGGCGGCCCTCGAAGACCTCGGCCAGCACCGCACCGTAGGCCTCGACGGTGGGCTCGATCGGCACCGTCGTGACCGCGATGCCGAGCGCCTCGGCGCAGGCGGCGGCATCGTCGAGGCTTTCCTTGGAGGTAAAGCGCGAGGGCATCATCAAGGCGCGGACCTGGTCGGCGCCCAGCGCGTCGACCGCCACCGCCGCGCTCAGGGCCGAATCGACGCCGCCCGATAGACCCAGGACCACGCCCGGAAAGCCGTTCTTGGTGACGTAATCGCCGAGCCCCGTCACCATCGCCGAATAGATCGATTCGAGCGCCGGAGTGGGCTTCGCACACTCGCCGGCTTCGCAGCGCCACGACGCAGCGCCCTCGCGTGTCCAGTGGCTCGCGATCACCGCCTCGCACCAGGCCGGCAGCTGTACGGCCAGCGTACGGTCGGCGTTGAGCGCGAACGAGGCGCCGTCGAAGACCAGCTCGTCCTGGCCGCCGGTCTGGTTGACGTAGATCAACGGCAAGCCGCTGTCGACGATCCGCGACACCGCCATGTGGATGCGGCGGTCATGTTTGTCGCGCTCGAAGGGCGAGCCGTTGATAACGATCAGAATGTCGGCCCCGCTCTCCTCCAGGCACTCGGGGACCTCGGGCGCCCACAGGTCTTCGCAGACCATCAGGCCAAGCCGGCAGCCGCGGAATTCAACCGGACCGGGCGGCGGGCCGGGCGCGAATACGCGCTTCTCGTCGAACACGCTGTAGTTCGGCAACTCGCGCTTGAAGCGAATCGCCGCCACCTCGCCGTCCGCCAATACCGCCCCGGCGTTGTAGAGTTTGTCATCTTCGCGCCACGGCGTTCCCACCACCAGCGCCGGTCCGCCGTCGCCGGTTTCACCGGCCAGCTCACGCACCGCGGCCTCGGCGCGAGCCTGGAACGCCGGTTTGAGGATCAGGTCTTCGGGCGGATAGCCGGTGATCACGAGCTCCGAGGCGACGACGATATCGGCGCCCAAGTCCGCCGCTTGGGCCCGCGCCCGGCGCAGCATTGCGGTGTTGCCCGCGATGTCGCCGACCGTCGGGTTGAGCTGCGCGAGCGCGATTCCAAGGCGGTCGGTCATGCCCGATCGCGGCGCCGGCCCGCCGGTCAGGTCGTCTTACGGACCAGGAACTCGCGCCCGGTCTTGACCATGGTGCGGCCGTCGTATTTTACGACGTCGGCGGTGGCGTAGGTGTCCTCCCAGCGTCCGGGGAGAAACGACCCGGTGCCGATGGCGTCGATCGGAGCATCTACGCTCGCCATCACCTCGCACTTCGCCGGCCCAAAGCCCGACGAGACGGTGATGGTGACCCCGCCGCATTCGGCGGCGTCGAGCGCCTCGCGGACGTGAAAAATAGCGGCGGCGCTGACCCCGGTACCGACCAGCCAACGCATCGCCTGCTCGGAGCGGTACTGGCGCACCGCCTGCGGCGCATTTCGTTCGAGTACCGCATACGATCGCTGGGTATCGAGCCCCTCGACAAAGCGTCCACCGTGGGTGTCGAGGCGGACCGCGAGCTTGCCCTTGGCGGCGAGGTCGGGGAAGCGCCGCGCCACGGCGATGGAATCGGTGACCTCTTGACCGAAGTAGTCGACGAGGACGGTCAGCGGCTCGTCGGGAAAGGTCTCGTAGAACATCTCGGCCGCCCGCACGGTCGAGCCGGCATAGCCGATCAGCGCATGCGGCATCGTCCCCATGCCGCGCTGGTTACCGAAATAGTGCGCGGTGGCGTCGGAGGCGTTGCCGATGAATCCGAGCGCACCGGCATCGCGCTGGGCCGCGCGCGAGCCGACGCCCGCGGCATAGGCCATCATCTCGGCCATCTCCCAGCCCGCGCAGTGACGTGCGTCCATGGCCAGGAACGCCACCTTCGGGAGGTCGCAGCACATCGCGTAGGCGTTGAGCGCGGCCACGCACGGCGCCCCCAGCCTCTGCAAGTAAAGGGTCTCGAGATCGACGAGATCGTGGAGCGAGCCGCTGAGGTAGACCAAGGGCTCGCCGGCGCCGACCCACCCCCCCTCGGCGCGCAGGAGATCGATGTCGAAACGGGCGCCGCGCACCGCCGCGGCCGTTTCCAACCACTCGACCATCAGGCGCGGCGCGAGGATCACCGGGGAGCGCATGAAGATCGCGTAGGTGACCCGGGTGTCGCCGAAGCGCGCCACCGTTTCGCGCGTCTTCGCGAAGTAGCGGTCGGTGCGCCGCGAGATGTCCTCGTCGAAATCCATGGCCCGCCGGCCGCCGAAGCTCTAGGTCAGGACGCCTCGGCGATCGCCGGGGTCTCTGCCGCCCGCCTGAACTTCAGCGTCTCCGAGATCAAGAACGCGAGCTCGAGGCTCTGCGAGGCATTGAGCCGCGGGTCGCAATGGGTGTGGTAACGGTCCGACAGCGATTGCTCGGTGATCTCCTGGGCGCCGCCCAAGCACTCGGTAACATTCTGTCCGGTCATCTCGAAGTGGACACCGCCGGGGTGCGTGCCCTCGGCCCGATGGACGGCGAAGAAGCGCCGCACCTCGTCGAGGATGCGGTCGAAGGGGCGGGTCTTGAAGCCGTTCGACGATTTGATGGTATTGCCGTGCATCGGATCGCACGACCACACCACCTTGCGCCCCTCGCGCGCCACGGCGCGGATGAGCGGGGCGAGCCGGTCCTCGACGCGGTCCGCTCCCATGCGGGCGATCACCGTCAGCCTTCCCGGCTCGTTGGCGGGATCGAGCACCTCGATCAGGCGCAACAGCGTGTCGGGGTCCATGCTTGGCCCGGCCTTGAGGCCGATCGGATTGGCAATGCCGCGCGCGAACTCGACGTGCGCGCCGCCCGGCTCGCGCGTACGGTCGCCGATCCACAGGAAGTGGGCCGAGGTGTCGTACCACTGACCCGAAGTCGAATCGATCCGGGTCAGCGCCTGCTCGTAGCCCAGCAGCAGCGCCTCGTGCGAGGTATAGACGTCGACCTGGCTCAGCTCCGGCACCGAATCCTGACCGAGCCCGATCGCCCGCAGGAAGGCCAGCGTTTCGCCGATCCGGTCGGCGAACTCGGCATAGCGCTCGCCCTGCGGGCTCTCCTTGACGAAACCGAGGTTCCAGCCGTGCACCCGGTGCAGATCGGCGTAGCCGCCCTGGGCAAAGGCGCGCAACAGGTTGAGCGTCGCAGCCGATTGGCTGTAGGCGGTGAGCAGCCGGCCGGGGTCCGGCGTCCGCGCTTGCGCAGTGAAGTCCATACCGTTGATGATATCGCCGCGGTAGCTCGGCAGCTCGACGCCGTCGCGCTGCTCGACCGGCTCGGAGCGAGGTTTGGCGAATTGCCCGGCGACGCGCCCGACCTTGACCACCGGGCAGGCGGCGGCGAAGGTCATCACCACCGCCATCTGCAGCAACACGCGGAAGGTGTCTCGAATGTTGTCGGGGTGGAACTCGGCGAAACTCTCGGCACAATCGCCGCCCTGCAGCAAGAACGCGCGCCCCTCGGCG
>CAYUNL010000222.1:0-4700 GCA_964446055.1 uncultured Alphaproteobacteria bacterium | reverse complement strand
GCGAGATGTCGTTGTCGTAGCCGTTGTAGGAGAGCGTCGCACAGTACGAGATCGAGCCCACCGAGAAGACGGCGCCGCCGTTCGGGTATTCCAGATAGGCCATGTCCGCCCTCACCCGCGGCTCGCTGAGCCCACCCGTCCACGGGTTCGAGTCGCCTGCCTCCTCGACCACGAACTGGTAGGAGTCACTGAACGTCTTCGACGTCGCCAGCACGGTGGCGTTGGCCGGCGTGCCGAGACCCGAATCGGCCCGGTCGACTTCGTAGCCCGCGGCGCCGTGGTTGAGGATAAGCGACGGTATGCCGCCGATCTCTTCGCCGCCGATGCCCTCGAAGACAAAGGCGAGCCGAGGATCAAAGCTTGCCGGCGTGCGCACGTAGGCGGCCCCGCGGTCGAAGCCCTGGGCCGAGAAACCAACCCCGACCAGCGCCTGCGGAGCGAGGCCGCGGTCGCGCCAGATACCGCCCGGCTCGCCGGTCAGGCTGATGTACCACTCGCCCGGACCCGCATTCCATGTGCGAGTGCCGCCCCAGCGGCGAACTTCGATCAGGGTGCCCGTCTCATCGAGGGCGGTCACCCAGTAGAAGCCGTTGCCGCCCAAGTACATGAGGTGGCCACCGCCGTCGAGATAATCGCGTAGCCCCCGAAGCATTGGCAAGGTCACGTACTCGGGATGACTCCCGGTGAGGACGGCCTTGTAAGGGGCAAGGAGGCCCGCACCCTCACGGTGGAGGTCGTGATCGGTGAGGACGTCGACGGCGAAGCCCTTAGCTTGGAGCCAGTCGACCAAATGCAGGTCCGCGGCAAACTGGTGTGGCGCGCCAATCAGTCGTTTTCGCCACTTGGGCCGGAAGTTGAGGACCGGTCGCGACAGCGAGGAAAAGCACACGCCGGATTCGTCGCTGTGCACATCGTAGGTGCTCATGAGCGCGTTGCCGTCGAGGTAGGCGTACGCCGCGGGCTGCAGGCTCATGTCCACGTGCGGCGCCATCGCCACGTAGCGGCCGATGTCGACGCTCTCGTTGGCGTACGCCATGTAGCTCAGTGTCGGCAGTACCAGCGCGATGTCGGCGCCCGGGCGGCCCGTGGGTGGGCGCACGACAAACGGTATGTGATCCTCCGTCTCCTCCCCCCGCAGCCGCAAGGCGTAGACGCCGCTCGGCAGATTCTCGGAGACACCGAGTTCGTGGCTCGTCTCCCAGCCCGCATCGGCAACGTCGTCGTCGTGGAAGTGGATGGCATTGTACCCGTGCGGCGCCTCGGCGTAGTGGAGTGCCTCGCCGCGCCAGTTGTGCCCGGTTACGCCGCGCGTCGGACGGTTCACCGTCGTCCCGTGATAGCCGTGTGGGCCGCTGTCGATTACGCGCGTCGATGAAGCCTCCTGCGCCAGATTCCATGCGGCGACGGGTTCCCCGCTAGTCGCGCCGATCTGGGCCGGTGCGAGTGATCCATCGTAGACGCGTGGCGCGCCGATCTTGCCGTTGAAGACATGCTCGGCGAAGCGGCGCGATCCATCCGCCCGTAACCACCCCGCGCCGATGAGAAAAGGCGCATCCGCGCCCGAGATGTCGGCCAGCGACACGATGTTCTCATGGCGCGTTTCGGGAGGCTCCTGCGGGTCGAGGCGCAGAGGTCGCTGGGCAACGGTGGCCTTCTCGCCATCGTAGGATGCCGTGATGAAGGTCCACTCGCGGGGGCGCAGTGCGTGGCCAGAGCTCGTCCGCGTGGCGGGCTCGCCGGGTGAGCCAAGCCACAGCTCGGGTGCGCCATCGTCGCCGATGAAAAGGCCGAAGCCCGACCCGGATTCGGGCGACCATCGGCACAGTATCCCCTGCACGCCGGCATCGGGCCGCGTTGGCCACACCCACGCCTCTACCGTGAAGGAATGTAGCGCCGGGAAGGGCTCGATCACGACGTATGAGCCGGGGTGGATAGCTTGGACCGATCCGGGGTATTCCCCGGCGATCTCGTGGTCGACGAGCAATTCCTTGAAGCCCGGCCCCTTGGGGTTCTCGTCGCCGTGAATCAGACGTACGAGATCGGCACGGTAGCGAGGGATCTGGCTACTCACGTAGAAGCGAATCGTCTCTCCGGGCTGAGCGCTCCAGCGGTCGCTGTAGCCGAGGAGCTTCATGTGATTGTCGGCGCCTAGGCGGCACCCAGCCAGGTATCGGGCAAGGTATGGCCTTCGGGCAAGGGATCGTCGGGATCGAGCCCATACTGCATGAGGGCGGTGATCCATGCGCGTCCGGCGACCGTGGTGATGAGCGCAGGCTTTCGCTTGCGCCGCACCGCTGCGACGACCTCGCCGATAAAGTGGGTGCCGATGATCGATTCGTGGTCCAAGACTTCGCCGACGGCGATCTCGCCCTTGGCATGCATCACCGCAAGCCGCGCCGAGGTGCCTGAGCCGCAGGGCGAGCGGTCGATCCGGCCTGGCGCACACACTACCGTGTTGCGTGAGCGCAGCCGTTTTCCGCGACGACGAACGGGGCCGGTGAATTCGGTCACCGTCACGCCGCGAATCTCGGGGTTCTCGGGATGCACGCATTCCAGCTGCTCGGTGGCGGCTGCTTTGATCCGCTCTCCGATGACGCAGATATCGCGGGCCTCGTCGGGGACGATCTCGAAACCAAGATCCTTTGCCCGAACCAGCGCGTACGTCATGCCGCCATAGGCGATGTCAGCGCGCACCGTGCCTACGTTCGAAACCTCGAGCATGGCATCGAGAAAGAGCACGAACGCTGGCACGTTACGGAACCTGACCTCGGTGACCTTGCCGTTTCGGCACGTGCACCGGACCTCGACCAAACCGGCCGGAGCCTCCAGCACGAACTCCGTCACGGGCTCCTTCATGGGAAGGATCCCGGTTTCCAGGATCACGGTGGCGACGGCAATGGTGCTCGAGCCGGCAAGCGGGGGATACTCGGTTGGCTCCATGACGATGTAGCCGAGATCAGCCTTGGGGTTGTTCGACGGCAACAAGAGGTCGGCGCAGGTAACCACAGAGCCCCTAGGCTCCAGCGTCAGGAATTTGCGTAGCCAATCGGCTTTGTTCTGAAGGTACCGGCGCTTGTCGAACATGGTCTCGCCCGGCACGTCGAAGACCCCGCCCGTCACCACGTTCGTGATGTCACCGCCGGCATGGGTGCCGACAACCGTGATCGTCCTGTCCCACCGCATCGCGCCCTCCTAATTGCTCAGGTCACGCCCGCCGGCATCACGAACGGCCGTGCTTGCTCATAGGCACGGCTCGCCCGGAGAACGAGGCCATCCTCGCAGCGGGCCCCGACGATCTGCATCCCGATGGGCAGCCCCGCGGTGTCGAAACCGCAAGGTACGCTCGCTGCCGGATGGCCGGAGAAGTTAAACGGATAGGTAAAAGGGCTCCATCCGAGCCAGCTCCGCATATCGGCTCGGTCCGGATACTCCCGCCCCACCTCGAATGCGGTGATGCTCACCTGTGGCGTCACGAGAAGATCGTAGCATTCAAACAGCAGGTTGACACGGCTCGCCAGCGCCCGTTGTACGTCCAACGCTCCGAGATAGACCTCGATATCGTGTCTCATTCCGAGCTCGCTCATTCGCGCGAAGCCGGGATCGACGACTTCCCTCTGCCGTTCCGTCAGACCGCCGTAGAAGCTGGCCATTGCGGCCTGAAAGAAAACCACGAACGCCTCATGCGGATCGTCAAACGCTTCGTCGACGGGCTCGATGCTTGCCCCCATGTCTTCGAGGACGCCGACGGCTTCGCGAACGACGGCGGCCAATCCCTCGTCGACGACGGCATAGCCGAGGTTCGGACTGTAGGCGATCCGAAGCCCCTCGATGCCGCCCTCTAGTCCGTCACGATAGTCTCCGCAGGGAGTGGCGAGACCGATGGGATCGCGGGCATCGGGCTGGGCCAGGACGTTCATCATCAGCGCGGCATCCCCTACGGTCCGCGTGATCGGCCCCGCCGAAGTGCACGATCCGGTCGCATCGCGCGGGTATTCGGGAACTCGTCCGGCGGTGGGCTTGAGCCCGAACACGTTGCAAAAGGAGGCCGGAATTCGAATCGATCCGCCGCCGTCGCCGCCCAGAGCGAGTGCGCCCATACCGGTCGCCACCGCTGCGGCGGCGCCCCCGCTCGAGCCGCCTGCGGTCTTGGAGAGGTCCCATGGGTTGCGGGTGACACCGGTGAGCGGGCTATCGGTTACCCCCTTCCACCCGAACTCCGGCGTCGTCGTCTTGCCGACGAAGATCGCCCCTGCCTCGCGCAATCGTGCGACCGCGGGGGCGTCACTCTCGACCGGGTCCTCCGTGGTCGTCTTTGAGCCGTGGCGCTTCGGATGGCCCGCCATCAAGAAGACGTCCTTGATCGTCGTCGGCACCCCGTCGAGGAGTCCGAGCGGCTCGCCTTTCTGCCAGCGCGCCTCCGAGGATCGAGCTGCTGATAGGGCCTCCTCGGCGCATACCAGGACGAAGGCGTTCGGCACATCGCCCGTCTTCTCGATCCGGTCGAGGACGGCGCCGGTTGCTTCCACCGGCGAAAACCTGCCCGCCCGATAGCCTGCGACAAGCTCGCTTGCCGGCACCGAGCAGAGATCGTCGAACACCTCGACAGCAACCAACGTCAGCGCTCCGAGGCCCGCTAGTCCTGACCCACGGTCACCGGATCGACGATGTTGAGACCGGTGATATAGCGCTGGAAGACGGCG
>CAYUNL010000221.1:0-4739 GCA_964446055.1 uncultured Alphaproteobacteria bacterium | reverse complement strand
AGTTGGCGGCGATGGCCCAGGCGGTCTCGGTCTGCCACCAGTGGTCGATCACCGGCTTGGCGAGATGGCGCTCGGCCCACTGGATGGTGTCGGGATCGGCGCGCTCGCCAGCCAGGAACAGCGTGCGGAAGCCCGAGAGGTCGTGGCCGCGTAGGTATTCGGCCTGGGGGTCCTCGCGCTTGATGGCGCGGAAGGCGGTGGGCGCGGTGAACAGTGCGGCCACGCCGTGCTCGGCGATCACCCGCCAGAAGGCGCCGGGATCGGGCGTGCCCACCGGCTTGCCCTCGTAGAGCACCGTGGTGCAGCCGTGCAGGAGCGGGGCGTAGACGATGTAGGAATGACCGACCACCCAGCCGATGTCCGAGGCCGCCCAATAGGTCTCGCCGGGCTCGATGCCGTAGATGTTCGACATCGACCACTGGAGCGCCACCATGTGGCCGGCGTTGTCGCGCACCACACCTTTGGGCACCCCGGTGGTGCCCGAGGTGTAAAGGATGTAGAGCGGATCGGTGGCCGCCACGGGCACACACTCGGCCGGCGCCGCGGCGGCGGCCAGTTCGTTCCAGTCGACATCGCGGCCGGCAACCAGCGCCGCGGTTTCCTGCGGGCGCTGAAGGATGACGCAGGTCTCGGGCTTGCTTCGCGCCATCTCGATCGCTTGGTCGAGCAGCGGCTTGTAGAGGACCACTCGGCCCGGCTCGAGACCGCACGAGGCGGCGAGCACGACCTTGGGCTTGGTGTCGTCGAGGCGCACCGCGAGCTCCTTGGCCGCGAAGCCGCCGAAGACCACCGAGTGGATGGCGCCGATCCGGGCGCAGGCAAGCATGGCGATCACGGCCTCGGGCACCATCGGCATGTAGATCACGACGCGGTCCCCCTTGACGACCCCGAGCGAGGCGAGCGCACCGGCGAAGCGCGCGGTTTGATCGCGCAGCTCGCGGTAGCTCAGCCGCGCGACGGTTGCCGTGATGGGGCTATCGTAGATCAGCGCCGGCTGTTCGGCGCGCCCGCCCTCGACGTGGCGGTCGAGCGCGTTGTGGCAGGTGTTCACGAGACCGCCGCCGAACCACGAATAAAGCGGCGCGCGCGAGTTATCGAGGACGGTGTCCCAGCACCGGTACCAATCGATCGCTTGCGCCGCCTCGGCCCAGAACGCCTCCGGGTCGCGCGACCAATCTGCGTAGACCTCGTCGTAGCGGCTGGTCACGCGTGCCTCCCCCGGCGCTAGCCGGTGGAGACCCTAGCGTGAAAGCGGGGTGCGATCAAAAAGCGGTCGTCAGGTTCCGGTGTGCCCGGAGGGGTCGCGGCGGTTCGACAGCTCTTCGAGCTGGGCGACCATTTGCTCCAGAGTTTCGCGGTCGTAACGGACCTTTTCCTGAGCCGGCAGGTTGCGCCGATGGTGCTCGACCGCCTTCATCAGCTGTTCGGCGACATTGCTCTCAGGATCGAACATCGGCTCCTCGTCACGCCGATCCGTACGGCGCGAACGAGTATGGACTCAAAAAGGTTGAGGAAACGTGAGTCCGCTGGCATTCCTATTCGGCCGCGGCCTTTTCCTCGGCCTCTATGGTTTGCCAGCGCGCGCGGATCAGGTCCTTGAGCATCTGCGCTTCCTCCCAGCGGTCGGAGAGCTCGTAGCCGTCGGGGCCGGTCATCGCGTATTCCTTGGGCCCGAGCTCGCAGGTGAAGGCGATATTCGCATTCGCGGGCGCGCGTTTGCGCCAGCCGCGAAAGCCGTATTCCCACCAGCCGAGGAACAACTCGAGCCAGTCCTTGTGCTGGGGAAAACTGATCTGGACCTGGATCTGCTCGCGGCCCGCGACGCGACCGTGGAAGCCCCAGCAGTGATCGATGACGCGGTGCATGAGGGCGTGGTTGTGTTCCGAGATCGGCCACGAGAACTCGCGGCCGACGAGGAAATGCGAGAGATCGCCGGTCAACCGGATATCGGGAAAGCAGTCCACGAGGCGAAGGGTGAAGTGGAGGTCGGTCATCAAGCGATCGCGATGGGTCTCGAAGTGGACCGGCAGCGACGATCGGTCGGCCATGCGGCGAAGTCCCTGGAGGAAGGCGACCGATTCCTCGAGGGTGTACGGCATGGCGTGGGGCAGGCAGTTGATGTGGTTCGTGCCCACCGCCTCGATCGCGGCGACCATGTCGGCGAATTCCTCGATCGATCGCGGGCTGCAATAGACCATCCAGCTTAGGCCGCGGTCTTTGAGGAAGGCTACGATCTGCCGGATCTCGTCCGGGTTGTCTCCAAAGAAATCATCGATGCCGACCCCATCGAAGCCGGCCTCATGGATCATCTTTAGCTTCTCCTCGAGCGATCACTCCTGGCCGTCGGGGCGCCGCCGCTCCATGGACCACATGCACTGGTAGACGAATAACTCTTGCATCGTCACTCCCTCCGTCGCGGGTTCGCTATCTTAGCGCGGATTTCGCGTAGCTGCGGCCCTTCCAGGTCGCTCCCGCGCCGAACCAGTGCCGCCGTGCCGAGCCCACCGTCATCGCGGTATAGGGGAGCGCCGCCAGCGGCAGCGCCAGGCCGCGCCACCACGGCTCGCCGTAAAGTCGCAGCGTCGGCCGATAGGCGGCTGCCATCGCGATCCACCCGAGAGCGCCGAGCACCGCGGTTTCGGGACGGCCGGTGACGGCCCCGAGGACCAGGGCGACCGGTGGCGCCAGGTAGATCAGCACCATGCCGAGCATAGTGCCCGCCAGCAGCAGCGGCGAGCGCTCGGCGAGGCCCAGCCAGATGGCGCCACCCCGCTTGACCAAGGCGGCGAGCGCGCAGTCGTCGATGATCCTGTCGCGGATGGCGGCGATGCCGCCGGCGTGCTCGAGGGCGCTGCGGCGCACTAGGAGGCAACCGCCGGCGGCCGCAGCAGTGGCGCGTGCCGGGTCGTTGACCCAGGCGAAGGGGTAGAGCTTCTGGAAGAAGAACACGAACGCGGGGATCAGCAACCGCTCCCACGTTGATGCGCAATTGAGGCGGACCATGAGCGATACGATATCGAGGTTCTCGGCCTCGGCGGCGGCGACCAGGCGTCTGAGTTCGCCCGCGTCAAGAACTACGGCCGCGTCGCTCAGAAGTGCGTAGGTCGCCGCGGCACCACCTCGGCGGCGCGCTCGAGGCCGGCGGCGAGCGCCCAGGGCTTGCCGGTCCAGCCGGGTGCAAGCGGCGGTACCGCGACGCTGACGAGCCGGTCGGCTGCGCCGTCGACGGCGCCGGCGACATCGGCGGTGCCGTCATGGCTTGCGTCGTCGGCCAACACGATCCGCCACTCGCCCTGGTAGTCCTGCTCGATGAGCGAGGTGATCGCGGGTGCGATGGTGGCGGCCTCGTTCCGTGCCGGCACGACGACCACAACGGCTGGCCAGGCTTGCGGCGGTCCGGCGGGCGCCAGACGCCGGTCGGCGAGCCAAAAGCGACCGCGAAAGAACAGGAGATACATCCACGCCGCCACAGACGCGGCAGCGAGGGCGGAGAGGGGATAGAGGGCCACCGTGTCGGGCCGCCGGCTCCTCAGACTCGGGCGGTAGCGGGGGCAGTCGGGCCCGGCGTTCGGGCGAGCCCTGTCAGTAGACGCCGGCCTCGGCGGCCACCTTGACTTCGGCGTCCGGCGACAGGCCGGCGCGCATTGCCGTGACGGCGTCTTTGGCGCCGGCCGCCATGAAGCGCGAATCCGACTGGATGGTCACGAACTGATAGCCGATTTCGATCATCTTCAGGGCGTACTCGGGGGTGCTGTTGTGGAGGCCCGCCACCACGCCGTGCTCGCGGCACTTGCGAACGATCAGGTCGATGGCCTCGACCACCGGCTTTTCGGTCTGGTCGAGCTTTGGGGTGCAGCCAAGGCCGAGCGAGAGGTCCGCGGGGCCCACGTAGACTGCGTCCAGCCCATCGACCGAGAGGATTTCGTCGAGGTTGTCGAGCGCCTCGGCGGTTTCGATCATGGCGAAGACGATCACGGTGTCGTTGGCGTGTACGGGGTAGTCCGCACCGGCGTAGAGAAGCGCGCGAATCGGCCCGAAGCTGCGATATCCACGCGGCGGATAGCGGCACGCGCCGACCAGCTTCTCGGCGTCCTCGGCGGTGCTGATCATAGGACAGATAATGCCGTAGGCGCCGGCGTCCAGCATCTTCATGATGATCCCGGGCTCGTTCCAGTTCACCCGCGTGAGGGGCACCACCTCGGTCGTCGAGACAGCGGCGAACATGCCCACGGCGGCCTGGTAGTCGACGATCCCGTGCTGGGTGTCCACACAGAGCGAATCCCAGCCCTGGTGCGCCATCGTCTCGGCTGAGAGAATGCTCGGTATTGCCAGCCAGCCGTTTACGACCGCGTCACCGGCCTGCCAAATCTCGCGAATTCTGTTCGCGCGCATGGTGCCTCCCTAGTGCTGTGTGCTGTCTCGCGACACTAGCAATTTGCCGCGTCCACTGAAAGAGGGCCGGCGGCTAGGTTCCCCCACGGGTCAACGTGAATTCCCGGCCGCAGACCCGGTGCGTCCAGGTTCCGCGAATCTCACCATCGCGGTGTTGGCCGTAGACCGCGATCGTTTCCCAACCGGTGACCGTGCCCTCCAGCGCACCCTCGGCGTCGATTGTCCCGGTGAATTGGAGACGTCGGCCGGTGGCGTCGGCTTCCCCGGTTGCGGTCCCTCCGGCGATCGCGACGTGAAACTTGATACGAGGCATGCACTGCTGCATCCCCGAAGACTGGCGGACCCGT
>CAYUNL010000220.1:0-4766 GCA_964446055.1 uncultured Alphaproteobacteria bacterium | reverse complement strand
GGTGTGATCGCCGTGCTCGTGGGTGTTGAGTACCTGGGTGATCTCCCAGCCCTTGTCCTTGGCGGTATCCAGGCAGAGCTGGGATTCCAGCGGATCGATGGCCAGCGCCTCGCCGCTCTCGGGGCAGGCGACCAGATAGTTGAAGTTGCGATACGCGTTGTCGGTGAAGATCTGCTCGACGATCACGGTCCGATCACTCCGGGTGCCGTTTGAGAACCTTCCACGCCAGCGGCACCAGCGCGGCCGCCAACGCGAGCTTGGTCAGATCGCCCCAGACAAAGGGCGTAAGCCCCCACTCGAAGATCGGCTTGTCCCAGCCGACCACGGCGCCGAGCCACAGCAGTCCCGGGATGTAGATGATGACGTTGCCGATCAACATGGCGATCGCCGTGCCGAGAATGTTGCGGTCCCATCCGCGCTCCGCCAGCCAACCGCAGGCCGCCGCCGCCAGCACGAATCCGATCAGGTAGCCACCGGTGGTGCCGACCATGTAGGCGATGGCGATGCCTTTCTCCGGCGTGCCGGCGAAGACCGGCAAACCGGCCGCGCCCTCGGCCAAATAGAGGATCACCGTCGCCGCACCCAGTCGCCATCCGTAGGCCATGCCGATCACCAGCACGGCGAAGGTTTGCATCGTCATCGGCACTGGATAGAAGGGCACCTGGATCTTCGCCGAGACCCACAACAGCACGCTCCCAAGGATGGCCAGCACGGCGTTGCGCAGCGCCCGCCGCGTGAAGCTGGCGTCGACCGGCCAAACCTCTGCGACCAGGCTCCCCGAGGTTCCCGAAATCGACAACATTACTGCCTCCTCTCAGCGGCCAAGACGAACACTCAAGGCACCGGGCGCTCGCGGCGATAGTGGCTGGTGACAAGCTGGTCCTTGCGCGGCCCGGCAATATGCCACCGCGCGCTCCAGCCATCGCAGCCGAGCACGCGAAACGTCGCCCGATAGGTATCCTTACCACAGGCATGGGTGACCGCCCAGGTACCGCGGCTAAGGTCCAGGGCGTGAAACGGCCGGCCGTCCTCGAACGTCACGTCCGCCCGGTAGGGTGCCGGGAATCGATAGCGGTAGCGGCGCCTCGCCCTGCCCCGGTAGGCGGCGAGGCGAAGCACGCCATCTTCGGCATAGCCAAGCCCGGCCGCGTCGGGAACGAACGAGCCGCGACCGAGGAACCCGCCCCGCATCCCGGCGCGGCGGTCTTCTACCGTCCGCAGCACGCGCCAAGCGCCCTCGAGGAACGCCTGCAAATCGGTAATCGTCGTGGTGCCAGAGGTCGAGGTAGTCCGCACGCTGAGTCGCCGGATCGCTGGGCCGCGGGAAATCGACTATAACGGAACTCGCGCGGCCCCTTCCAGCACCGTCCTTGACAGCCCGGCAAATCGCCGTAAGTTCGCGCCCGTTCACGGCGCCGCGAGATGTATACCGGCCATGCCCGCCATCACCCTACCTGACGGCAGCGTACGCAAGTTCGACCAGCCGCTCACGGGCGTACAGATCGCGGCCGACATCGGCCCCGGGCTCGCCAAGGCCGCGCTCGCGATCCGGCTCGACGGGGCGCTGCGCGACCTCGCCACGGTGATCGAGAACGACGCCGCAGTCTCGATCGTGGTGCGCCAGAATGAGGACGCGCTCGAGCTATTGCGCCACTTCGCCGCCCACGCGCTGGCCGAGGCGGCCAAAGAGCTGTTCCCCGAGATCCAGGTCACCATCGGCCCGGCGATCGAGGACGGTTTCTACTACGACTTCTCGCGCAGCCAGCCCTTCACGCCCGAGGACCTCGAGGCGATGGAGGCGCGGATGCGCGAGATCGTCGACCGCGACGAGCCGGTGCGCCGCGAGATGTGGGCGCGCGACGATGCGATCGCCTTCTTCACCGGCATCGGCGAGCATTACAAGGCCGAGATCATCTCCGACCTCCCGGCCGAAGAGCCGATCAGCCTTTACCGCCAGGGCGATTTCGTCGACCTCTGCCGGGGGCCGCACCTGCCCTCGACGGCCAAGCTCGGCAAGGCCTTCAAGCTGATGAAGCTCGCCGGTGTGTACTGGCGCGGGGATTCGCGTAACGAGATGCTGCAGCGCGTTTACGGCACCGCGTGGCGCAGCGACAAGGAACTCAAGGCCTACCTCCACCGCCTCGCCGAGGCCGAGCGCCGCGACCACCGCCGCCTGGGCCGCGAAATGGGCCTCTTTCACCAGCAGGAAGAGGCCGCCGGCATGGTGTTTTGGCACCCCAAGGGCTGGACGCTCTACACCACGCTCCAGGCCTACATGCGGGCGCGCCTCCACCACGCCGGCTACGTCGAGGTTCAGACCCCGCAGCTCGTCGACCGCGCGCTGTGGGAGGCCTCGGGCCACTGGGAAAAGTTCCGCGAGCACATGTACACCGTGGAATCCGAGGACCGCACCTTCGCGCTCAAGCCGATGAACTGTCCCGGTGCGGTGCAGATATTTCGCCAGGGGCTCAAGAGCTACCGCGACCTGCCGCTGCGCATGGCCGAGTTCGGCTCGTGTCACCGCTATGAGCCCTCGGGCGCGCTGCACGGCCTGATGCGGGTGCGCAACTTCGTCCAGGACGACGCCCATATCTTCTGTACCGAGGACCAGATCGATTCCGAGACCGAGCGCTATTGCGCGCTCGCGCTCGCGGTCTATCGCGACTTCGGATTCGACTCGGTGGCCGCCAAGTTCTCCGACCGCCCCGAGGTGCGCGCCGGCGACGACGCGGTGTGGGACCACGCCGAGGGTGCGCTCAAGACCGCGGTCGAGGCTACCGGCATCGATTACGCCCTCAATCCCGGCGACGGGGCGTTCTACGGGCCCAAGCTCGACCTCTACCTGACCGACGCCATCGGCCGGGATTGGCAGTGCGGCACCTTGCAGGTCGACTTCGTGCTGCCCGAGCGGCTCGATGCGAGTTACGTGGGCGAAGATGGCGCGCGGCACCGCCCGGTGATGTTGCACCGCACCATTCTCGGTTCGCTGGAGCGCTTCACCGGGATCTTGATCGAGGAGTTCGCAGGAAGGCTGCCGCTCTGGCTGGCGCCGCTCGGCATCGTGGTCGCGACCATCACCGGCGAGGGCGATTCCTGGGCGCGGACCGTCGCCGAGCGGCTTGGCGCGGCTGGTCTCAGGACCGCACTCGACCTGCGCAACGAAAAGATTGGATACAAGGTCCGCGAGCATTCGCTGGCCAAGGTCCCGGTCATCGCCGCCGTCGGCAAGCGCGAAGCCGAGGACAAGACGGTGACGCTGCGCCGGCTCGGCGCCCAGGGACAGGAATCGCTTGCTCTTGACGAAGCCGTGGCTAGACTGACCGCCGAAGCCAAGGTGCCCGGTCCGTAACCGGAACTTAACCGGCGGCAGGGATCGTCGGACACGGTGTCGGGCGCCGCGGCACGCACATCAGGGTAGGAGTTGGATACATAGCGAGAAGACCGATGCCGGGCCCCCCGCCGGCACAGAAGGGGCAACGCATTAACGAAAAGATCGATCTCCCGACGGTTCGCCTCGTCGGTCACGATGGTGAGATGCTTGGCGTCGTTAGCATTGAGGAGGGACTACGGCTTGCCGACGAGGCGGGCCTCGATCTGGTTGAGGTTTCGCCCAACGCCGATCCCCCGGTGTGCAAGATCCTCGATTACGGCAAGTTCAAATACGTCTCGCAGAAGAAGGCGAACATCGCCCGCAAGCGGCAGAAGACCTTCGACGTCAAAGAGATCAAGATGCGCCCCTCGATCGACGTCCACGACTACGACGTCAAGATGCGGGCGATGACGAGCTTTCTCAAAGAGGGCGACAAGGTGAAGGTGACGGTGCGCTTCCGCGGCCGCGAGATGGCGCACCAGGACCTCGGCCAGCTCGTTCTGGAGCGCATCCGCGACGACCTTGAAGAGCTGGCCAAGGTCGAGCAGTTCCCCAAGATGGAAGGCCGCCTTCTGACGATGGTCATCTCGCCGCGCTAGGCGCGTCCTAAAGGGCGGCGATCCGCTTTAGGTCGATCTCGTGCGCCCGGGTGCTGGCGCGTGCGAGGTCATGGGCGCACTGCAACCTGAGCCAGGCCTCGGCGGTGCTGCCGAACGCCTTCTCCAGCCGGATCGCCATTTCCGGCGAAACCCCGGCGCGAGTATTGATCAAGTTGGAAAGCCGCTCCACTAGCCGCGTGCACGACTGGGGTCAGGTCTTGCATTGCCACATTGGCGAAAGATGTTGTGGGCCGATCGCCCTCCCCGGCGGCGTCTTAGGCCTGCTCCTGGGTTGCGCGCGGCGAATCGGGACACTCACCGGCCTCGATCTGCACGACCGAGTGGGTGATGGCGAAGCGCGCGGCGAGGCGCGCCTTGATGGCGGCAAGCGCCGGGCCGGCCTCGGCACCGGGACCGAGGCGGGCATGCAGCGTCACCAGCGATTGGTGCTCGGTCAGCGACCAGGCGTGTACGTGGTGCACCTCGGCAACCTCGGGGACCGCATCATTGAGGTCGGCGCCCAGGGCCGCCGGGTCGATCTCCGCCGGCGTTCCCTCGAGCAAGATGTGGGTGGACCGGCGCACCACGTCGACTGCGCTCGGTACGATCAGCGCCGCCACCGCCAGCGACAGGATCGGATCGATCGCCGTCCAGCCGGTCGCCATGATCGCCACGGCGCCGATGATCACCGCGGCCGAGCCCAGAATGTCGCCGATCACGTGCAGCATGGCGGCGCGCACGTTGAGCTGCGCCCGGCCGCCCCGGCGCAAGACCGCAAAGGCCGCCAGGTTCGCGCC
>CAYUNL010000219.1:0-4812 GCA_964446055.1 uncultured Alphaproteobacteria bacterium | reverse complement strand
TGGCGCTGGCGATGGCGATGGACCGGCTGCACTGGCACAAGGTCGCCGGCATCGGCCTTGCTTTGGCGGGCGTCCTCTTCATCGTCTTGCCCGAGGCCAGTCTCCCCGACCCCGCGATGGCGGGCTGGGTGCTGTTCGCGATGCTGGCGTCGGCCAGCTTCGCGATCGCCAACGTCGCGGCCGCGCGCACCCGCCCGCCGCAGACCGCTTCGCTGGCCATGGCCGCGGCGATGTCGCTTGCCGCCGCCGCGTTCCTGCTGCCGGCGATGGTGATCGACGGCAGTTGGTGGTTCTTCGATTCGGGCCTCGATACCGGCGCCTGGGCGGTGATCGGCTTGGGCGCGATCTTCGCGATGCTGTTCACGCTGTTCTTCGAGATCGTGCGGCTCGCCGGCCCGGTCTTCTTCTCCACCGTCAATTACATCGGGCCCCTGTCGGGCGTGGTGCTCGCCATGGTGATCTTCGGCGAAACCCTCAGCCCCTGGCTGTGGGCGGCGCTCGCCCTGATGATGGCCGGCCTCACCCTAATGAACCTCCGCCGCCGCACCACCGGCTGACCCGCTGCCCGACTCCCGACTCCCGACCGCCGAGAGCTTGACTTCAACCTCATTAGGTGTATGTACATATATTATGAACAAGAATCTCCCCGTGAACTGCACCTGCTTCAACCTGCGCAAGGCGGCCCGAGCCGTCACCCGGGCCTACGACCACGCTCTCAAGCCCAGCGGACTGCGGGCGACGCAGTTCTCGCTCCTGGGCACCGTCGAGAAGCACGGACCCATCGGCATGACGGCGCTGGCCGAGGCGCTGGTCACCGACCGCACCACCCTGACCCGCAACCTCAAGCCGCTGATCGCGCTCGGTTTCTTGCGGGTCGTCGATGGCGCCGACCGGCGCGAGCGGCCTGTCACCCTCACCGCAGCGGGTCGCAAGCGGTTGACCAAGGCCCTGCCGATGTGGCGCGAGGCCCAAACCTACATGACCGGCGGCCTGGGCCACGACCGCTGGACCGGCTTGCTCGGCGACCTCGACGAGACCGTTCGCCTCGCCCACGCCAGGTGAGCCGCACACCGTGACCAAAGGGGCGGGGGCAAGCGGCCTCGCCCCTTGGCGCGTCTGGTAATCGCGGCGGACGGCAGGGTACCCTCTCACGCCATGAACGACGTAGCCAACCAGGGCGCCGAAGCGTCGGCTGCTCAGGCCGCCGACGCCGCGCCCACCCTGCCCGCCGAGGGCAAGTGGCACGGCCGCGTGTGGCGGCTGGCCGCGCCGATGATCCTCGCCAACGTCTCGGTACCGCTCTTGGGCGCGGTCGACACCGCGGTGGTCGGCCACATGCCCGAGGCCTACTACCTCGGCGCCGTCGCTATCGGCGCGGTGGTGTTCACCTTCATCTACTGGGGATTCGGCTTCCTGCGCATGGGTACGACCGGGCTCACCGCGCAAGCGCTGGGCGCCGGCGATGCCGACGAGGTCCGCGCCGCGCTGGCGCGCGCAATGCTGATCGCGGTGGTACTGGGCATCGCCATCTTGGTGTTGCAGTGGCCGCTGGCGTGGCTCGCGTTCTGGCTATTCGAGGCCAGCGCCGAGGTCGAATCGCTGGCCCAAAGTTATTACGCGATCCGCATCTGGGGGGCGCCGGCGGCACTCGCCAACTACGCGATTCTCGGTTGGTTCGTCGGCATGCAACGGGTGCGCGCCGCGCTCGGCATTCAGGTCTTTCTCAACGCGCTCAACATCGCCCTCGACCTGTGGTTCGTCCTCGGGCTCGGTTGGGGCGTCGAGGGCGTCGCGGTGGCCACGGCAATCTCGGAATACAGCGCCGTCGTGGTCGGGCTGTGGATGCTGCGCCGCATGCTGGCGCCGCTGGGCGGGCGCTTTGTCCGCGCCCAGATCCTCGACCGCGAGCGGATCGTCCGCACGCTCGCGGTCAACCGCGACATCTTCATCCGCACCATGTGCCTGCTGATCGGCTTCGCATACTTCACCGCAATCGGCGCGCGCATGGGCGATGCGGTGCTGGCCGCCAACGCCGTCCTCATGAACTTCCTCTCGATCATGGCCTACGGGCTCGATGGCTTCGCCCACGCCGCCGAGGCGCTGGTCGGCGGCGCCGTCGGCGCCCGCGACCGCGGGGCCTTCCGCGCCGCGGTACGCGTCACCACCATTTGGGCGGCGCTCGTTGCCGTGCTGGTGGTGGTCGCCTACGCGGTGCTGGGGGTGGTGCTGATCGCGATCCTGACCGGCGTGCCCGAGGTGCGGACGCTGGCCAGCGAATACCTGGTCTGGGCGGTCGCCTATCCGGTCGTCGCGGTGTGGGCGTTCCAGCTCGACGGCATCTTCATCGGGGCGACGCGCGGGCCCGACATGCGCAACGCCATGATCGTCTCGCTCATCGTCTTTATCGCGGCCACCGCAGTGTTGGTGCCGCTGTGGGGTAACCACGGGCTGTGGCTCTCGATGCTGATCTTTGCTGCCGCGCGCACGCTCAGCCTTGGCGCACGGCTGCGCGCCGTCGAACGCTCGGTGGCCGGCTAGGCGGCGTGCGGCGCGGCGCGTTCGGTCAGGATCGCGTAGATCGAATCGGTGTCGGCCGCAACGCGCAGGCGCGCGCATACTTCCGCGTCGCCTAAGTAGCGCGAGACCTTGGTCAGCGCCTTGAGGTGGTCGGCGCCGGCCGATTCGGGCGCCAATAGCAGGAACAACAGATCCACCGGGACGCCGTCGACGGCATCGAAATCAACCGGCGCATCGAGCCTCGCAAACAGCGCGAACAAGTGACCGAGCTCGGGAAGCTTGCCGTGGGGAATCGCCACCCCGTCCCCAACGCCGGTGGAGCCCAGGCGCTCGCGTTCCAAGAGCACGTCGAAGATGCGCCGTTCGTCGATCCCGCAGACGGCGGCGGCGCGCGTCGCAAGGTCCTGAAGCGTGTGCTTCTTGCTCGTCGCTTCGAGGTCTCGAATCACCCCCTCGGACGTCAGGAGATCAATGATGTCCATTTCGATCCTGCCGAAGAATTGACGTCATGCGATCCGCCGAGCACTCCGCCAGGGGCTCGCCGATCTCATCGCGGGGCGTGGGCGCCGGGCGCAAATGTGGTTGGACTTCGCGAATTGTCAAGCCGTCTTCGGCCCGCCGGCGTTGACGCCGTCCCTAATGGCCGATCCCTAGTTTCCCGTTTCCCTTGTGTGCCGCGCCGTTCAGGCGGGCGCCGTTTTTCGCTTGCGCGCGCAGTCGCCTACGCCGTTCCACCGACGAGGGGATGCGCATGGCGTCGCGGTACTTGGCCACCGTGCGCCGCGCGATGTCGATGTCGCTGTTGGACAGGGCCTCGACGATGTTGTCGTCGGAAAGCACCAAGTCCGGTGCCTCGGCATCGACCAGCCGGCGAATGCGGTGGCGGACCGCTTCGGCCGCGTGCGCCTCGCCGCCGCCCGAAGAGGCTATGGCGGCGGTGAAGAAGTATTTCATCGGGTAGATGCCGCGCTGGGTGGCGATGTATTTGTTGGCGGTCACGCGGCTCACGGTGCTCTCGTGCATGTCGATCGCGGCCGCGATGTCGCGCAGGTTGAGCGGCCTGAGATGCTCGACCCCCAGCACCAGAAAAGCCTCCTGCTGACGCACCAATTCGGTGGCCACGCGAAGGATCGTCCTGGCCCGCTGATCGAGCGATTTGACGAGCCAATTGGCGGCGTGCAGCTGCTCGGTGATGTAGCTCTTGTCCTCGCGCGATTTGGCGCGTCCCACGATATCGGTGTGGTAGGCCATGTCGACCAGCACCCTTGGCAGGGCGTCGGTGTTCAGATCGACGCTCCAACCGCCGTCCCCGCGTCTCCGCACGAAGACATCGGGAACCACCTCCTGAATGACCTCGTTGTCGAAAGCCAGACCGGGTTTTGGATTGAGCCCGCGAATCTCTTGCACCATGTCGACGACGTCATCCACGTCAACGCCGCAGATCTCGCTCAGGCGCTCGAGATCGTACTCGGCGACCAGCTCGAGGTTGTCGAGCAACGCCTGGATCGCCGGGTCCAGCCGATCGCGCTCGCGCAGTTGAATGGCAAGGCACTCCGCGAGGTTGCGCGCCAGCACCCCCGGCGGGTCGAGCGCTTGCAGCAAACCAAGCGTCGCCTCGACCCGCGACACCTCGCAACCCACCGTCTGGGCAATCGATTCGAGGTCTCCGGTGAGGTAGCCGGCATCATCGATCGTGTCGATGAGATGGATGCCGATAAGGCGGTCCACCGGATCGACTACGTCTAGCCCCAGCTGAGCCGAAAGGTGTTCGCGCAGCGTCGCCTCGCGCGAAAGTGTTTGCTCGACACCTGGCGAGATGCCATCGAATCCGCCGCCGCCGCCACCGCTGCCGGACGATCTGCCGGAAGACATCGCGCGCGGGTCGGCGACGTATTCGGACTTGCCCTCATCGGCGTAGATCTGGTCGTAGTCGACGTCGAGTGGCGTCTCGGCTGCCTCAGCCTTGACGCTCGCCGGCTGATCCTCGTCCGCGTCCTCTTGCTCCGCCTTTTCCTCGGTGATCTCGAGCAGCGGATTGGACTCGACCTGCTCCTCGACGTACTCCACGAGGTCAAGGTTCGCGAGTTGCAGCAGCTTGATCGCCTGCTGCAGCTGCGGCGTCATCACCAGCGATTGGCTTTGCCGGAGCTCCTGTCTCTGCGCCAGCGCCACGGGCGTCAACCTAAAGGCTGAACCGGTCTCCGAGGTAGACCCGGCGCACGTCCTCGTGGCTGACGATCTCGGACGGCGCGCCCTCCATCAACATGCTGCCCTCGTGCAAGATGTAGGCGCGGT
>CAYUNL010000218.1:0-4823 GCA_964446055.1 uncultured Alphaproteobacteria bacterium | reverse complement strand
TGAGCTTCCACTAACCGAACTCCCGCATTTCTGCTCCGCTGCTAGAGAGACCCGCGCAAAGGCGACTCGGCAAACGGGCGGTTTTTGGGAGCCGAGGCAGATCGTCTCGGCTTGATGGGCACCTCGCGTACCCCAGAGCAGTTCACGCGATTCCTAGACGGCAAGAACCCTCTAGACGGCAACCAGCTCTACCGTCCGCCGCGCGGCGAGCGCACCGTCAAGGCTTTCGATAACTCGTTTTCCGCTCCCAAATCGGCCTCGGTCATGTGGGCGGCGGGTTCGCCGGAGGTCCAGGACAAGATCGCCGCAGCCCACCGCAAGGCGGTCGAAGCCGGGCTCAAATACATCGAAAACGAAGCCATCACGACCCGCCTGGGCCGAGGCGGCGCCCGCGAGGTCAAAGGCCAGGGCATCGTGGCGATGGTCTTCGACCACTCGATCAGCCGCGAGGGCGAACCCCAGCTTCATTCCCACGCGCTCATCGCCAACATGACCCGCACCGAGGACGGGCGCTGGCGCACATTGAACAGCCGCCGTCTTTTCGAGCACGCCAAGACCGGCGGCTACGTCTACCAAGCCAGCTTGCGCGAGGAGATGACCCGAACGCTCGGGGTCGAGTGGACCAAGGTGGTCAACGGGCAGGCCGAGGTAAAGGGCTTTCCCCGCGAGGCCATCGAGCACTTCTCGACCCGCCGGCAAAAGACGCTGGCCCACCTAGACGAACTGAACATCCCCTACAGCCCGAGGGCAGCAGCCGGCGCCGTTTTGGCGACCCGGCCGATGAAGCCCGAGATGACCGATGAGAAACTACGGGCCAACACGCTGGCCCGCGCCCAAGAGTACGGCTACACCCCCGAGGTCGAACAGGACATCCTCGGCAGGGTGGCCGCCCGCCACGCCCTGGCGCCCGAACACGTAGTCGCCTCCCAAGCCCGCAAGCTTGGCGGGCGCGGGGGCCTGACCGAAAAGCAAAACACCTTCTCCCGCCGTGACGCCGTCCAGGGCTTCTTGGAGGCAGCTCCCACCGGCATGTCAACCCAGGCCGAGGCAAGAGCCGACCAGTGGCTTAACTCAGACGACCGCGCAGTCAAGCTCGGCCCAGACCTCTACACCAACCGCGATCTGCTGGCCAAGGAGCGCGCCATCCTCGACTCCCACAAACGCCGCCAAACCGAGGGCTCTGGGGTCCTTAACCGCCAGGTCGTAGACGACACCATCGCCCACTGGCGCGAGCGCGGCATCGATCTAACCGAAGAGCAGAGGCAGGTCGTCCACGAGCTAACGAGCGCCGGCCGGGGTATCGAAACACTAAACGCCCACGCCGGGACCGGCAAGACAACCGTCTTAGGCGTCACAGCCGAAGCCTACGAGCGCTCCGGCTACCGGGTCATAGGCGCAGCTCCCACCGGCAAGGCCGCCCAGGAGCTTGGGGACGCCCGCCAGGCCGTTGAGGGCAAGCCCATCGAGGCTCGCACCCTCGACTCGTGGGAGGCCCGCCAGTGGCCCGCCCTTAACCGGCGTACCGTAGTCATCGCCGACGAGTCCTCGATGGCCGCCACCTATCCCCTCAACTCAGCGACTCACGCCACCGAACAAGCCCAGTCCAAGACCATCCTCGCCGGCGACTCGGGCCAGCTCCAATCGGTCGGAGCCGGCGGTGCCTTCCACACCCTGGCCGAGCGCGAGGGCACCGTCACTCTGCGCGAAGTCATCCGCCAAAAAGACCCGGCCGAACGATCAGCGCTGGCCGAGCTCCACGACAGACGACCCGACCAGTGGATCGCCCACCAACAAAAACACGGCCGCCTCGAGGTCCACTCATCCCGCGAAGAGGCCATCCAAGAAGCCATCACCGACTGGCGCCAAGACCGCCAGGCCGCCACCACCACGATCTTCACCCACTCCAACGAGCTGCGCCACGACCTAAACCAACGCATCCGGGGCGAGCTGGCCCAAAGCGGCGAACTCACAGGACCGGCGCTTGAGGTCAAAGGACGCGAGTTTCAAGCAGGCGACCGGATCATCCTGCGCCAAAACGACCCCCGCCTCGATGTCTGGAACGGCAACCTCGCCACCATCGTTTCAGTGGACCCCGACCACCGCCGGGCCACCCTCGCCACCGACCGCGGAGCCATGGTCGATCTGCCGCCCTCCTACATCGACCGTCCCCTGGCAAACCGCGAGCCCGTCGAGCACGCCTACGCGGTCACCAAGCACTCCGGCCAGGGCGCCACCTACGACCGCGCTCAGTTCGTCGGGCGCCCCGAAGAGGTCAACTACACAGCCGCTACCCGCCACCGCGAGTCGTTCAAGGTCCACCTAATCGATCAAGAACGTGACCCCAACCGCCACCACGAGGCTCCAGACCTCGGCGGTGCCATCGACCGTATGCGCCAAGCGATGTCGCAGCCAGACCGCGAACTGTTAGCCACCGAGCAGGCCCGACGAGCTGCGCGCGACCGGAGTCAGGAGATCATCCAATCCCCGGAGCTGGCAAAGGGCCAGGGGCACGGCGGGACAACTCTCGTCAGATCGCCGGAGATCGCCTCACATGAGCCCAAGGCCCCGGAAGTGCCAGATCAAGCTCAGCCCGCCCCGGAAAAAGCCGCCCAGGAGGTCACCGATCGACCCCTCCCTGACCCCACCCGTGAGCGGATCGAGGCCTACCAGCCACCGACCAGGCGCGATGAGCTGCGCCACCAGATGCAGGACGCCCGCGAAGCTCACAGCGCCCATGAACAACGAGCTACCGAAGCAGCCAAGGCCCAGCGCGAGCGCGACTACACCTTAAAGCGCTACGACCGCCACCACGAAGACCGCGCCCGGATGGTTGCTCGCCACGAAGCGCTGCCGCGCTTTCGCGCCCGCGAGACGCGCAGGATCGTGGAGGACCAGATCACCCAGGCCGACGAGAGCTACGCCGATGAGCGGCGCACATCGGGCATCCCCGACACCCCCGAGGCCAGACAAGCCAGGGTGGCCCAGCCCGACCCGGCCGAAGGTAGAAGGCTGGGCGAAGCTCGTGAGGCTGCCTACGAGCGCCTCCAGGCCTCGGAGCCGCCCGGGCACCTAACCGAGGCCCTCGGCGAGGTTCCTCACGACCCCCAAAGGCGCGAGGCATGGGACCGCGGCGCCCACGCCATCGAGGGCTACCGCAAAGACCACGCCATCGAGCCGAGCAATTGGCGCAACCGCTCAAAAGCCGGCGATCACGCCCTCGGTCAAGAGCCCCTCGGGTCCAAGCGGCGCCACGAATGGCTCAGGGCCGGCAAGGAAGCCCTCCAAGCTCGCCTTGACTTGGGTCAAGACATACCCGATGCCAAGACCTTGGACGGCCAGATTTGCCAACAAGACGGCCTCTCAGTTCCCGGTACCGGCAGGCTCATCGCCGAGCGCATCCACCGCTACAAGCCACCGACCGAGCGACAACGCCTCGACAAGGCCCAGATGAACGCAGGGTCAGCAGCACAGGCGAGCAGGCTAGAGATCGGCGCCGCCGACAAAGAAGCCCTCCGCCGACAGACCGCTTTCAACGGCTACGACTACTACCACGAGCACCGAGCGAGCATGGTTGGGAGCCGGGATTCCAAGTCGAGATTGCTCGCCTCCAATCGGGCGGCTCGCAGGGACTTGGACCGACAGATCGCTCAGTTAGACGAGCGCTACATCCAACACCAGCAAAGATCGGGCATCCCCGACACACCCGAGGCTCGCCAGGTTGAAGTGCCCAGACCTACCGATGAGTCCCATGCAAGGCTCGTCAACGACCACAGGGCTGCCGAGCAACAAGCCAAGGGCATACAACCGCCCACACGGCTGACCCGGACCCTCGGCGAGGTTCCCGAGGACCCTCAAAAGCGCGAGGCCTGGGACAAGGGCGCCTATGCCATCGAGGCTTACCGTGAAGACCACGACATCAGCCAAGAGCGCTCGTGGGGGCGTGAGCCTTCAAAAGGCGACTACGCCCTCGGCCGGGAGCCCTCGCACGAGCCCGACCGCAGCGAGTGGCGAGAGGCCGGACACGAGGCGCTTGTGGCTCGCCGTGAACGGCCGCTCGATATGCCCGACGATGCCAGCATAGACAGCCAGATTCGCCGCCAGGAGGGCCTCTCGGGCCCACCCCACGATGAAGCCCTGCAACGCCAATGGGAACTCGACACCGGGCGCGACCTAACCAGAGAGCTGCGAACGCTTGACCGTGGCATCGACCAGGGCTACGGGATCGAGATGTGAACCTTGACAGCTGAATAATCCGGGCCAGGATGACCCATGGATGCTCACGCCGCTGCGGCTTCGGGCTCGTAGCCCGACAGTCGCTTCCACGGCCCGTTTCACCGTGAAACGGCATCATCAGGATCGCCCAAGGGGCGGTCGATGTAGGAGGACGGCATGGTTGGGGCGACGGGTCGTCCGTATAGCCTCCGCTCCCACGGCCGTCAAGCCCTGACGGGCTTCCCCTCCGGTCTCGAGCACTCCGCTTCGCTGCGAGCTCGAAACCTCCGGTGACTGCCGCTCCGCTACGGCAAAGTGCGCGGTTATGGTCGGTTGCCACCGACCTGTGCCGGATCGGAACCACCGATCAGGTTCGAAGTTCGCCAACGCGAGCCTCCCCACACTCCTCCCCCTCCGAACCTTGACCGCCAAATCGGGGAGCGCGCACAGGCAGTCACCGCGCCAAGCGCGGGAAACCGGCGCAGCCGGTTGACGGCCACCCGCGCGACCCATAATCCCCGGCGGTTGGGAGCGGCCCTCGGCGGCCATAGTGTCACGCTTCTAATGAAAAGCGTGACTGTGTAACCGGGTCTCTCTAACAACGGAGCACA
>CAYUNL010000217.1:0-4826 GCA_964446055.1 uncultured Alphaproteobacteria bacterium | reverse complement strand
GCGGGGCGCTAGGGATGACGAGCCTGCCTCAGGACTGCCCGGCCAAGCGGCTGGGCTTGGTCATCGACCTCGACACCTGCGTCGGCTGCCACGCCTGCGCCGTCAGCTGTAAGGAATGGAACGCTGGCGGGTTCGCCGCGCCGCTCACCGACGTCAATCCCTATGACGCGGGCGCTACCGGAGTGTGGTTCAACCGCGTGCACGGCTTCGAGGTCGGCGAGGGCGAGGGCGGCCGCACCGTCCACTTTCCGAGATCGTGCCTGCATTGCGAGGACGCGGCTTGTGTCACGGTCTGTCCGACCGGGGCCTCGTACAAGCGTGCCGAGGACGGTATCGTCCTGGTCGACGAGCACAAATGCATCGGCTGCAAGCTCTGTGCGTGGGCCTGTCCCTACGGCGCCCGCGAATTCGACAGCGACGCCGGGGTGATGAAGAAGTGCACGCTATGCATCGACCGCATCTACAACCGCAACCTCGAGGAAGTCGACCGCGTGCCCGCCTGTGTCTCCGCCTGTCCGGTGTCGGCGCGCCACTTCGGCGATCTGGGCGATCCCAGTTCCGAGGTGTCGCGGCTGGTGGCCTCGCGTGAGGGCCCCGATCTCGCACCCGAGATGGGCTATCGCCCGACCAACAAGTACCTTCCGCCGCGGCCCAAGATGACCGGCACGCCGAGCCTGGCGGAGACCTTTCTCGGCGGCGGAGAGACGGTCGAGGTGGAGAGCAAGTTCCTGAGTTGGGTGGACCACCTGTTCTCGCGATAACCCCTATGCGGCCGGCCTACTCGATCATCTTCTTCACCGTGTCCTCGGGCGCCGGCTACGGGCTGCTGTTCGTTTTGGGGGTCGCGGGGCTCGCCGGCGTACTACCGGCGCATGCCGGCATCGCCGCACTGGCGCTGGGGCTGGCGCTGGCGTTCATTACGCTGGGCCTGTTGGCCTCGGTCGGCCATCTCGGGCACCCCGCGCGCATGTGGCGCGCGTTCACCCAGGTGGGCTCGTCGTGGCTCTCGCGCGAGGCGGTACTGGCGGTTGCGACCTATCCGGCGGCCGGCGCCTTCGCCATCGGCTGGCTGTTCTTCGCCGATGCTGCCCGCGGCCGCGCGCTGTTGGACATCGGGTTCCTCGTCGCGGCGGCCGTGCTGGCGGCGCTTTGTGCGCTTACCGTGGTGGCGACGGCGATGATCTACGCCAGCCTCAAGCCGGTACGCCAGTGGAACAACGCATGGGTGCCGGTGGGCTACGCGGTCCTGGGCGCGGCCACCGGCGCGGTGTGGCTGTTCGCGCTGGCCCGGTTGTTCGGCGAGACCGCGCTATGGATGGCGTGGCTCGCCGGCGCGCTCGTCCTGGGCGGCTTGCTCATCAAGCTCGGCTATTGGCGGGCCATCGACAACGCGAAGGGCACGACGACAGCCGAATCCGCCACTGCGCTCGGGGCGCACGGCGCGGTGCGGCTACTGGACCCGCCTCATACCGAAGAGAACTTCGTGCAGCACGAGATGGGCTATCGCATCGCTCGCAAGCACGCGCGCCGCTTTCGCGACGTTGCGGTCGGGGCAGGATTCCTCGGGCCGCTCGCCTTGATCGCGCTTGGCGAGAGCCTTAGCGGGTGGCCCGGTGCGTTGGCCGCGTTGCTGGGGGCGCTACTGGCGAGTGCCGGTGTCGTGATCGAGCGTTGGCTGTTCTTCGCCGAGGCGACGCATACGGTCGCCCTCTATTACGGAGCGCGCGAGGCCTGACGGGGGCGTCGCTACTTGGCGAGGGCGAAGATGCCGGAGGCGGAATAGGCGCTTCCGTCTTCGATCTGGAAGTGCCCGCCCATGTTGGAGCTGATGTCTCCGCCCAAGCCGCTGCCCGACATGAATGAGCCCACCAACGAGCCCGAACGCCCGGTCGCGGTCCCCGGGGTCACCGAGTCGGCGATGATGCTACTCGAGAAGAGGTTGCTCGCGGTCGAGGATCCCGGGAGGATCGAACCGCCCGATGAGCTAATGACGCCACCGCTCAGGTCGAAATTCCCGCCGTCGAAACTGTCGATGTCCCCGGTGAAGGTTTCGGTGCCGAAGTTGACGGTGGTCGTGAAGTTGCCGATTGCCTGGTAGACGCCGCCGGCATTAAACACCGTGCCGATGGCGTGCCCCGAATAGGACGCGGTTCCGGTCAGCGCCAGTATTTCGGCGGCAGTCGGGACGGTGCCGGCGACCCAATTCGCGAGATGAATGAGCTCGCTGTTGCCGCTCGGCGAGCGGTCGATGTCGGCGCTCCAGAAACCCCAGGCGAGGAAGTCGCAGCTGCAAACCGTGACGCCCGAGGGCAAGAAGCCGTTCGAGAACTCGCTCGCATTGGTTACCCGAATCATGGTCAGACTGGCCGCGGCCACCGGGTCCGAAGAACTGACGAAGGTCGCGGGCGAGGTCGCGCGGTCCGCGGCGCCAAAGGTGAAGTTGTCAAGGAAGACGCTGTCGCCGGTCGTGGACGAGCCGTCGCTGAACGCGGAGTCAAGATCGCCGAAGTCGGTCTCGAGCACCTCGAACGGACCCGAGGTCGACGTCGTCGAGCCCTAGCCCAACGTGAAGCCGACGACGTTGATGTCGGCCTTGACCTTGTTCGTCTCGGCACTGGTGAAGATGTCGATGTCCTTGGGATCGCCGGTGGCGTTGCGGAAGATCGTCGTAGAACTGACGCTCGAGCTCCCCGAGGTGGAGGTCTGGAAGGCACCGCCGGAATAGCCGAACATCCGCCGCGTCGTGCGCGTACCGACGGTCGACTCGGTGGTGCCCGAGACCACCAGAGCAACGCTGTTGGGGAAGAAGTCCGTGCCGGTCGAGTCGCCGACGAAGGGGGTGAGGCCGCGGGCGACGAAGGCATCGCTGGTGTCGACCTTGGTCCCGTCGAGCACGAAGTAGTCGGGTTGCGTGCCGCCGAAGAAATCGTTCGAGAGCGCGTCGTCGACGGTGGCGACTTGGTCGTCGACGACCTTCACCGCGGCGGTCGAGGACAAGCGCGCGGTCGCGAAGGCGCCCCCTTCGAGGAACAACCGGTTGCCTGAATCCAACAGCGCCAGGCCGCCCGCGAGGCTCGAGACAGAGGTTTGGCTCGATCCGGTGCCGACGATGGCGATGGTGCGGTGGCCCCACGCCCGCTGCGCGGTCGTCGAGCCCGAGGCATCGAAGAGGATCACAGTGTCGGCGATTCCCTCTGCCTCGCCCGGCGTCAGGCTGCCGCCGGCGGCCTTCTGCACGAACGGGATGTTCGAATCGAGGACGAAGTCGTTCTGCAAGGCAAAGAACTTCGTCCCCACCGCGTTGAGGGTGGTCGTGGTGAAGGTGTTGGTCGGTACGCCGGCGAAGGCCAAGAGGCGGTCGCCGCTGAAATCGGCCTCGAAGAACTCGAAGAACACGAACTCCTGGTCCGAGGTCAGGAATCCGCTGCCGTTGATGGTCCCGAACTGCGACGTCGTCCCCGAGTTCGCGAACGAGAAGCTGCCCACGGTGATCCCCGGAATCTTGAGGAAGGGCGTGAACGAGGAGGTATCGACCGAGAACGTTCCGTTGGTGATGGCGCCACCGGAGTAGGACACGTCGAAGGTCGACACGCCATCGCCGGTACCGAGCGTCGCGGCGCTCGCGCCCAGGAGCTTCGAGTGCTTGTAGCGGCCCGAGAGGCTGGAGACGTTGACGCCGGTCGAGCTTTCGGTGGCCGTGTTCTGGCTCGCCTCGTCCTGCTCGGCGGTGTCCTCGGCCTCGTCGGCGCTATCGCCGAGTTCTTGAAGATCGGAAACGCCGGCGAGATCTTGCGGCGCGATGTCCGAGGGATCCTGGTCCGAGCCCGCCTCGTCGATGCCCGAGGCGGCGACATCGGAATCCTCCGGCGTGTCCGCGGCGCCACCCGATTCGCCCTCGCTTCCCTCGAGGCCGCCGAGCGCGGCGTCGAGACTGGCGGCCGATACCGGCGCCGGGTCCGAAGGCGGCTCGTCCGCCGCGGCCACCTCGATCCCGAAACCCGGCCGCGAAACTTCCTTGGTCACGCCGCCACTGGTCACATCCATCGATTGGCCGAACAGGAACGTCGCCTGCGTCGCCCCGTCATCGGCCACGCCGACGAGGATGATGCCGCCGCGAATGCCGATCGTCGCCGTCGGCGTGTTCAGCACCACCGGCCCATCCTTGCTGATCTTGCCGCCGACCAGCCGGAACAGCCCCTTGGTCGCGTTCAAGACGATGGTGCCGGTCTCGGCAGCGGGATCGTAAACGAACTCGTCGAGGACGACCTCGGAATCGGGGCCGATGGTGAGCGCGGACTCATCCACGAACAGCATCTGCGTCTGACCCTTTTCGCCGGTCACCACTCGCTCGTCGTGGAACACGTTGGCGCCGACGAGAAGAAGACGCTGCTCCTGGCTAGGCGGGGTCCCGGTCACCTCGGGGTTGATGGCCGCGGCGACCCCGATCTCGATGTCCTGTGACGCCGCGGGCGTGGCGGCGGCAATCGTCAGCGCCGAAAGCACGGTCGCGGCGAGTGACATGCGTTTCATCGTTTCGACCTCTTTGGCGTCACTTAGAAACGCCACGACGCGCCGATGGTGGCGGCGTTGTTTCTGAACCTAAAGTTGGCGAGGTTGGCGTCCTGCACGGTCCTGGCCAGCGTGCCGATGATCGTCCAGTCGTTGGAGATCGGCACCGCCGTCAGGAAGTTCATCCGGTATTCGTGCTCGCGCCGGGTTTTGCCGGGATCGACCAGCGGGTCGGGGACGTCGTAGCGCGTGTAGGCGAGCGATGTCGTGAACGATGACGTCCACGGCGCATCGGTGAGCGCGAAGGGCGCAACGTA
>CAYUNL010000216.1:0-4858 GCA_964446055.1 uncultured Alphaproteobacteria bacterium | reverse complement strand
AATAGAATCATGTTGTCGGCGCACGAAATATCCGGTTCATCTGGGGAATAGGGGTTCATATAAGTTGGCGTCAAAAGAGGAATCAGGTTTGACCGACGCGCTAGGATCAACCGCAGTTGAAAGGGAGGTATCGAGAAATGAACGGAAAATTCGGTTTTACGTTAAGGCATGTCGCTTTGGGCGCGGCCGCAGCAATGGTCTTGACCGGGGCGTTCACCACGTTCGCCGTGGCCGAAGAGTTCAAGATTGGCCGTATCGTCAAGCAGGGCACGCATCCATACTTTACCGCCGAGACGGTGGGTATGAGGGCGCTCGCCGAGGAGCTCGGCGTCGAGTTCTTGTACCAAGACGTTGAGACGGATGTAGACCTCGCCATTTCCGCGTTGGATACGATGATCGCCGCGGGCGTCGACGCCATCGCGATCACCGTTCCCGACCAGAGCGCCGGGCCGGCGGTCATGTCGAGGGCCAAGGAGGCCGGCATCGTACTGATCACGCCGTACGATCCAATCGCCGACGATGAGGGCAACGAAGCCCCCTATATCGGTCCTTCCTCGGTCGACCTGGGTAAGATGGCCGGGGCCGCGGCGATCAAAATCTACGGCGAGCTCGGCTGGGCGGACCAGTCCACCGAGCTCCGGATCGCGGCGATCGAGGCGCAGCAGATCGTGCCGTGCATGGAGCGTGCCGACAACGCGACCGCGACGTTCCAGCAAGGGGCCGGCATTAGCGACGATCAGGTCCTGCACGTCCCGATCGCTCCGCAGACGACCGAGGAGGCCACGAACGCCTTGGCGACGGTGGGGACGGCGAATCCTCAGGTCACCCACTGGGTCGTCTTCGGTTGCGATGACAGCGACGTCATCGGCGGGATTCGCGGCTTGGAGGAGGCCGGATACACCGCCGAGTCGATCCTCGCGGTCGGTCCCACCGGTTCGACCGCGTGCGCGGAATGGGCCCATGCCGAGGAGACCGGCTTCAGGGCCGCGATCTATGTGGATGCGGGCGCCAACGGTAAGAAGGTCCTGCAGACGCTCGTCGACGCCCTAAGTAGCGGAGAGCCTCTAGCGCAGTACACCGAGTTGCCTGGTTTCCCGTACACCCGCGATCACCACCCGTTGCTGGTGTGCGACTGATCGGAGCTGGATAACGGGCGCCGCTAGAGCGCAGCAGCGTCGGGGGGCCGGCATGGAGTGCTGGCCTCCCTCTTTTGCCGCCCCGGCCGCGAGCGCGGTCTGGAGTAAACTCGAAACGCCGGGGCCGTGGGCGATATGCCGGCCGCGGCGCGAGAGTGCGAGCGATTTGCGATGAGCACTGCGCCTCCGGCGGGGCCCGTCCTCGCGGCCGCAACGGCGATCGGACAATCCTTCTTGCGGTTGATGAAGAGCGTCCACGGGCTTCACTTCAGCCTGTTCGTCGCCCTTGTGATCCTGGTCGTGATCTTCGGCACGCTTCGCGGCGAGGTCTTCTTTCTCACCCGCAACCTGTTCAACATCGTCAACTCGGTTTCGTTGTTGGGCTTGCTGGCGATGATGATGACCGTCCTTTTGGTCGGGGGCGCGATCGACATCTCGGTCGGCTCGATCGTCGGACTGTGCTCGGTCACCATCGCCACGGTGCTTACGATGGCGGGCAACCCCGCCCTCGGCATTTTCGCCGCCCTTGTCATCGGCGGCCTGGCGGGCCTGATTAATGGATTGCTGGTGACCTATGGCCGGATCAATCCGATCATCGCCACCCTTGCGACCTTGTCCGGGTTTCGCGGACTGGCGTTTATCGTTTCCGGCGGCAAGTCGATCGGAGTCGTCAGCCCAGGCTTCACCTGGATCGGGTCCGAGCGCGTGCTTGATGTCCCGGTTCCGACGATCATCCTCGCCGTGGTCGCGGTCGCCTTCCTCCTCTTCATGCGTCACGCCCGCGCCGCCCGCCACATCCACGGGATTGGCGGCAACATCGAGGCCGCCGTCTTCGCCGGCATCAACGTGACGCGCTACCGCTTCGGCATGTACATGTTCTCGGGCCTCGCGTGCGGGCTGGCCGCCATTCTCCTGACCGCCCGCGCCCACTCCGGTCAGCCCGCCTCGGGCAGCCAGGGGCTGGAGCTCGACGCGATCACCGCGGCCTTCCTGGGCGGCTGCGGCCTGCGCGGAGGGACCGGCACGATCGTCGGGACGCTGTTGGGCGTGGTGATCATCGGGACACTCAACAACGGCCTGATCCTGATGGGGGTGCCCAGCTTCTATCAGCTCCTGGCCAAGGGCGCGTTGCTGGTCGTCGCGGTGATGATCCAGGAGTTCCGCCGCGGAGGACCGCGGCCGATCTTCTAGCGCCTGTGCTCGTTTAGGCGGGGCATTAGCTCGACGAAGTTGCACGGAAGGTGGCGGAGGTCGAGCTGGGTCGAGAGAATCTCGTCCCAGGCATCTCGGCAGGCGCCTGGGGAGCCGGGGAGCGCGAAGAGATAGGTTCCCCCGGCGACGCCCGCGGTGGCCCGGGACTGGATCGTCGAGGCCCCGATCTTGGCGAAGCTGACGGCGCGGAAGAGCTCGCCAAAGCCCGGAATCTCTTTGTCGAACAGTGCCTGAAACGCCTCGGGTGTCACGTCACGCCCGGTGAGCCCGGTGCCGCCGGTCGCGAGCACCACATCGATGCCAGGATCGGCGATCCACGGTCGCAACGCCGCGGTAATGGCGTCTTGCCGGTCAACGACGATGGCCCGCGCCGCGAGGTGGTGACCGGCGCCAGTGAGGCGCCCGACCAAAACCTCGCCCGACTTATCGTCGGCCTCGGTTCGGGTATCGGAAACCGTCAGGACGGCGATATTAAGGGCGACGAAGTCCCGGGGCCCATCGATCTTGGCCATCGCGCGGTCACGCTCGTCCGGAGATCAGCGGCCGTTGGCGGCGCGCGCGAACCAGCGATCGGCGCCATCGAGCGCCACATAGCGCGGCCACTCGCCGGCGGCCACGGCGTCGAGCGAGGGCGCCGGCTGGCCGAGGCGGGCGCGGTAAAGCCACAGGTTGGCCATCACCCGCTCGACGAAGAGGCGGCTCTCGCGCGAGGGGATCGATTCGATGAAGAGCAACGGGTCGTCCGGATGGTCGGTGCGGCGGAGCCACTTCTTCAGGTTGCCCGGCCCGCCGTTGTAGGCGATGACAAGGCGGAACAGATCGCCCGCGACGATCGCTTCGCCCAAAAGGTGGTCGAGATACCGCTGGCCGAGCGCCATGTTGAACTCGGGCTGATAGAGCTTCTTCTTGTCGCCTCTTCGCAGGCCACGGTCACGGGCGATGAAGCTTGCGGTGCTCGGCATGAGCTGCATCAGGCCGCGGGCGCCCGCCGGGCTGGTGGCGCGGACGTTGAATTCGGACTCCTGGCGGATCAGGGCGAAGACCAGCGCCCGGTCGATGCCAAACCCGCCGTCGGGTCGCCAGTGCGGCACCGGATAGGCGGCGAGATCGTAGACCCTACCGTCCGCCCCGTTGGCAGCGCCGAGCCGCATCGCCGCCGCCGCCAAATTGAGGCGGCTGGCGATCGCCAGCAGCACCGCATGGGCTTCCTCGCCCGCGGCCGGCGCCAGCCCGCGTAGCTCCTGGTCAGCAAGGTCGTATTGACCAGCCTCGGAAAGCGCGATCGCGCGCCGCACCCCCGGCGTGGCCGCGAGATGCTCGCGCGCCTCGGCGCTAAGCGGCGGCTGGTCCCAGGCGAAGTCGACGTCCTCGCCCAAGAGGCGCGCCGCGAGGATGCCGTAAAAGGTGCGGCGATGGGCCGCGGCCACCTCGAGAAGGTGCGCCATGTGTTCGGGCCGCCCCGAGACCAGCGCCGCCCGGGCGCCCCAGAAGCCGCCCGCGGCGATGTTCCACGGCGAGGCAGATTCCGAGGCCGCCAGCGCCGCGAAATGGACGAACGCGCGGTCGTGCTGGCCGCTTCGCCAAGCCGCCAGACCGGCGAACCAGTCGGCGATCGGCGCGTAGGCGCGCGAGCGTTCGGCGCTGGCGGCGGCGAGCTCGAGCGCCTTGGCATCGTTGCCGGCGAAGAAGTACGCCCGGGCCACGCCCTGGCGCGCCCGATCGAACTCGACCTCGTCGAACAGCGCGGCGAGCTTGCCGCTGAGATGGCGTTCCGCGCCTTCGGCGTCGTGGGTACGTACGTGCGCGTTGATGCCGCGCCATTCCTTGCGCACCGCGCGACGGGTTGCGGCGCTCCGCTTGCGGGGCGAGCGGTAGGTGTCGGCCGAGGCCGGCGGGATGGCCGCCACGCGGCGGCTGGAGAAGCTAGGCTCGACCGGCGATTTGTAGCCGCCGGGCTGGCGTCGGAGCGCCAGGCGATAGATGCGCTTGGCACCGGGGTGGTCGTGGTAGGCCTTCATCCACTCGTAGAGCTCGAGGTACTTGGAGCGATACGCGGTCGGATGCATATAGCGCTGGAACAGCACGTGGCCCAGGAGGACGTCGTCCTCGAGGGTCGCGATCTCGCGGTCGGCCTCGGCCCAGGCACCGTCCTCCTGGAGCGCGAAGATACGGCGGTAGCGGCGGGTGTCGGCGGCCGACAGCGTCGGCGGCAGCGCCAGTCCGCTTTCGTCGTCGGACTGGCCCGCACCGGGCGGCAAACCCTCGAGCGCCGCGATCCGCAGCGCATCCGCCTGGGTCTGGTCCGTATCGCGGTCGTCGGCCGCAGCCGGCACCGCGAGCGACAGCGCGACCGCCAGCGCGGGTGCGCCGAACCGCCGGGCCGCGGCGACCGAGATCGCCCGTACCCCTGAGCCCCCCAAAGCCATCGACGGTTTCATAGCGCACCGCCCACGCGCGGACAACCCCGACCGGGCCCGCGCCCGGTCCAGCGCGCGATGATCAGGCGCGGC
>CAYUNL010000215.1:0-4867 GCA_964446055.1 uncultured Alphaproteobacteria bacterium | reverse complement strand
TTGGACGTGGTCGCCGGAGAGTCCGCTGCTGACCCTTTGCGGACTTGAAGGCAGGGCGGTCTGGCTTCGGGCTAACGTGGCGGTGTACGAAAACGCTAGAGTTCGAGGCCGTCGCACACAGCGGCCAGTTTCACCAATTCGGCGACGCTGTGTGCCTTCATCCTTTCCATCACTTTCGCCCGGTGCGCTTCGCGTTCTATCTTGGCGCCGAAATTCCGTGCTCCCTTGGCCAACGCATTGCAGCAGCCCGCAGGGTCGACATGGCCATCGCCAACGAAAATCCGGCGCCCACTGGGTGTCCACAGGCTGGTTGCAATTAGGGCATACTTCTGGCACAGATCGTTAAGAGCCTCGCCCAGAAGGGGCTGCACGGCCGAGGTGAGGCCACCGCTCGAAGTTTTAGCGTGCCGGCGCCCGTTCGGAACGCCCTCGGCAGCTTTGAGCGTAATCGTGTAAGCTTTGGCCGGCGGGCGCCGGCGGGGCCGGCAAGAGCGCGGGGGAGGGTTATGTCGGGCCTCAGCATCACGGCGGACGACCGCCACTGCGCCGAAGAGTTCAAGGCCAATCCCTTCGGGCCGCACGGGCCCCGGCTTACAGAGATCGTGACCGCCTTTCGCTCGGCGCCGGTGAAGGGCAAGTACGTGCTGTTCGACGTCATCGCGCACCGGGAGTGGGCCTTGGGACGGCTGACGGGCGAGCCGGCCCAGCCCTTGGAGGTCTTCGAGGCCTGCCGCTTTTCGAGCCTTGGGCAAGCTGAATGGGAGGTCTTCAAGCTCCGCTGGAAGGCGGCGGGCGGCCCGGATCTGCCGGGCGAGCCGGTGGTGAAGCCGGGCACGGCGGTGGCGGCGCGCTCGCCCTTGAGCTTGACGGGTTACGCCGACCGCTTGAGCGCCCGGCCGGGCGAGACGATCCGCTTCATGGTGAGCTCGGAGGAAGGCGCCGGCTATGACGCCGAGATCGTGCGCTTGATCTGCGGCGATACCAACCCAGACGGCCCCGGCTACCGGGAAGAGGCGGTGCAGAGTTCGGTCTTCGGCCATTACGAGGGCCGCAAGCAGGTGATCCACGCCGGCTCTTACGTCGTGGTGGGGGGTGCGCCGGCGCTCGAAAGCCTGAGCGTAACGGCGATGATCTGGCCGACGACACCCGCCTGGGGCAGGCCCCAGGCCCTGGTGGCGAGGTTCTCGGAGGCCGAGGGGCGCGGGTTCTCGCTGATGCTCGACGAGGCAGGCGCGGTGGCGTTTTGCGTGGGCGCCGGCGAGGGCGCCGAAACGGTCTCGACCGGGGTTGCCTTGAGGGCGCGGGAGTGGACCTGGGTGGGCGCCAGCTTCGATGCCGAAAGCCGCCGCGCGGCGGTATTCCACGAGAGCCTGCGCAGATACCCGGGACTGACGAACCAGGCGCGGGCGGAAGAAGAACTGAGCGCCGGCATTGGGGCCACCGGGGCGCCCCTGATGCTGGCCGCGCGGGCCTCACAAGGCGAGGGCGAGGAGGCGCTGGCGGCGGCGCACTATAACGGCAAGATCGACAGCCCGCGACTCGCTGCCGCGGCGCTTGGGCCTGAGGACCTGAGGGCGCTGCAGGACGAGCCCTTGGGCACGGCCGCGCTGGTGGCGGCGTGGGATTTTTCGCGCCAGATCACGACGACTCGAATCCTCGATTCCGGGCCCCAGGGCTTGCACGGGCGGGTGGTGAACGCGCCGGCGCGGGCGATGAAGGGCTGGAATTGGTCGGGCCGCGAGCTCGACTGGCAGCAGGCGCCGGAGGAATACGGCGCCATCCACTTCCACCAAGACGACATGCACGACGCCGGCTGGGAGGTGGACTTCGAGCTCGTGGTGCCCGAGCGCATGCGGAGCGGGATTTATGCGGCGCGCCTTCGCAGCGAAGGCGCCGAGGAGTACGTTCCCTTCTACGTGCGGCCCCCGCGCGGCACCGCGACGGCGTCCATCTTGTTCCTTGCCCCGACCAATTCTTACGCGGCCTACGGCAACTTCGTCGCGCCGCTGCCGCGCGCTGAGTTCGAGAACGTCCAGGGACGGCTGGGGAGCGTGCGGCCCCAGGAGATCTTCCTTCTCCTTCACCCCGAGTACGGCCGCTCGCTCTACGACTACCACGCCGACGGGTCCGGCAACTTCCACTTCTCGCGGCTGCAGCCCAACCTGACCATGCGGCCCAAGTGCATGCGCCTCGACGGCGGCGGCGGCTCGGACCTGCGCCAGTTCAGCGCCGATACCCACCTCACCGATTGGCTCGAGGCCATGGGCCACACCTTCGACGTCGCCACCGACGAGGACCTGCACAGCGAGGGCATCGAGGCCTTGCGCCCCTACAACGTCGTCATCACCGGATCGCACCCGGAGTATCACTCGACCCGCATGTGGGAGGCGCTGAAGGACTATACCGATGGCGGCGGGCGGCTCATGTACGTAGGCGGCAACGGCTTCTACTGGCACATCGCCTATCACCAGGAGCTTCCCGGCCTCATCGAGGTGCGCCGCGCCGACGGCACGCGCGATTGGGAGGCCGAGCCCGGCGAGCGCCACCACGCCTTCACGGGCGAGTTCTCGTCCCTGTTGCGCAGCGGCGGGCGGGCCCCGCAGATGCTCACCGGCGTCGGCATGGCCGCATTCGGCTTCGGCACCGGCGCGCCCTACCGGCGCACCGAGGCGAGCTTTGATCCCCGGGCCGCGTTCATCTTCGAGGGCGTCGGCGACGATGAGCCGATCGGCGATTTCGCACTGATCTGCGGCGCCGCGGCGGGACTCGAGATCGACCGCGCCGAGCCGGCGCTGGGTACGCCGCCCAATGCGCTCGTGGTCGCCACCTCGCAAGGCCTTCATTCCGACAGGTTCCGGCTCTCGATCGAGGAGCTTCTGTTCAACGACTTCGAGACCTCGGGCTCAGCGCACGATTGGGTGCGCGCCGATATGGTGTATTTTGAGACCGCGGGCGGCGGGGCAGTCTTCTCGACCGGTTCGATCAGCTGGTGCGCCGCGCTCGCCCACCAAGGTTACGACAACAACGTCTCGCGCATTACCGACAACGTCGTGAGGCGCTTCGCCGCCGGGGAACGAGATGGCACACAAGGAGACTGAGAGCGCTACGTTGAGCGACGACGAGGTCGCCTTCTACCGCGAAAACGGCTACGTGGTGGCCGAGAACGTGCTTACCGAGGCGCAGCTGGCAACGGCACGGCGCGAGACCGAAGCCCTCGTCGAGGGCGCCGCGGCGGTGGCGGAGAACGACGAGGTCTACGACCTCGAGGACGGCCACACGCCTGAGCGACCGTTCTTTTCGGGATGGGAGCCTGACGACCCGACAGACCCGACACGTCCGCTTAGGGCGGGAGAGCGGACCTCCATGGCGGGCTCGCCAGAAGGCTGCTCCTGACCCAAAGCGGACATTGCTGGGGGTGAAGCTCTGCGGGGTCCAGGACCAGACCGCGGACGCCACGACGCATCACTGAGGCCCCGGCGAGATTGTTGTCCCGTGTGTGGTACGCGGCATCGGAGTAGGCCGGTCCGCCTCTGGTGTTTCGGCATCTTTCTTGATCTAGATCAGGGCAACTCACAATTGGCGCATGGACGCTGGCCTGGAGGGCGCCGGTGGCAAGCTATTAGCGGGCGTCATCGGCCACGATGTATCCGTCAGCCGTAGAGCGCCCGAGATCCGGCATAGTCGGCACGAGTTCCGGTCGAGAGTTAGGACACAGATCATTCCTATCGATACGCCGCGAGGCGCCGCCGATAACCCGTTCCCCGACACCGCGACGCCGCGTGAGTGCGCCCGACAATGGTCGCAAATCGCTCGGCACCACGCTCGGCCAGAAATGGCGCACAGCATCCTGCAACTGCTGAGCACCGTGATGCCGTTGGCTGGACTGTGGACGGCCATGATGCTCACCGTCGATGACGCCTACTGGGTAACACTCTTGTTGTCGGTGCCCGCCGCCGCGTTCATGGCGCGGCTGTTCATCATCCAGCACGATTGCGGCCACCGCTCGTTCTTTCGTTCCCGCCGTCTCAACGACGTATTGGGCACCCTGATCGGGATCATCACCCTGACCCCGCACGACTACTGGCGCCGGGCCCACGACATCCATCACGCCACTTGCGGCGATCTGCAGAGACGGGGAATCGGCGACGTTAGGCTCCTCACCGTGGCCGAATTCACCGCCTTGCCCGGCTGGAAACGTCTCGCCTACCACATTTACCGCAACCCCGCCGTGTTGCTGGGGATTGGCCCGATCTACCTGTTCGTCATCAAGTACCGCCTGCCCCTGGACCTCCTTCGTCGCCATCCCGCGGCGTTGATCAGCGTCATGGGCACCAACCTGGTGATTGCAGGCGTACTGACGGGGCTCGGCTTGAGCTTTGGCTTTATCAACCTGCTGATGGTCCACGGCCCCATCGTCGTGCTTGCTGGCACCGCCGGCGTCTGGTTGTTCTATGTCCAGCACCAGTTCGAATACACCTACTGGCGCAAGGAAGGCAGTTGGGACTTTTATGAAGCCTCGGTGATGGCCAGCAGTTTCTACGACCTGCCGCAACTTCTACGCTGGCTTTCCGGGAACATCGGCATCCACCATATCCATCACCTGTCTTGCCGCATTCCCAACTATCGTCTCAGGGCCTGTCTGGCCGATATTCCCGCACTCCAAACCCTCAACCGCATTGGTCTCCGTGACAGCCTTTCCTGCCTCCGTCTCGCGCTTTGGGACGAAAGTGCGCAGCGCCTGATATCGTTCAAGAGCCTGCGCCGAGCCTAATTGGCGGCGGCGTATCCAACACGCCCTCAGGTCCGCTTCTAGCTGAGGCTGTTGAAGAACTCTTGTTGAACTGAGATTCATGACGTGATTCTGTGG
>CAYUNL010000214.1:0-4903 GCA_964446055.1 uncultured Alphaproteobacteria bacterium | reverse complement strand
TCTTCATGGGCGTGCTGGGCGAGGACCTGGCGATCGCCACCAACCGCGTGAGCTTGCACGGCTCCGAAAAGGACCGGTATGGGCTGCCCATCCCCTGCCTTCACATCGACGACCACCCCAATGAAACCCCGATGCAGAACTACGGCTACAAGAAGATGGATGAGATGTGCATGGCGCTGGGCGCGCGCCGCACCATCGAGGCCCAGGCCGAGCCCGCCTACCATCACCTGGGGGTGTGCCGGATGAGCGAAAAGGCGCGCGACGGCGTCGTCGATCCGTGGGGCCGGGCGCACGATGTGCCCAACCTTTTCGTCTCGGACGGCAGCGTGTTCCCCTCGGTGGGCGCCGCCAACCCAACGCTGACCATCGTCGCGCTGGGCATTCGCCAGGCCGAGCACATCGCCGCGATGATGCGCGCGGGCGAGCTCTAGGCGCGGGCGAAGGTCATGGCGGGAGAGTTGGAAGGGAAGATCGCGGTTATCACCGGGGGCAGCCGCGGGATTGGCCGCGCCATCGCCGCCAGGCTGGCCGCGGACGGGGCGGATAGCCTGCTGGCGGCCCGCGGCAAAGAGGACCTGAGTCGTGCCGCGGCGGAGATCGCGGAGGCGAGCGGGCGGCGCGTCGAGTACTTCGCGGGTGATCTTCGCAGCCTCGGCGGATGCGAAGCCTTCGCCGAGGCCGCGCGGCGGGCCTATGGCGGGGTCGATATTCTGGTCAATTGCGCGGCCGCGATGCAAGGCGGCCGCTTCGTGGAGGTTGCCGACGAGGCGTGGGACGATGGCTTTGCCCTGAAGTTCTTCGCCTGCGTGCGCCTTTCGCGGCTCATGTGGCCCATGCTCAAAGAGCGGCACGGCAGCATCATCAACATCATCGGCGGCTATGCCCGCACGCCCGATCCCGATTTCATGATCGGTGGCGCGGTCAACGCAGCCATGGCCAACTTCTCGAAGGCGCTGGCCGGTCTGGGGCTGCGCGACGACGTCAACGTCAACGCCGTCCACCCCGGCTCGACGCGCACCGGACGGTTGGAGGGGATCATCGCGACCCAAGCCGAGCTTGCCGGGACTACCGCCGAGGAAGCCGAGCGTGCGAGGTTCGAGGCCGAGGGCGTGCGCCGCTTCGGCGAGCCCGAGGACGTGGCCAGCTTGGTCGCGTTCCTGTGCTCGCCAGCCGCGCGGCACATCCACGGCGGCGCCATCGCCGTCGATGGCGGCGCCACCAAGGGCGTTTACTAGCGCCTCTCCACACCGTGATGGCGCCGCTCGTGCCGGAAAGTAAGACCGGCAGCGGTGCTTGACGCCACCCCCGCCAAGCCCGCGGTTTGTAGGCCTTCGTGGCCTTCTGTTATAAGCTCCGGCATGACTTCACTCCGGCCGATCGGTGCCGCGCGGGGTAATGCGCGAGCCCGCGGCCCTGACTAGGGACGCGCCGCCGATGAACGCCTATGACCTCAAAGGGCGCACCGCCGTGGTGACCGGTGGCGCGCGGGGCATCGGCCGGGCCATCGCCGCGCGGCTGTTGGCTTCGGGCGCGAACGTCATGCTCTGGGACGTCGACGCGGCCAGGCTCGAGGCTACGGCCGCCGCGCTCGGCGAGAGCGGCCCAGTGGATGCCGCGATCGCCGATGTGAGCGACCCGGACGCGGTCGAGGCCGCGCGCGCGGCCACGGTCGAACGCTTCGGTGGCATCGACATCTTGGTTAACGACGCCGGCATCTTGGGGCCCACGGTCAAGACCTGGGAGTATGCGCTCGAGGATTGGAACCGCGTTGTCGCCGTCAATCTCACCGGCACCTTCATCTGCTGCAAGGCGGTGGTGCCGGGGATGATGGAGCGGGGTTATGGGCGCATCGTCAACCTCGCCTCCATCGCCGGCAAGGTGGGCAGCGCGGGCGCCCCCGCCTACAGTTCCGCCAAGGCCGGCGTCATCGGCTTCACCAAGTCGCTGGCGAAGGAGGTGGTGGACGCCGGCGTGCTAGTCAACTGCGTGACCCCGGCCGCGATTCGCACCGAAATCCTCGACCAGTTGAGCGAGACACAACTTCAACATTTGCTCGCCACGAACGACGATATCCCCCTGGGCAGGATCGGCGAGGCCGAGGAGGTGGCCCACCTTGTAGCCTGGCTGTGCTCCGAGAACTGCTCGTTCTCGACCGGCGCCGTGTTCGATCTCTCCGGCGGCAAGGCGACGTATTAGGGGCGCTCGGGTCGCGGCCGGTTCCGCGGTCAATGCCCACTTGCGCCGGCGCAAGGGCACCGCCGGGGACGTGCTCAGGGAGGTGCTGGGGCGGTACGGGGACACGGCGGGGCGATCACCGGGCAGGTCGCCAGCGTGGCCCTGACCTCGGTCCCACCGGTGACTTTGTGGTGACTTTTGGCACCAGGGGACAACGCCGGATCGACGCAACCCCTTGAAAATGTTGGCTCCCCGGGCCGGACTCGAACCAGCGACCTAGTGGTTAACAGCCACCCGCTCTACCAACTGAGCTACCGGGGATCATGATTCCTGCGGCGCTACCGCGAGAGAATGATAACGCACCCCTGGTCAGAGGCAAGAGTGCACGAGCCTCAGGCGCCTCGCGCGGCCGCAGCCGCGGCTCGGCCCGGCCGCAAAACCGCGATGAGGGCGGCGACAACGAGCGCGAGCGCGGTGATCTCCTGCCAGCCGATGGGCTCGCCGAGCACCAGCGCGCCGGCGAAAACGCCGATGATCGGGATCATCAGGGTCGAGATCGCCGCGACCCCCACCGCTACCTCGTCGAGGATGCGGAACCACGCCCAGTAGCAGAACACGAAGACGACCGTCATGTTGTAGAGCGCGGCCAGCGCCGAGGCGGTGCCGACCGGTCCCCAGCGCCCGGGCTCGAGCACTAGCGCCGCAAGAACGATGGGCACACCGCCGAGCACCAGCTGCCAGGCCGTGCTGACGGTGACCGGAACGCTGAGGGCCGCGCGCTTGAGGATGACGGTCCCGGCGGCCCAGCTCATGGCGGCGGCGGCGATCAGGAGCGCGCCCAGCGGGGCGCTGTCGAGGAGCGCCGCGTCGGCGCCCATCAGCACGCCCATGCCACCCAGCCCGAGCGCGAGGCCGAAGCCGCGCCGCAGATCGAGACGCTCGCCAAGGACGAGCGTGCTCAAGGCCACGCCCCAGAGCGGCATCGTATAGCCGAGAATGGCGGCGCGGCCGGCGCTCACCAATCCGATGCCGTAGATCATTAAGATGTTCCAGCCGGCGATGTTGAACAGTGCCGCGGCGGCAATCCACAGCCAGGTCCGGCGAGGCATGGCCAGTGGCAGGCCGGCGCCGCGGGCGATCAGGAACAGACCGGCGGCGCCGGTCGCGGTGCAGGCGCCGCGAAAGGTGAGTTCCGGAATGTCGGCGATGGCGATCTTGATCAGTGGCCAGTTTACCCCCCAGGCCACCGACAACAGCGCCAAGAGCACCAAGCCGGTGCGCGAAAGCGTCGAGTACGAGGGGCGCTCGCTCAAACGTCGATGGCGATTGGGGTCGCGACCTGCCACAGGCAATCGCCTGCTTCGGTCAAGACCGGATGGCGTTTCGCGATCAGGAGCCCCGACATCGGCGCCACGATCTTGGTCGGCGCGGCTGCGATCCCTTGGACATCGTGCAACAGGCCGAGCACGCTGCCCGATTCCACGACCTCCCCCAATTCGCGCAGGGGTTCGAAAAGGCCCCCCGCGGGGGCGAAGGCAAAACACTTTCGCGTCGCCGCATAATCGCTTCCGGCCACCGTCTCATAGAACGCCATGCCCGAGGGTGGCGGCACCTCGCGGCCTTGGTCTTCGTGCAAGACCCCGAAATGGCGGAGCGCGCGGACCAGTCCCGCCTCGAGGGTATCGAGGCCCAGCTTGCCCAAGGCGCCGCCGCCCCCGAATTCACCGTAGAGATAGACCAACCCATGCCGCTGCGCCGCGGTTGAGGATGCGTACTCGTGCTGCAAGCCGAACTCGACCGAGATCGGGGCGCCGAAGGCCCGCAGCGCGGCCCGCGCGGCGGCGTCCAGTTTGGCGTCCTCGGAACGATGGATGGCGGCCATCGGCAGATAGACCAGAGAGCTTCCGCCGGAGTGAGCATCAATCCAGGCATCGACGCGGGGCAGCAATTCGTTCTCGACAAAAAAGGCGATCTGCGAGGTAGGGCCGCCATCGGCACGACCGGGATAGGCGCTGTTGAGGTTGCCATTATCGAGGGGTGACAGACGCGCCGCCGCCACCACCGCCGGCAAGTTGAGCGCCGGCATGACCACCACGCCGCCGGCCAAGTTTTCCGGTTCGATCTCGCGCGCCAATCGGCGCAGCGCTATTTGTCCTTCGTATTCATCGCCATGGGTGCCAGCGGTCAACAGCACCGTCGGACCGTCACCGCCACGCACCACCAGCAACGGAACCTGAATGGCCCGGTACGCCGAGCGGGTGCTTGCCGCCGGTACATTTAGGGTACCGAGGCGTCGCCCAGGCGCATCGAGATCGATATCGGTCCAAGGCCCGTAGATACCGCGCGCCATCGGAATCGCCCCGGCGTTCCCTTTGCGACAAAGGGCTGGAGGTGGAGGCCAGGACCGGAATCGAACCGGTGTACGCGGATTTGCAGTCCGCTGCGTAACCACTCCGCCACCTGGCCGGCTCGGGAGTCAGCGCGCCCCGCCGAGCGTGCGACCGCCCGATGCTGTATAGGTCGCGCCGCGCGGAGGGTCAAGCAGGCGCGCGGGGCGGTTGCGCGGCGGGGCGGGCAGTCCTATATAGCGTCCACAACGAGGCGGGATTTCGTGCAAACCATCGACTTTCGTGCCGCGCGCGCCAACATGGTGCGCAGTCAGCTGCTGGTGAACGGGGTTCGCGATGTTCGCGTGACCGACGCCATGGGCTCGGTGCCGCGCGAAGTC
>CAYUNL010000213.1:0-4934 GCA_964446055.1 uncultured Alphaproteobacteria bacterium | reverse complement strand
AGATCATCCGGAATATTGAAGCTGAACTCGACGTCGGCAGCGATGTCGCCGCCCGCGACCAGGGCGTCGCCGGCCACCGACGCATCGAGGGCCACTTCGCCGCCCATCGCGGTGACGCTGCCGCCAACGCTGCCCTCGGTGGCCACCTCGCCGCCCACGGTAATGATGTCGCCGGCGATCGTATCGCCAACCAATACCTCGCCGCCCACGACGACGACATCGTCCTCGACGTTCGCAACGACGTTCACTTCGCCGCCCACAAGGATGACCTCGCCGGTGACGTCGGCGCGCACGTCGATCGAATGGCCGTAGAGGAACAAGTCATCGGCGATGGTCCCGGTGCGGGTGATCTCGTCCTCGTCGGTTTCTTACGCGAGTGCGCCGCTGGCCGCCATCGCAGCTACCAGTAGCGCGGTGAGTATGCCTGCAGGTTTGATGTTCATCGATCCGTCCATCAGGTGGTCGATAGGTTTCACGCCGGGCCGCCCGAACGATTCGCGGCGGCACGTGCCTGGCTGCTTCGGTCCACGACTTCGGAGCCCTGTTCGGCCGAGCCGCTCAGGCTGCGCAGGAGTTGTTGTGGAAGCATGACGGCGTCTTCGGCGAAGCGCCCGAGATAAGCGATGCCCAGCATGAGGTAGCTGTGGCCGGCGGACGCCTCGCCTTCGCCCATCCGCTCGTCCTCCGCCTCGATCAGCTTTTCGGCGAGCGTGGCGACGATCTTGCCGGCGACCTCATTCTTGCACGACCAGTACGTCGGACGGCATGCGGTCATAGCGTCCGCCCCACAGGCTGTAGCCCGACGAGGTCTCGGAGAGCTGAGCCGTGATGCGAAGCGTTTCACCGGCGCGGCGGACGCGGCCGTCCAACACGTAGGCGACGTGCAGCCGGGCGCCCACCTCCTGTGGGGTCCCGGGCTCATCGGAGAGCACCACGCGCAAGCTGGTTTGCGCCGACAGCGCAACGATCAAGTCCTCGGTCAGCCCTTCGCCGAATTCGGCCTGGGCCGCCTCGTCGCCGATGGCGCGAAACGGCAGGACCGCGACGGCGGGCGTCATATCGGGATCAGACGTCGCCGGGGGCCCGGTAAGTATCGCCGCGACGAAGGCCGCGACGGCGAACGCCGCGATCGCCCGCCCGGGGCGAAACCAGCCCCGCCTGGACGGGCGCGGCCGCGCCGGCTCGGCGGCCGGGGCCGCTTCGGTTCCCACCCGCACGCGGTACACCCGCACCGGCTTGGCGATGTTCTTGACCTGCTGCTCGCCCAACGAGACATAGCTGTAGGGGAGCCTCGCCTCGACCATGTCGTAGGCCGGCCCCGAGATGCAGATGCCGCCGGGCTCGGCCAACGCTTGCAGGCGCGCGGCGATGTTGACGCCGTCGCCGAAGATGTTCTCGCCGTCGATCATCACGTCGCCGAGGTTGATGCCGACGCGCCAATGCATCTTGTGGTCGTCGGGAAGATCGGCGTTGAGATTCGCGATCGCCTACTGGGTCTCGACCGCGCACTGCACGGCTTCGACCGGGCTATCGAATTCGACGAGTACGCTATCGCCGGCGGTGTTGACCAGACGGCCGCGGTGCGCCGCGATGATACCGTCGATGACGGCGCGCGATTCGTTGAGCCGCTGGAGCGTCCCTACCTCGTCGGCCCCCATGAGGCGACTGTAGTCCTGAACGTCGGCGCTCAAGATCGAGGTGAGTTTGCGCTGAAAGCCCTCTGAGGTCACAAATCGCTCCCGGACAGCCGGACGCCCCATGAATGTAGGGACGAACCGGGCCGCGTCAATCGTAATTCGACGCTAGGCTGGTGCTGGTTTGGCCTCGCCTCCCGAGCGGCTGACGCGCAGCGCGCGGCGGTCGAGCACGCGCTCGACCTCGTCGAGCCCAACTCCCGCGCGAACCAGCGACACCAGCGCGAAATAAAGCAAGTCCGCCGCCTCCTCGGCTACGCGGCCGGGCTCTTGGGCGTCGGCGAGCTCGGCCGCCTCTTCGACCAGCTTGGCCCGCAACAGCGCCGGGTCATCCAAGAGCCGGCGCGTGTACGAGCCGGCGGGCGCCTCGCCGCGGCGGCCCGCGAGGCGGCGGCCAAGGTCATCCAGCCCGCGTTCCGGTCCCCAGCACGTCCGAGTGCCAAGGTGGCAGAATCCCGCCCCGTGCTGGCGCACGGTGAAACGCAGCGCGTCGCGGTCGCAATCGAGAGAGACCGCCAAAAGGTCTTGGGTCACGCCCGAGGATTCGCCCTTCTTCCACAATCCGCGACTGCGTGAGTGATAGACGCCGCGGCGGGTGGCCAACGCCTCGCGCAAGCTCGCCAGGTCCGAGAAAGCGAGCCCCAGGGCCACGCTCCGCTCGTCGACTACAACCGTCGGCCACAACCCGTCCGCACGGTCCGAGGTGAGTGGTGCGGCAATCGCCTCGGCCAAGCCGATGCGATCTGTGTAGAGCGCCATGCCGACCTGGGCTTCAGCGCCCAAACGGTCGAGCTCGGCAATATCCTCGGCGCTCGATACGCCCCCGGCAACGGTGAGCCGCGCCCCGCCCGCGGCCGCAACGAGTTCGCGAACCTTCTCGAAATCGATGCCGACCATGCGCCCCTCGCGCTCGACGAAGGTGACGAGAAAGCCGCCGGCCAGACCCTCAAGCTCTTTCATGCGATCGGCGACGCCGCGGCCGGTCGGTTTCCGCCAGCCCTCGACCACGACCTCGCCCTCGTTGGCATCGAGCGCCACCACCACCCGCTCGCCGGGCAACCGGCGCAAGAGATCGGGCTCGGCGGCGGTGCCGATGACGAGCTTGACCGCGCCGGCGTCCAACCAGTTGCAAGCGGTCTGGTAGTCGCGAATCCCACCCCCGAGCCGACACCGCGCGAGCGGCAATATCTCGCGCACCAGCGCCGCGTTGGAGCCTTGCCCAAGCGCGGCGTCGAGATCGACCACGGCGATCTCTCCGGCAAGCGCGAAGCGCTCGGCAATGGGCCGCGGATCGCCGGCATCGAGAGCCTTGTCGCGGCCACCGACGAGCTGCACCGCCTGGCCCTCCATGAGGTCGATCGAGGGGATGATCACGGCCGCACCTCGACGCCAGACTCGCCGAGATAACGCTTGATCTCGCCAACCGTGGTCTCGGACTGATGAAAGATCGACGCCGCGAGCACCGCGTCGGCCCCGGCGCGCACCGCCTGCAACAGGTGCTCGGCGCTCGCCGCCCCGCCCGAGGCGATGACCGGAACCCCGACGGCTCCGGCGATCGCACTCACGAGATCGAGGTCGTAGCCCGATTTGGTGCCGTCGCGGTCCCAGCTCGTGAGCAAGATCTCGCCGGCGCCACGCCCGACCGCCTCGCGTGCCCAAGCGACCGCCTCGCGCCCGGTGCGTTCGGTTCCCGAGCGCACCACCACCTCCCAGCCGGGCTCGGCGCGCGCCGCGTCGATCGAAAGAATCGTGCATTGGCTGCCATAGCGCGTGGCCATCGCGTCCAGCACCCCGGGATCGCGCACCGCGGCCGTATTAACGGCCACCTTGTCGGCCCCGGCCTCGAGCAGCGCTCCCGCGTCCTCGGCGTCGCCGACGCCGCCGCCGACGGTGAGCGGTATCGAGAGCGCGGTGCGCACGGCCCGTACGGTGTCGTGGCGGGTGCGGCGGCCCTCGGGCGTCGCGGTAACGTCGAGCACGACGATCTCATCCGCCCCTTGCTCCTCATAGGCCGCGGCCAAGAGCGCCGGGGTGCCCGAATCGCGGAGGTTGGAGAAGCGCACTCCCTTGACCACGCGGCCGTCGCGCACGTCGAGGCAGGGGATGATGCGAACCGCTAGCATCACGATGTCTCGGCGGCGCGGGCGACCTTCAACCAGCGCTTGATGAGGGTGGCGCCGAGCGCGCCGGAGAGCTCGGGATGGAACTGGCAGGCCAGGACCGGGCCGCGCTCAAGCGCCGCGACATAGCGGCCCCCGTGATCGGCGTAGGCGGCGCGCCAACCCGGTGGTGCCTCACTCAGCCGATAGGAGTTGGCGAAATAGGCGTGGCCGGCAGCCAGCATGCGGCAGCGGCTCATGGGTTCGATGGCGTTCCAGCCAAGCTGGGGAACGCGCACGGTATCGGGGTATCGCTTGACGTATGAGGGCAGTACCCCGAGCCCGGAAACGCCGGGACTTTCCTCGCTCGATTCGCAGAGCAGCTGGAGGCCGACGCAAACCGCGAGGGTCGGTCGTCCGGCGCGGATGCGCTCGGCCAGGATCGTGGCCACGCCATCGTCCTCAAGCCGTTGCATCGCCGCGCCAAAGGCGCCGACGCCGGGGAGCACGACCCGCGCCACCCGGCCAATCTCCTTGGCGCGCACCATCAGCCTGGGCGCCGCGCCGGCGCGCTCGAACCCAGCCATGATCGAGGCCAGATTGGCGGTCCCGGTGGGGACCACCACCACTAGGTCGCTCACAGCGTGCCCTTGGTCGAGGGGACCTCGGCGCCGCCGTCGCGGGCCACCGCCTGCCGCACCGCCAGCGCCAAGGACTTGAACGCCGCCTCGGTCCGGTGATGGTCGTTGGCGCCGCGCAAGAGTTCGACGTGCAGCGTCGCCCGCGCCGCGGTGGCGAAGGAGCGGAAGAAGTGACCGACGTTCTCGGCCGCCCAGCCGCCCAGGTCATCGCGCGCCAGCCCCAGATAGATCACCGAATACGCCCGCCCCGAGAAGTCGATCGTCGCCCGCGCCAGGGCCTCGTCCAGGGGTGCATACGCGTGTCCGAAGCGGGCGATGCCGCGACGTTCGCCGAGCGCCTGATCCACCGCAGCCCCGATCGCCAGAGCACAGTCCTCCGAGGTGTGGTGATCGTCGACCTCGAGATCGCCACGGCAGGCGAGCTTGAGGTCGAATCGGGCGTGGCGGGCCAGCGTCGCGACCATGTGGTCGAGGAAAGGCAGGCCGGTCTCGACCTCGCC
>CAYUNL010000212.1:3174-4944 GCA_964446055.1 uncultured Alphaproteobacteria bacterium | reverse complement strand
GCCGCCTCAGTCGATGCGGGCACGGCCGAGGGTGCCGGCGTCGGTCCCGAACCAGAGCGCTCCGGTGGCCGGGTCAAAGACCATGTGCCGGACCGAGCCCGCGCCCGAGGGGATCGGCGTCTCGCTGAAGAACCGCGCCGTCGCCGGATCGAAGCCGACCAGCGTATTGGGACTCGGCCCGGTCTCGACGATCCACACCCGATCGCGGTCGTCCACCGCCATCCCATAGGGGCGAGCCCGCGCACCCGCCGGCAGCTGCCACTCGGCGATCGCGCCGGTCGCGGGGGTCAGCGCCCCGACAAATCCGGCGCGATGATCGACATACCACACGCGTCCGTCCGAGGTGACGCCGATGCGCCGCGGGCGGGCCTCTGGGCGGGGTAGCGGATGCTCGCGCAGGGCCAGCGTCTGCGGATCGATCGAGGCCAGCTTAGGGGTGCCGAACAATGCGACCCACGGCGTGCCATCGGGCGCGATGGCGATCCCGTAGGGGCGGGCGCCGCGGCTCGGCACGGCGACCAGGTCGACGGAACCGAGCGCCGGGTTCAGCCGGCCGACGAAGTTGCCACCCTGAACCGTGAACCACAGTGCGCCATTGCCGTCGAAGGCCAGCGTGTGGGGATCGCGAGCCGCCCGATCGGGCATCGCGAATCTCGCGATCGCGCCGCCCGCGGGATCGTAGCGGCCAATGAAGCCCCTGCGGTTGCCTCGGACAGATCGCGCCCGCGCTCGGCGAATACGTTGACGATGTCGCGTTCCGAGATGATGCCGAGGACCGGCCCTCCGTCCTCGGCGACGACCAGCGCGCCGATGCGCTTGTCCTTCATGCGCTGGGCGATCTCGGAAACCTTGGTACCCGGCGTGGCCGTCGCGACGTCCGCGCCCTTGGTTCTCAGGATTGATGCAACGTTCATAGCTGATCCCCCGACTATGGCGCCCACCGGGTCCGGCAATACCCGCTCCCGCACCCGAGGAGCGCCGACCGTCCCAAAAAACTACGTCTGTGTTCGCCTCCCGCTTGGCCAGTGGGGAGCCCCCGCATTCTAGCCCAACGCCGCCGCACCCCCAAGCCGCTAGTCAAAGGCGCCGACCACCAGCTGGTCGAAATCGACGATGGATCCGGTCATGATCCCCGATTCCGGCGTCGCCAGAAAGGCGATGGCGCGGGCGATGTCTTGGCACTCGTTGAGCCTGCCGAAGGGCTGCTCCTTGGCCGCCTCGTCCAGCCATCCCGGCGGATGGTCGTGCCAGATTCGCTGCGTCTCGTGCTCGCGTGGAGTGTTGGTCCAGCCCATGTTGAGGCCGTTGACGCGGATGCGCTCACCGCGGAGCGCGTGGGCGGTGTTCCTGGTCAGCGCCACCAGCGCGCCCTTCGAGGCGGCGTAGGGCGTGAGGTAGGGCTGGCCGCCGTAGCTCGAGAGGCTGATCACGTTGACCACGGTGCCGCGCACGCTGTCGGCGATGTCGTTCTTGCGCATCACCTTGACCGCGCTCTGCAGCAGGAAGAAGGGCGCCCGCACGTTGACGGCGAACGCGCCATCCCACAGCTCCGGCGTGGTATTGTCCACCGTGCCACGCTCGGCGGTGGCGGCGCAGTTGATCAGTGAATCAATGCGCCCGAAGCGCTCCGCCGCCCGGTCGATCAGATTGGCGCAGTCATCGAGCGATGCCACGTCGGCCCGCACGAACAGCGCCGGGCACCCGGTTTCCGCTTCGATCGCCGCCGCCACCGCCTCGCCCTCGGCTTGGCGGCGGCCGCAGAGTGCGATC
>CAYUNL010000212.1:2269-3164 GCA_964446055.1 uncultured Alphaproteobacteria bacterium | reverse complement strand
TCCTTGGGTTGCCGCGGTGACCACCGCGACGCGTCCGGCGAATTGTTGCGATCCATCGGCGGAATCGGCCATGACTCGTCCTTTCTCCTGACCCGGACGCATGATACACAATCGCGGTGCCGGGCAGGATCGGCGAAATTCGAACCGGGCGAGGGAGGGAATCGTGAGCGAGATCGCATTCTACGTGATGGCCGAGATCGACCCGGCGCAGCGCCAAGCGTTCGACCGCGGTTTGGCCGAGCACGCGGCGGACACCCTGGCCGGGGAAGAGGGCTGCCTCGCCTTCGACGTCTACGTCGATACCACCAACCCCAACCGCTATCTCTGGTACGAGGTCTACGCCGATCCGGCCGCCTTCGAGGTCCACCGCAACGCACCGCTGATCGAGCGATCGCGGACCACCCTGGACCCGGCGATGACCAGCCGCGGCGTTTGGTTTCGCGGCCCCGAGATCATCAGCGAGCGCCGCCGCCCGGCGAACGACTAAAGCCGGCCAAGCCCCGGGGGTGCTAGTTTCCCAGCCCATGCTCTGGCGAAACGCCGCATTTGAGGTCGAGCGATGAATGAAGATGCACCGAAACGACGTCTTGCCGACAAGATCTTGGACGCGATCACCCACGCACGGCAGAACGAGCAGCACGAAATCGTGCGGCTTCTGGAAGAGGTGCAGGAGGCGCTGATCGACGAAAGAATCGAGCGCCAGCGCGAGCGCCGCGAGGAAGAACACAAGCCCAGTTCATAGCCCCCCACTACGCGAACCGCCCTGGGCGCGCAGTCAGCGGTGGTCAAATCGGCCGCTTCGGCGACGCGCCGGCTCAGCCGCGTACCGGCGCGTTGGAACCGCAACCCATCATGTAGCGCAGGCGCGGCGAGAACAGTGGAGCCGTCTCCGCCG
>CAYUNL010000212.1:0-2259 GCA_964446055.1 uncultured Alphaproteobacteria bacterium | reverse complement strand
GGCGAGCGTAGGTCAACGAACGGCTTCACCCACGACCGGCCGTATTGGCCAATGACGCCCGGACGCGCCGAACCGCTGGCGTTGGGCCCATGTCGATGCCAGGTCTGCGAGAGCCAGACGGCGACGGAGCCGGCCGGGCCGGTCAGCACAACCTCGTCATCCCGCTGCGGCCGGTCCGGCTTGCGTTGAGAGCGATGCGTGCCGGGCACCAAACGGCTGGCGCCATTCTCGATCGTGAAGTCCGTCAGCATCCACACGGTTTGGATACTGAGCGTCAGGTCGGGCAGCGGCTCGACCATGTAGGTGATCGGCGAATCGATGTGCAGGCCACCGCCATCGGTATCGGGCCCGACGCTGTTGGCGCTGACGTCGAGGAGGATGCAGTCGCAGCCCAGCAGCGCCGACATCAGCGCGAGCATTACCGGGTGCTCGATCAGCACCGCGAACTCCGGCAGCTTGTTGATCAGGTTGAAGACGCGCTGCGAGCGCTCGTCGTCGTCGTAGAGCGCCGGGAAGTGACGAAAGCAGCCGCAGACCTCGGTGATGTCGACCGGCCAGGGCGTGTCGAAGTTCTCCGCCCGCGTGTGGCGCAGGCGCCGCCGCAGACGCTCTTGCTCGGCCGCGCTCGGCCGCCAGTCTTGGGCATAGCGCGTGGCATGCTCGTGCTCTCCCGCGTACGCCGGGCCGTCGCCGGGCTCGAAAGGCTCGGCACGCTCTCGCGCCATCAGCGCTTCGAGACCGACCCGCAGCCGCGTCGCCTGGTCGGCGCTGATCAGCTCCTCAAGGACCACATAGCCATGCTCCAAGAGCTTCGCCTGCGCGCCCGTGGCGATCGCCGCCGTGGTGTCCATAGTTACCATCCTTCCGCGCCAATCGCCGAGAATCGGAAAGCGTACCCGGCCCCGCGTACCCCCGCAAGGCGCGCCGGGGCGGCGTCCCTGTTCGGCCCAGGCGGCGCCCTTCCGCAAACGACGGCGTTCGCGGCATCAGGCCAGATAGTGGCTTTCCAGAGCCTTCACCGCCGCGACCAATGTCTCGTTGACCGGGGTCGGCACGCCATGCTCCGCCCCCAGCCGGACGATCGCACCGTTGATGAAGTCGATCTCCGTCTGACGGCAACTTAGAATATCAGTGCACAGTGACGACTTGTTCTCACCCGTGCCGCCCTTTCCGGTGATTTGCAAAAGGACTTCGCGGGCCTCATTGATATCGATATCGACACCAACCTTCCGGCCCACCGCCGCGGCTTCGTCAATGGCGGCAAAAATCGTTTCGCGCATTGCGGGTACCGCCATAACCTGCCCGATCGGCAAGTTCGTGATCCCCGATGTGGGATCCAAACCGACGTTCGCCATCAACTTCTTCCAAATATCGAGACGAATATCGGGGCTCGGCTCCGTCTGCAGGCCGTGCTCGGTGAATACCCGTGAAAGACCTGTGACACGGTCGCTCAAGCCGCCGCGCATTTCGCCGATGTGTGATGGCAGGTCGGCATAGTTCCGCACGACGCCCGGCCCGTCCATGCTGGCGCCTTGCGCGGTCAGCCCGCCGAGCACCTTCTCCTCGCCGATCAGCTCGGCCAGCACTTCTTCATTCTCGGGACCGTTCTGGAAGGAGATGACGACCGTGTGCTCGCCGATGAGATTGGCTGCACCTGCGATCGCATCCCTGGTGTGACCTGCCTTGCACTGCACGAACACCGTGTCAACCGGGGCCAGGGCCTCAGGCTGTGTCGTCGCCTTGACCGGGACAAAGCGGTCACCGCCATAACCTACGATCTTCAAGCCCTCGCGGTTGATGTTGTCGACATGCTCCTCCCACACGTCGACCAGGGTCACGTCGAGCCCGCCCTCGGCGAGCAAACCGCCAAACAAGCTACCCATGGCGCCGGCGCCGACAACGGCGAGGGTAGGGTTTTCGTACATCACCATCTCCAGTCACACGGCGGTGTATCGCCGTGGCCAAGAAGGGCGACCTAGGGGCCCTTCAGATCTGTTCGGCCCGCATACTGCCGGTTACGCGGGAGACGCGTTTGGGACGGACCGTTGCATGCTCGCAAGCGACTTCCCGGTCGCGATGCTACACGGCGGCGCGCACGCTATCTACGGCTCGTTCAAAACACTAGTTGCTGATCTGCGTGCGTCAGATCAACGCCGCCTCGCCGGAAGCGACCAGGATCGATTGCTTTGCACGGGTCGGTTGCCCTTTGCCGAGTGGCAGTGGCGGGTGGGATAGGCCATTTGCCGGGCGGTGAAAGGG
>CAYUNL010000211.1:4058-4987 GCA_964446055.1 uncultured Alphaproteobacteria bacterium | reverse complement strand
TGGTGTGCACGACCGCGTCGCCGGGCTCGACGTAGGCCTCGAAGACGGCGCGGATTGCGCCGTCGGAACCGGCCGCCAGCAGCAGGCATTCGGGCGGCACGCCGAGATACGCGCCGAGCTTACGGTACAATGGCGCGCTGTCCGGGTAGCTGTGGTGCGCGTGATCCGGTATTTCGCCGATGACGCGCCTCACCAGCTCGGTCATGGCGGGGTCGGCGTTCTCGTTCTTGTCGAGCCATAGCCTGGCGGGGTGGCGCGGCTGTCCGGCTGTCCAGTTGGGGCGGACGAGAGCCTCATCGGCGACCGCGGCGCGCGGCGTCGGTGGGGTGAAATGAGGGCGGTCATTCGCCGTCAAGGGTGCCTCGAGAAGAAATAGTTTGTGACGTCCACATCCTCGTCCGTGTCGCCCAAAGGCCCGGTAGCGGCGCGCTCTTTCCGGAAAAATCCAGCGGATTTCATCTCGGAGAGGACAAAATGACGGGACTCGACATTGGGTGCGAGTTCAATCATGGCAGATTTCAGTCTCGGGTCGCGAAGCGTCTCGCAGGCGCCTTCAATTACCCGGTTTTCCGAGCCGTCGACGTCAATCTTGAGATGATTGGGAAAGGGCACGTCGAAACACTCAAGGAGGTCGTCGACCGAGTATCCAAGAACCGGCATGTCGAATGCGGCTTTGATAGCCACGCCGTAGCTGTCGGTCGCGCCGTCAAAGACGCCGCCGGCGCCGCCCGCCGTCGCTCCCTCATCAGGCACTGTGAGTGGTGCCACTCGGGTTTTTTCGGCGAGCGCGACGCTGAACGCCATCACCCGGTTGTGAAGGGCGTTCAGGGCGAGGTTGCGCACGAGCCCCGCATGGTTGAAGGGCAAGGGGTCGAAGGCGACGACGCGTACGGAGGCAACGCGCGCCGCATAGAGCGTGAAGACTCCAA
>CAYUNL010000211.1:0-4048 GCA_964446055.1 uncultured Alphaproteobacteria bacterium | reverse complement strand
CAATGTTGGCGCCGATGTCCCATAGCACGTCATCAGGGGCAAAGGAATCGATCCAGGCCAGAGTGTCGGGTTCGCGCATGAGCATGCGGGTGGCACGGATACGAACGGTCTCGCTCGCGCAGTGGATCAGGAGCGGACCGTTACGCGTCTCCACCCGGTAAGTGGCGTCGATCTCGTCGAAGAGTCCGGCCATCACCTTAAAATAAAGTTCAGGCGCTACCGCTTTGAAGGCCCCCCCCAGACCGTGGACGGTGCCACGGAAGAGGCGGTGCACGAGGGACAAAGTCATCGGCCTAGTCACGTCCTCACTTGGCGGTGCTTTCCGTGGTGCTCGCCTCGTTGAGCGCGCCGGCGGCTTCGACAAGGCGCCGGAACTCGGCATTCGACGCCACCAATTCGCCGAAAGTGCCCGAGGCGACTACGCGCCCTTCCTTGAGGAACACCAGCTTGTCGCAGTTGCGCACCGTGCTCAAGCGGTGGGCGATGATGAGCACCGTGCGCTCTCCGGATAGCGTCTCGATCGCCGTCGTGATCTCGCGCTCGGTTTCGGAATCGAGCGCCGAGGTCGCCTCGTCGAAGACCAACACGTCGGGGTCGCGATAGAGTGCGCGGGCGATTGCCACCCTTTGCCGCTGGCCGCCCGAAAGGCGCGTGCCGCCCTCGCCGAGCATGGTGAAAAGCCCGTTAGCCAAGCCGGCGGTGACGTCGTCGATGCGGGCGAGGCGTAGCACTTGGGACAAGCGTTCCTCGTCGACTTCGGCATCCTCGACGCCGAAAGCGATGTTTCGACGGAGAGTGTCGTCGATGAGGCTTACTTGTTGTGGCACGTAGCCGATGCGTCTCTGCCACGCCTCGAGGCTCGTGAAGGCATCCACTCCGTCGACCAGCAATCGGCCCGACTTCGGACGTAGGAGCCCGAGCACGATGTCGACCAGCGTCGTCTTGCCGGCTCCCGACGGTCCGACGAAGCCAACCGACTGGCCGCGGCCGATGGCCACCGTGATTCCGTGGAGCGCGTGGTGCACGGCGTCGGGGTAGGCGTACACGATGTCCTCGAGAAGGATGTCGCGGTGAAACTCGAGCGGCAGCGGCGAGCCCGCGCCAGCGCCCCGGTCGCTGTCCACCATCCCCTCGACGAGATCGGCATGCAAACCGTCGACATAGGCAGTGCGCTCCTTAAGCTCGGCGGCGCTGGTCAGGATGCGGTTGAGGGAAGGCATCAGGCGCAGGGCAGCCATGCCGTAGAGCCCGAGGGTGGCAACCACCTCGTCAGGCGACTGTTTGACGGCAAGTAGCGCCAACACCACGGCGAGAAAGCCAATGACGACGATGGTCTCGACGACGAGGCGGGGGATGTGCATGGTGGTGGTCGAGCGGGCGCCGTAAAAGGAGCGTTGCTCTGCCACCTCGGCGAACCTCTCGGTCATCGGACCGTAGAGGTGCAGCAGCTTGACGTCGCGGATGGTAGCGAGCGATTGGTTGATCCATTGAATGAGCCGGCCCTCGAGCACCATCATCAGTTCGCCCCAGCGGTGGAAGACGTGGGAGGTCGAGCGGTAGAAAATGAGCCCGACGGCGAAGAGCACGGCGGCGGCGGCCAGCGTGGTGAGCGGTTCGACGAGCAGTAGCAGGGCTAGCGCGGCCACCATGAGCATGGCATCGAGGGTCATGAGTAGCGCGTGGCGCAACGCCTCGAAAGCTTGGGAGCAGCCGGTGACCAGGTCGCGCAGGATCTCGGCGCTGTTGCGTCGGAAGTGGAAGACCAGCGGGCGCCCGAGATAGAGCTCAAACATGCGTGCGCTGAACCGCGCCGTCTTCAGATAGACAACCCGGTTGACGGCATAGATGAGAGCGAGCAACAACAGGTTTTTGACGATGAAAAATACGGCGAAGGAGCCGGCGACCCACGTAGCCAGGTCCTCGGCCTCCACAGTGGGCAGGACGACAAGAAGAAGACGCGTTGCCGTGCTATCGGTCTGGTCCAGGAGTAGCACCTGGATGACCGGCAGGATGAGCCCGATGCTGACCATTTCGAGCACCGCGGTGATCAGCATCGGGACGAGCAGAAGCGCCATGTGGAGGCGCGACGGCGCATCCAGGAAGCCGATCAGCTTGCGGGCAATATGGATCATCGATGCGTGTATTTTTGCGTACTGGCGTGCGCGCGAGTGGCCGTCACCGGGCTGCCGTCCTTTGCGTCACCGCCCACCGAGCGAACTGACGCACCCCTTTCTCGGGCGGATACCGCGGTTCGAATTCGGTCGCCGCCCGGAGCGCCGAAATATCGGCCGAAATCCCGAATAGGTCGCCGGGGGATCCGTCGGCAACCTCGACATTGAGCTCCCCGGCTCGGCCCAGTTCGCTGGCAAGGGCGTCTATGATAGCGCCGACGCTGATCGAATGGCCGGATGCGATGTTGAGGGGGCCGTCGGCGGCACATCGGGTGGCAGCGAGTATCCACGCCTCGGCCACATCGTCGATATGGACGATGTCGCGGAAGCGCTCCAAGGCACCCTTGGAAACGATGTTCGGGCTTTTCAAAAGCAGCGACAGGAAGATGCTGACCAACCCCTGGTCCATGCGCGACAGGTCCTGGCCGGGACCGTAGACGTTGAACAGGCGCAAGTTGTTGAAACCGATGCCGTGTTCCTGGCAGAAGGCCTCGACTTGGCGCTCATTGGCGAACTTCATGATGGCGTAGGGGGACTTCGGCAGGCATGGCCGATCCTCGCGCACCGGGTTCTGGTCGGCCGCCACGTCCCCGTAGACGACCATCGAGGAAGCATGAAGGAAACGCTTCGCCTCGAGCCGTACGGCGAGGTTCAGGGCGTTGTAAGTGATTCGATAGCCGTCGGCCACCGTGCCGACTGGATCCTTGGCCGACGCTGGCCCCGACGAGGCGCCGCCGAGATGCATCAGACAAGTGGAGTCGGCGAGCCTTAGGGCAGCGACCGCGTTCTCATCGCGGATGTCAACCTTGACGATATCGGCTCCCTCGACGAGGTCGGTCACCGAGGTGCTCATGTCGTCGAGCAGGGTCACCCGGTGCCCGAGATCGAGCAGACGGCGTGCGATGCGCGAGCCAATGAATCCCAGACCGCCGGTTATTACGACATGCATCGCCTTCACCCCGTTTCTGCCGAACGCCCGGCGGCAAGCCCGCCGACCTCGACGTCGGCGCGGGTGCCCTCATCGGGACCGGTCCGCGCGAAGCCTAGGTCGGCCGTGATGACGTCGAGAAAATAGCGACCCGAGAGATCGCCGAGGTCCGCGTAAGCCTCGCGCCGATACTCCCACGCGCCCGATTCGATGGAACGCACCCGTTCTACCGCCTCCTCGGCCGAGGTCACGGTCAGCTTGGGATAGTTGCGAAAGATATTGATCTTCTGTATTCGCGGGATGTCGATGGCGAAGCAGTCGACGTTGAACTCGATTCCTTCGGCGACCGCCGTCGTCGGATCTGAAAAGGCGTACCGGGCCCGGCAGAAAATATCGTAAATGGATTCGCCAGTGGGCTCTACGTTGGGCAATTCTTCCCGGCACGCCGCGACAAACGGCTCCGCCCACTCCTCTTTCCTTACCGCATCTTTCATTTGCAGGAGGACCTTCCTTTCGGGGAATGCTCGGGCCAGTCCACGAACGATGTCAACGACCTCCGAGTAGGGCAGGTAGGGGGCAACAAGGATGGCAATGTCCTCGGACTTCGGTCGATTGCGCCGTTCCACTTGCTCTCGGCTGGCGCGGAAGGGGCCGATCGGCACAACCGCCATGTCGCGGGGCCAGGTGTTTGCGTAGTGGTGGTCGTAAATAGTCTTGCCGTGGACGTAGTAGCGATCGAAGCTGACGTAGCGGTACTGGGGAAAAAGGATCATGTAGGACGGATAGGTGGCGTTAATGCCGAGCGCCAGTCCGCCGACGCGATTGATCTCTTGGCGGCGCAGGATATGCTCGACGTTGTAGGGGTCTCGTCCCCAAAAGAAACTAGGCCGGTGACGGTTGAAAAAGGCTCGCAGAACTGCCCGACGGAGTGGCAGGGTAATGGCTTGGA
>CAYUNL010000210.1:0-5012 GCA_964446055.1 uncultured Alphaproteobacteria bacterium | reverse complement strand
CAGCAAGCGGGTCGAGGGCATCGCCGAGCTGCGCGACGAATCCGACCGCGACGGTGTGCGCGTGGTGATCGAGGTGCGGCGCGACGTGAATATCGAGGTGGTACTGAACCAGCTCTATCGCTACACGCCGCTACAGACCAGCTTCGGCGTCAACATGCTGGCGCTCGACGGCGGCCGCCCCGAGCTACTGAACCTCAGGGACATGATCGCGGCCTTCGTCGATTTCCGCGAAGAGGTGATCGGGCGGCGCAGCCGCTTTGAGCTCGGCCGGGCCCGGGCGCGAGCCCAAATCCTGGTCGGTCTGGCGATCGCGGTCGCCAACATCGACGACGTGATCGCGATCATCCGCGGCGCCGCCGATCCGAGCGCGGCGCGCGAGGCGCTGGTCGGCCGGGAGTGGCCGGTGCGCGACGTCGAATCGCTTGTCGCGTTGATCGACGAGCCGGGCCGCGGAGTGGTGGACGGGGCGTACCGGCTGAATGAAGAGCAGGCCAAGGCGATACTCGAATTGCGATTGCAGCGGCTGACCGGGCTCGAGCGCGACAAGATCGGCCAGGACCTGACCGCGATTGCGGTCAAGATCAGCGAGTATCTCGACATTCTTACCAACCGCCAGACGCTGGTCACGCTGCTGCGCCAGGAGCTTCTCGAGATCAAGGAGCAGTTCGCCACGCCGCGGCGCACCAGTTTCGAGTACGACGTAGGCATTCAGGACGACGAAGACCTAATCCAACGCGAGGACATGGTCGTCACCGTCAGTCATTCAGGCTACATCAAGCGCGTGCCCTTGAGCACCTACCGGGCGCAGCGCCGCGGCGGCAAGGGCCGGGCCGGCATGGCGACGCGGGACGAGGACTTCGTCACCCAGGTGTTCGTGGTCAACACCCACACCCCGGTCCTGTTCTTCTCGACCGCCGGCAAGGTCTACATGCTCAAGACCTACACGCTGCCGCTGGGCGCTCCCCAGGCGCGCGGCAAGGCGATGATCAACCTTCTACCGCTGGCCGAGGGCGAGGCCATCGCCACGCTGATGCCGATGCCTGAGGACGAGGAGCGGTGGGACGAGCTTCAGATCATGTTTGCGACCGCCCGCGGCGGCGTGCGCCGCAACCGGCTGTCGGACTTCACCAACATCAAGGCCAACGGCAAGATCGCCATGAAGCTTGCCGCCGAAGACCAGATCGTCGGCGTCCGCACCTGCACCGAGCATGACGACGTTTTGCTCGCCGCGCGCGGCGGGAAGTGCATCCGCTTCCGCACCGGCGGCGTGCGGGTCTTCAAGGGGCGCAACTCGACCGGTGTGCGCGGAATGCGATTGACCGACGACGACCGGGTGATCTCGATGTCGATCCTGCGGCACACCGAGACCGAGGCGCCCGAGCGGGAGGACTATCTTCAGGCGATCCAGGCGAAGAACCGTCTCCGCGGGGCCGATTACGACGACCGGCCCCAAGATCGCACACGCGACGAGGCGCTGGCCAAGCGCCTCGACAGTGCAAAGTTCGCCGAGCTGGCCGATGGCGAGCAGCTCATTCTGGCGGTTACCGAGAACGGATTCGGCAAGCTCACCTCCGCCTACGCGTACCGCACGACCGGCCGCGGCGGCCAAGGCATCATCAACATCGCCACCTCGAGCCGAAACGGCACCGTGGTCGCAACATTTCCCACTGGCGAGGCCGACGAGGTCGTCTTGATTACCGACGGCGGCCAGATCATTCGCTTCCCCGCCGCCGATATCCGCATTGCCGGGCGAAACACCCAAGGTGTAACCTTGTTTCGCACCGCGGAGGACGAACGGGTGGTGTCCGTGGCGCGCCTCGCGGACGCCGGCGAGGATCGCGAAGCCGACTCGGAAACATAAAGCGGCCCACAAGCGCGGGCCGGCGTCGCCTCGGGGGATCTGGGTGGGAAAATCGATCATAGCGGTCTATCCGGGGACCTTCGATCCCATCACCAACGGGCACGTCGACATCGTCGCCCGGGCCGCCAAGCTGGTCGACCGGCTGGTGATCGGTGTCGCGGCGAACTTGGGGAAGACGCCGATGTTCAGCCTCGAAGAGCGGGTCGACATGGTGCGCGTCGACACCGGACACATGAACACCGAGACCGAGATCGCGCTTCGATCGTTCGACAACCTGTTGGTCGATTTTGCCGCCGAAGAGGGTGCGCGCATGATCGTGCGCGGCTTGCGCGCGGTGTCGGACTTCGAGTTTGAATTCCAGATGGTGGGAACCAACGCCCGGCTCAATCCCGACATCGAGACGCTGTTCCTGATGGCCTCGGAGCACCACCAGTTCATTTCCTCGCGCTTCGTCAAGGAGATCGCGCTCTTGGGCGGCGATGTATCGAGCTTCGTTTCCGCCGAGGTCGCCGCGCACCTTGCGGCGCGGGTCGCCGAGCGCGCGGAGCGCTCCTAGAATTGGCCATAGAAAGTATGGGTAAGTCCATGAAACGACAAATATTTTTGCCTGCGGTCGCGGCTGCGTTCGCGCTGGCCCTCGGGGCCGAGGACGCGAATGCCGCGGACCCTGATCCTGAAAACACGCTGGTCTTGTTCCTCGAAGAGGGCCGCGTGTTCATCGAACTATGGCCCGATATCGCACCGCTACACGTCGCCCGCATCAAGGAGCTCGTGGCGCAGCGCTTTTACGACGGATTGGTGTTCCATCGCGTGATCGAGGGCTTCATGGCGCAGACCGGCGATCCGAGCGGCGATGGAACCGGCGGCTCGGGTCAGAAGCTCAAGGCCGAGTTCTCCGATGCTCCGCACCAGCGGGGTGTCGTGTCTATGGCGCGCGGCCGCGCGCCCGACAGCGCCGACAGCCAATTCTTCATCGTGCTCGCCAGCGCCCCTCACCTCGATGGCCAATACACCGCCTGGGGCCGCGTCATCAGCGGCATGAAGTACGTCGACGCCATCAAGAAGGGCGACAGCAACAACAACGGCAAAGTCACCGATCCCGACCGCATCGTTCGCGTGCGCCTGGTCGCCGACCTGTTGGACTGAGGTGCGGCGGCGGCAGCGCCGAGGCCGCTTGGCCCAATGCGGGTGGATGCCTTCGACTTCGATCTGCCCGAGGGACTGATCGCGGTCCGTCCGGCCTCGCCGCGCGACGCGGCGCGGCTGTTGGTCGTGGGTGAGAGGCTCGAGGACCGCGCCGTCGGCGAGCTGGCCGATTTGTTGCGCCCGGGCGATGTGGTGGTATTCAACGACACCCGGGTGATTCCGGCACGGCTCGAAGGGCGCCGCGGCCACGCCCGCGTGGAGGTGACACTGGGTCGGCAGAGGGAAGGCCGCGGATGGTCGGCGCTCGCGCGACCGGCGCGGCGGCTCAAGCCCGGCGATGAGATCGCGTTCGGCGGCGGCTTCTGCGCGACGGTGACCGGCAAGCGTCCAGACGGCGAGGTGCGGCTGCGCTTCAATCGTTCCGGGCAGGCCCTGCAAGCGGCGATCCGGCGCCACGGCGAGGTTCCGTTGCCCCCCTACATCCGGGCGCTGCGCGCCGTGGAGGGGCGTGACGCGCTCGACTACCAGTCGGTGTTTGCGGCCAAGGACGGCGCGGTCGCGGCGCCAACCGCGAGCCTGCATTTTACCGAGGCGCTGATCGAGCGCCTCCACGAGGCCGGAATCCAGACCGCGTTCGTGACGCTGCACGTCGGACCGGGGACCTTTCTTCCGGTTCGCGTGGACGATACCGATGACCATCGCATGCAACCCGAATGGGGCGAGATCGGGCAAAGCGCCGCACAGACGATCGAAGCGGTGCGGACGGGCGGCGGGCGGGTCGTCGCCGTCGGCTCGACCAGCCTTCGGCTTTTGGAAACGGTGGCGCTCGGACAAGGGCGGGTCGCTCCGTTTTCAGGCGAGACGAGACTGTTCGTCACCCCGGGCTACCGGTTCCAGGTCGTCGACGTGCTGCTCACCAACTTTCATCTGCCGCGCTCGACACTTTTTGTGCTGGTCTGCGCCTTTGCCGGGATGGCGCGCATGAGGGAGGCCTACGCGCATGCGAAACGCTCAGGCTATCGTTTCTATTCCTACGGCGATGCCTGCCTTCTGACGCGGCAGCAGCGATGAGCCTGGACTTCGAGGTGCTGGCGCGGGACGGGGCGGCACGGCGTGGTCGCATCGAGACCGCCCGCGGCGCGATCAACACACCGGCGTTCATGCCGGTGGGCACGGGTGCGACGGTCAAGGGAATGACGCCCGAGGCGGTGGCCAAATCCGGCGCCGAGATCGTTCTTGCCAACGCCTATCATCTCATGCTGCGCCCGGGTGCGGAGCGGGTAGCGAGCCTTGGCGGCCTGCACGCGTTCATGAACTGGGCGGGGCCCATCCTCACCGATTCGGGCGGCTTTCAGATCATGTCGCTTGCCGCGCTCCGCGAGATCGGCGAGGACGGCGTCACCTTCCGCTCGCACCTTGACGGTAGCACCCACAAGCTGACGCCCGAGCGCTGCATCGAGATCCAGCGCCTGCTGGGCGTCGAGATCGCCATGGTGCTGGACGAGTGCACGGCGTTTCCGGCAACGCCCGAGGTGGCGGCGGCCTCGATGCGGCTCAGCCTGCGCTGGGCCGAGCGGGCGCGGGCGGCGTTTCGGCCCGAGCCAGGCCGGGGGCTGTTCGGCATCGTCCAGGGCGGCGTCTACGCCGAGCTTCGGGCCGAGGCCGCCGCGGCGCTGGGCGCGATCGGCTTCGAGGGCTACGCCATCGGTGGACTTGCGGTCGGCGAGGGCGCCGATGCCATGCGCCAAACGGTGGCCACCACCGCGCCCATGCTTCCCGACGGGCAGACACGGTATCTGATGGGCGTCGGACGGCTCGAGGATATCGTCGATGCGGTATTGTCCGGCATCGACCTGTTCGATTGCGTTCTGCCCACGCGCTCGGGCCGGACCGGGCAAGCGATCACGCGGCGCGGCGCGGTCAACCTGCGCAATGCCCGCCACGCTGACGACCCCCGGCCGCTGGACGAGACATGCGCCTGCCCCGCCTGCCGCGGCTACGGCCG
>CAYUNL010000209.1:0-5080 GCA_964446055.1 uncultured Alphaproteobacteria bacterium | reverse complement strand
AACAGAAAACCCGGCTCAAATCCGAGTTCTTCAACAGCCTCGGCTACAAGCGGACACTGGATGAGTGAGCGTCAACGCCCACCACGGCCCATTCCTGCAGAACTAGGCGCCGGACTGGGCGAGCCGCAGCGCGCGGATACGGCGGGCGATGATTTCGCGCTGGGTGCGCACGATCAGTACGGCGAAGAAGAAGGCGGTGAAGCCCACCGCCATGAGAAGGAGCGGCGTCAGCATCGCGGGGTGGACGGTCGGGCCGCCGATGCGGAACACGCTCGCCGGTTGGTGAAGCGTATTCCACCACTCGACCGAGAAATGGATGATGGGGACGTTGACCACGCCGACCAGCGCCAGGATCGCCGCCGCCCTCGCCGCCTTGGCGGGATCGTCGATCGCCTGCCACAGCGCCATGTAGCCGAAGTACAGGAACAGCAAGATCAGCACCGAGGTAAGCCGGGCGTCCCACACCCACCACGTGCCCCACATCGGCTGGCCCCACAGCGCCCCGGTGATCAGCGCCACCGCCGTGAACGCGGCGCCGATCGGGGCCGCCGCCTTGGCCGTCAGGTCGGCCACCGGGTGCTTCCAGATCAGCGCCACCGCGCTTGCCGTCGCCATCACCACGTAGACGAAAAGCGACATCCACGCTGCCGGTACGTGGACGAACATGATGCGCACCGATTCGCCCTGCTGATAGTCGGGCGGCGCGACGAACAGCGCCAGGTAGAGGCCGACGCCGATGGTCCCGGCGGCGATCCAGCTCGCCCACGGCAGCACCGCCGAGCTCATGCGCATGAAGCGCGCCGGATTGGCGAAACGATGCAGCGACACGGCCATGGCCGTGATTTAGACCGCGCAGTTGCGCGGCGCAAGACGTACCGACACCGGCCGCTTGGCGTTCACGGCGATGATTCGGCCGCCGCCGCCCGCCACGGCTTTGCGGCGGCGAACAGGCCGACGGCCAAGAGCGCAGCGCCGCCGACGATCAGTGCCATCGGCCAGGCGGTGCCGTCATGGAACAGGCCCACGCCAAGCGCGCCCACCGCGCCGCCGCCCATCTCCAGCGTTCCCAGCATCGCCGCGGCGCTGCCACGGGCGCTGGGCGCGGCGTCGAAGGCGCGTACCGGCGCTGTCGCGAACACCAGGCCCATGCCGAGGGCGCAAAGCGACATCGCCGCGGTAATCGCCGCTGGCGTCTCGGCGCCCGCCACCACCACCGCGGTAAGCGCGACGCCGCCGATGGCGACGAGTGCGAGACCGGCGCCCAACAGTCCTTCGATGCCAAAACGGCCGACGGCCCGGTTTACCGCTAGGCTGCCGAGGAAGTACGCGAGCACGATGGCCGCCTGATAGAAGCCGTACTGCTCGGTCGGCACTCCCATCCGGTCGATCAGTATGAATGGCGCGGCGGTGATGTAGCCGAACAACACGCACAGCACCGAGGCCAAGGTCAACGCATAGACGAGGAACGGTCCGGGCACCAAAAGCGCCGCGTAACCGCGCGTCAATCGCCGCATATTCAGCGCGCCGCGATCGGGAACGGTGGTCTCGGGCAGGAACCGCCAGACCAGCGCGGTCACTACCGCCGCCAGCACCGTCAGCACGAAGAAGTTCGCGCGCCAGCCCTGCCATACGTGGATGAAGCCGCCGATCATCGGCCCCGCCGCGGGCGCCAGTGCTATCGCCATGCCGTAGGCGCCGAGGACGCGCACGCTCGACGGACCGTCGTAGAGATCGCGGATCACGGCCAGCACCACAACCGACTCGACGCAGGTGGCGATCCCCTGCAGCGTGCGCGCGACGATCAACGCCTCGATCGAGTAGGCCAGTGCGCAGGCCAAACTGAAGACCACGAAACCGGCCATGCCCGCGATCATCAGCGGTCGCCGCCCGAATCGGTCCGAAAGCGGCCCGTGAACGAGCTGGGCGAGCGCGAAGGCCAGCAAGTTGAGACTCATCGTCAGCTGGACGGTTTCGGCGTCGGTGCCGAAGTATGCGGGCAGGTGCGGCAGGCTCGGCACATAGAGGTCGGTCGAGAGGATGCTTGCCGAGCTGGCGGTGATTAGCACCGCGGGGATGATCACCGGTACCCGGGCGCCCCGCTCTATCGGCTCGGGCGGCATACCGCTACTCCAGATTCAAGCGTATCGCGGCGGCGCTCGCCAAGGGTCCGAGAACGAGGCCGAGCAACAGCAGCGCGCCCAGGATCATGAGATGCGCTGATGCGCCGGCGCCGCGAACCGCCGCATCGACCGCACCGACGCCGAAAATCAGTACCGGGATGTAAAGCGGCAGCACCAGCAGCGAGACCAGGACCCCGCCGCGGCGAAGGCCCACCGTCAAGGCCGCCCCGATCGCGCCGATCAGGCTCAGGCTCGGCGTACCCAGCGCCATCGCCGCCACCAACGCTGCATATCCTTGTGCCTCCAGATGGAGCAGCAGGGCCAGCACCGGGCTCGCCACCACCAGTGGCACGCCGGTCGTCAGCCAATGGGCGGCGCACTTTGCCAGCACCGTGGCCCACAACGGTAGCGGCCCAATCGCCAGCAGCTCCAAGCTCCCGTCCTCGAAATCCGCCTGGAACAGGCGGTCCAACGAGATCATCGCGGCCAGCAGCGCCGCCACCCACAACACGCCGGCGCTGATCCGGGCGAGGACCGCGATCTCGGGTCCGACGCCCAGCGGAAACAGGGTGACCGCCAGCACGAAGAAGATCACCGAGTGGGCGCTGGTGCCGCCTTGGCGAAAGGCCAGCCCGACATCGCGGCCGACGATCAGAAAGAACGGCCTCATGCGCCGGGACCGCCGAGGTGCAGGATTTGCGTGTCCTCGAGCGCCAGCGCTTGATGCGTCGCCACCATTACCGCGCCGCCGCTCGTGCGGTGCTCCGCCACCAGCGACATCAGCGCCGCCACCGCGACGTCGTCGAGCGCCACCGTCGGCTCGTCGAGAAGCCACAGTCGCGCCGGGGCCGCGGCCAAGCGGGCGAGCGCGAGCCGGCGTCGCTGGCCGGCCGACAGAAGCCGGGCCGGGATCTCGGCCAGGGCCTCGATGGCGAAGCGTGCCAGCGCCGCCTCGGCGGCGGCGGCTCCCCCGTCCTCGCCGCGAAACCGCATCCAGAACCGAAGGTCCTCGAGCGCCGTGAACGCGGGCTTTACGGCATCGAGGTGGCCGACGAATGCGGTCCTCGCCTTGTGTGCCTCGGGCGATTCCGAGATTGCGGCGCCTTCCCACGTGAACGCTCCGGCGGCGGGCGTGGCAAGCCCCGCGGCAAGCCGCAGAAGGCTGGTCTTGCCGCTACCGTTGGCGCCCGTGATCACCAGCGCGCCGCCCGGCGGCAGCGAGAAATCAAGGTCTTCGAAGACCAGGCGCTCGCCGCGCACGCAGGCGAGGCTGTGGCCCGCGAAACTCATCCTCGGCGGGGGACGCCGGCGCTCGGCTTGGCCGCGCCCTCGTCGGCGCTCAGCGCCGTGCCGCCCCGACCGTGCCCGGCGGCGAAGCGGCCCGCGCCCGAGCGCGCCGCGCCGATCAACGGTCGCGCGATCTCGAGCTCGTTCGCCATTGCCTGGGCCAGGCTCAGCCCGCCTTCCTCAAATGCCGATCGCCGATCGCTCCTCAGCGAGCCCTGCGGGAACCCCGCGATCTCGTGGGCCAGTTCCTCGGCAGCGGCGCGCGCCTGCCCAGTCGGTACGACTCGGTTGACGAGGCCGATGGCAAGCGCCTCTTCGGCGCCCACGGGGCGTCCGGTGAGCAAGATATCGAGCGCCCGCCCGAGGCCTACGAGGCGCGGCAGCCACACCGTGCCGCCGTCGATATAGGGGATGCCGAAGCGGCGGTTGAAGACGCCAAGCGTCGCGTCCTCCTCCATGACCCGGAGGTCGCACCACAGCGCGAGTTCGAAGCCGCCGGCGACCGCGTAGCCGGCGATCGCCGCGATGACCGGCTTTTCGAGCCACATTCGGGTCGGTCCCATGGGCCCGTCGTCTTCGGATCGCAGGCGCGTCTCGTCCTCGCCGGCGGCCAGCGCCTTGAGGTCGGCGCCCGCGCAGAAGGTGCCGTTCGCGCCCCACAGCACGGCGACATTCGCGCTTTCGTCCGCCTCGAAGGCCCCAAAGGCCTCGGCCAGCGCGCGCGCGGTCGCCGCATCGACGGCGTTGCGCACCTCGGCCCGGTCGAGGATGACCGTATGAACGGCTCCCACCATTTCCACCGAAACGGGCATCGGCGCTTTCCTTCGAAGATCGCTCGCGACCCGGAGTGCCAGCCCGAAGTAGCAGATTGACGCGGCGCGTACCAGCCGCCGCAGTTTGCGGTTGAAATGTGCCGGCCGAGTCCTCACAGTCGCCTCTCTTCGGCGCGCGAGACGCCGAGAATGGGGGGAGCACAGCCGTGGCCCAGCGAAGCCTGGATTCTTTGAATACCCGCCGCACGCTCACACTCGGCAACCGGCGCTATACCTACTACAGCCTCAAGGCGGCCGAGCGCGCGGGCATCGGCGAGATCTCACGGCTCCCCTTCTCGCTCCGCGTGCTCTTGGAGAACCTGTTGCGTCACGAGGATGGGCGCAGCGTCCAACGCGCCGACATCGAGGCAATGGGCCGCTGGCTCAAGCGCCGCCGCTCGAGCCGCGAGATCGCCTACCGTCCTGCGCGGGTCTTGATGCAGGACTTCACCGGCGTGCCCGCGGTGGTCGATCTCGCCGCCATGCGCGAATCGATGAAGCGCATGGGGGGCGATCCCAAGCGCATCAACCCGCTCTCGCCGGTCGATCTGGTGATCGACCACTCGGTCATGGTCGACCATTTCGGGGCCCGCCGCGCCTTCGCCGAGAACGTCGCGCTCGAGTACGCGCGGAACGGCGAGCGCTATGCCTTTCTGCGTTGGGGGCAGACCGCGTTCGACAACTTCCGGGTGGTGCCGCCGGGCACCGGCATCTGCCACCAGGTCAATCTGGAATACTTGGCCCAGGTGGTGTGGACCGAGCGGCGCGGGCGTGAGACCGTGGCCTATCCCGACACCCTGGTCGGCACTGACAGCCACACGACCATGGTCAACGGTCTTTCGGTGCTGGGCTGGGGCGTCG
>CAYUNL010000208.1:2356-5095 GCA_964446055.1 uncultured Alphaproteobacteria bacterium | reverse complement strand
TGATCGTCGAGAACAAGCGCATCCCCTACGATTTTCTGATCCTTGCCACCGGCGCCCGGCACGCCTACAGCGACGCCGATTGGGAGAGGTTCGCGCCCGGCCTCAAGAAGATCGAGGACGCCACCGCGATCCGCGCCAAGATCCTGATGTCGTTCGAGCGCGCAGAGGCCAGCGACGATGGCGACGAGCAACGCCGTCTCCTCACCTTCCTCGTCGTTGGCGGTGGTCCGACCGGGGTAGAACTCGCCGGTGCCATCGCCGAGCTCGCCAAGCGGGTCATGGCGCGGGATTTTCGCAGGATCGATCCGCGCGGCGCCCGAATCGTACTGTTGCAGTCTACGCCGCGCGTATTGGAGCGCTATCCAAAACGCTTGTCTGAGATCGCCCGCGCCTCGCTCGAGCGGCTCGGTGTCGAGGTGCGCACCGACGCCCGCGTCGAACATGTAGACGCCACCGGTGCGGTGGTTTCGGGCCGCCGCATCGAGGCCGGCACCGTGATCTGGGCGGCCGGCGTCATGGCCTCTCCGCGGGCCGCTGGCTCGGGGCCGAGCGCGATGCCGAGGGCCGGGTCAAGGTGGGTGCCGATCTCTCGGTTGCCGGGCTGCCGAGCGTCTTCGTCATCGGCGATACGGTGAACGTCAGGGGCAAGGCGGGGCGACGGCTTCCCGGCATCGCCCGGTCGCCAAGCAGCAGGGCCGGTACGTCGCGAAGCTCATTCGCGCCCGCCTCGCGGGCCGGCGCTTTGACCAGCCGTTCCGCTACCGCCACTTCGGTGACCTCGCGACCATCGGCCGCTCCTCGGCGGTCGCCGATCTCGGGTTCCTGCGCCTTAGCGGCTACCCGGCGTGGGTGCTGTGAGGTATCGCCCACATCTTTTTCTTGATCGGCTTTCGCAACAAGACAACCGTGGCACTCAACTGGATGTGGCTTTACATCACCTTCCAGCGCGGCATGCGGCTAATCACCGGCCCGGTCAAGTGATGGTCTTGAGCGGCCGTGCTTGGCCGGCGCGGCTGAGGCGGGCAAGCGATTCGTCACGCCCGAGGGCCTCAAGCACCTCGAAGATGCCGGGCGAGGCGGTGCGCCCTGTGAGCGCTGCGCGCAGCGGTTGCGCCACCGCGCCGAGCCTCATGTCTTCGGCCTCGGCGAACGCCCGGACCGTCGTCTCGAGTTGAGATTCGCTCCATGGTTCCACATCGGCGAGCCGAGCCCCGAGCCGCTCCAGAATCGAACGCGCGTCGTGGTCCAGCAGCTTGGCCGCTTTCGTATCCATCGAATGCGGCTCTCCATCTAAAATAAACGACATATTATCATAGAGTTCCAGCAATGTCTTAGGACGTTTCCTTAACTCCGGGAGGAGTGCCGCAAGGCGTTCGCGCTCCGCCTCTGCGAGCTCGCGACCGCGGTCCATCGCGAGCCTGGTTTCAAGGTCCGCCACCAGGTACGCGGGATCGGCAGCGCGCAGGTAATGCCCGCTCAGGCTCTCGAGCTTGGCGAGATCGAAGCGCGCCGCCGACTTGCCGATGCCGGAGATATCAAACCAAGCGATCGCCTGCTCGGTGGAGATCTCCTCGTCGTCGCCGTGCGACCAGCCCAGGCGCAGTAGATAGTTGCGCATGGCTTCGGGGAGGATACCCAGGTCGCGGTAGGCGCCGAGCCCGGTCGCGCCATGGCGCTTTGAAAGCTTTGCCCCGTCGGCGCCATGGATCAGCGGGATGTGCGCGTACGCCGGCATCGCCCAACCCATGGCCGCAAATAGATGGGATTGGCGGGCCGCATTGTTTAGGTGATCGTCGCCGCGGATCACGTGGGTCACGCCCATGTCGTGATCGTCGACCACCACCGAAAGCATATAGGTGGGGCTGCCATCGGCGCGTGCGATCACCATGTCGTCGAGCTCGGCGTTGGCGATCCGCACCTCGCCTTGGACCAGGTCATCGATGATGGTGACGCCCTCGCGCGGCGCCTTGAAGCGCACAGCCGGGGGGGCATCCGGGCGCGCCGCGTGCGGATCGCGATTTCGGCAGCGACCGTCGTAGCCGACCGATCGGCCCTCGGCCTTGGCGGCACGCCGCATTTCGCCGAGTTCCGCGGGCGTGCAATAGCAGCGATAGGCCTGTTCACCGTCCAATAGCGCCGCCGCGACTTCTGCATGGCGGGCCGCGTTCGCCGATTGAGAGACCACGTCGTCGTCCCAATCGAGCCCCAGCCACTTTAGGCCCTCAACGATCGCGTCCACGGCCTCTTGGGTGGACCGGGCGCGGTCGGTATCCTCGATTCGCAGGCGGAAGATTCCGCCCCTGTGGCGTGCATAGAGCCAGTTGAAGAGCGCCGTGCGCGCCCCGCCGATATGCAGGATCCCGCTCGGAGAGGGGGCGAACCTGGTGATGACGGGCATGGCCTCGTCCGTGGTTTCGATGGTGGCCCTAGCAGGTAAGAGCGCAGCGTGTGTAACACATTGAAGACCGTGGTTCAGGTGGTTTCGCCGCCGTCGGCGCGGCCATGACGGAGCCGGCCGAAGGCACGGCCGGGAATGGCCCGCCGCTGGACCGCCCGTTCCGCCGCGAATTGCACTCTCGGCTGACGCGGCCCGCCACGGCCCTGGCCGAAGCCTTCCTGGCCGAACGCGGGCGCTGGTTCCTGTGGCTGCCGGTGGCGATGGGCATCGGCATCGCGCTTTACTTCGCCCTTTATCGCGAGCCCGCGTGGTGGGCCGGATCGGCAATTCTGGCCGCGGCG
>CAYUNL010000208.1:0-2256 GCA_964446055.1 uncultured Alphaproteobacteria bacterium | reverse complement strand
CGCGGCGCCGGTGATCGAGGAGCGCACGCGAGCGGTCATGGTCTCGGGACAGGTCGCCACCGTCGAGGCCCGCCCCACCGGGCTGCGGGTCGTCATTGACGAGCCCCGCGTCGGCGACCTCGATTCCGAGCAGACCCCGCGCCGGGTACGGGTGACGGTACGCACCGACGGCCATCCGCCCAGACCGGGGGAGTGGATACTGGTGCGAGCCGTACTCATGCCACCACCCCCTCCGGCGGCGCCGGGTGCCTTCGATTTTCCACGCCAAGCATGGTTCAAGGGCCTGGGCGCCGTCGGATTCGCAGTCGGCAAGATCGAGCAGCTGCCCCAAGCCGCGAGCGCCCCCTCGGTCTCGCTGTGGCTGAACGGCCGCCGCCAAGACATCGCCGAACGTGTGCGCGCAAGTCTTGGCACCGAATCCGGCGCTATCGCGGCAGCGCTTATGACGGGGGACCGAGGCGCCATTCCGAAGGAGGTTGTCACGGCGCTTCGCGACGCCGGGCTCGCGCATCTATTGGCGATCTCGGGGCTGCACGTCGGACTGATCGCCGCGTCTTTGTTCGTCGCCGTGCGCGGGCTACTGGCGCTGTGGCCCTCGGTCACGTTGCGCTTTCCGATCAAGAAGTGGGCGGCTGGAGTGAGCTTGGGCGGCGCGTTCACCTATCTCCTGCTGACCGGCATGACAATTCCGACTCAGCGCGCCTTCCTCATGACCGGACTGGTGCTCATTGCGGTCATCCTAGACCGGGTGGCGATATCGATGACGCTCGTCGCCTGGGCGGCGCTGGCGGTCCTTTTGCACAGCCCCGAGAGCCTGCTGGGGCCGAGCTTTCAGATGTCCTTCGCGGCGGTGGTGGCGCTGATCGCCGTCTATGAGGTCGTGCGCGAGCGTTTCGGCGAGTGGCGGGCCGGCGCCCGGGTGCCCCGCCGCGCGCTTTTATACCTGGGCGGCGTCGCGCTTACGACGTTGATCGCGGGTCTGGCGACGGCGCCCTTCGCGGCGTTCCATTTCAATCGCTTCGCCGATTACGGGCTGGCAGCCAACCTCGTGGCGGTGCCGGTGACGGCGCTGTGGATCATGCCGTGGTCGGTCGCCGCCTACATTCTCATGCCGTTCGGTCTCGAAACCGTGGCGCTGGCGCCGATGGGTTGGGGTATCGAGGTCGTGGTGTTCGTCGCCCGGACCGTCGCGGGTTGGCCCGGCTCGGTCACGTTGCTGCCGCCGATGCCGGTCGCCGGCCTCGTCGCGATCACGCTGGGCGGCCTGTGGCTGTGCTTGTGGCGCGGCAGGTGGCGATTGGGCGGCCTCGCGGGCTTCGTCGCCGGTGTCCTCGTGATGACGGCGGCACCGCTACCCGATGTTTTGATCGCCGGTGACGCCCGCCTGTTCGCGGTGCGCGACGAGACGGGAGGCCTGATCTTGTCCGCGCCCCGGGCCAGAGGTATGACGGCCGAGACTTGGCTACGCCTGCACGGCCGCGATGGGCGGGCCTCGCCGCTGCCTGGGCTGGGCGAGGGCGGCGAAGGGGACTTCCGGTGCGATTCGCTCGGCTGCGTTTATCGCGCCCGCGGTCACGTCGTGGCCATCGCCCGCGACGCCCGGGCGCTCGCCGAGGACTGCCAAAGCGCCGGAGTAGTAGTATCGCTGGTACCGGTCCGCGGCGATTGCCCCTCGGCGCACACCATCATCGACCGCTTCGATCTATGGCGGGAAGGGGCTCACGCCATCTGGCTCGAGGCGGGCGCGGTTCGGGTAAGCTCCGTGGCCGAAGAACGCGGCGTCCGCCCCTGGGCGCCCCGCAGGGGTCGCCGGGAATAGCCGCGCGGAGCGGTTTCCGGACTAGTACTTGCGCATCACGGCGACCAGGCGGCCTTGCACCTTGACCCGGTCGGGTCCGAAGATGCGCGTCTCGTAGTCCTTGTTTGCGGACTCGAGCGCCACCGAATCGCCTTTGCGGCGCAACCGCTTCAGGGTCACCTCTTCGTCATCGATCAACGCCACGACCACGGCGCCATTGTCGGCGACCGAGGAGCGTTCGATGATCGCGGTGTCGCCGTCGAGGATGCCCGCCTCGATCATCGAATCGCCGTCGATCTCAAGCGCGTAATGCTCACCCCGGCCCAACAATGCCGCCGGCACACCGACCGAACTGCTGTGATCGCGCAGCGCCTCGACCGGGGTACCCGCCGCGATGCGCCCATATAGCGGCAAGTTCACCGAATCGGCGGCCTGCGCCGTTTCAGCGCCGGCCAGGG
>CAYUNL010000207.1:0-5163 GCA_964446055.1 uncultured Alphaproteobacteria bacterium | reverse complement strand
CTGACGGCGGTGCTGAGTTCCGCCGCCTCGGAATGGTGGGTCTCGATGTCCTCGTCGATCAGCGCCTCGAGCTCGTGCGGGTTCTCCGTCCCCATCGTCATCAGGCGCAAATAGTCGGTGAGGAAGTGCACCGCGTGGTGGTTGGCCATGAACTTGGGGTACTGGGAGAAGATGGTGCTCTCCTCGGGATTCTCGATATGCGATTCGAGCGCCAGCATGCCCTTGGACTTGGCCAAGCGAAAGATCGCATAGAGAAGCGTCAGAAGCTCGACGTACGTCGCCTTCTTGTGCGGCAGGCCTTTCAATACCCGGCCAGGACTCTTCATTACGCCCATGATTACGTTCTTGGGATTGGAGATCAGGAAGGCGCCGAATGCGGCGCCGACGATGATTACCACTTCGAAGGGTTGCATGAGGACCGCGAAATCCCCGTGCGCCCCGTACCCGATGCCTATCGAAGCGAAGACGATGACGACGCCGATGATCACGACATCGCGGAGAGCCCGAAATTGTCCGAAGTGCGGTGCGATTCATAACGCGGTGCGCTCGTGGAGGCAGCGCGCCATTATGCCCGTTCGAACGAGAATTATCATCGATTAACGCACCCTGACGTGGCCGGGGCGCAGCAACGCGACTCGGCATCCGCTCATGGGCGCGGGACAAGCACCAGGGTCCCGCTTTGACCCTGCTCGATGGCGTCGCGCCCGGTGATCATTGGGACGTACTCCCCGTTGCGCCAGCGCTCGGCCAAGTTGCCATAGTTCGCAGCCAAGACGTTTCCCGACTGCCCGGTCGAGTAAATGAAAAGCGAGCGCTCGAGGTCGTCCAACGTGTAGATCGCGCGCAGGCTGGGCCCGTGAACCTCGGCAAACGGCGCGCGATCGTTCTTGATGCTGTGACCCCCTCGGTTGATCGTGTACTCGCCGCCCGGTGCGGGCAGCCGGATATCGAACAGCCGGCGCAGGACCGGTATCCGCCCGAAGGGGCGGTGGCTGCTGAGCGCATAGTGGGCATCGCCCCACCGCCAGCGCTCCGGCGACGCGCCGAACCGATCGTCGAGGTCGGCCAGCGCCCGCTCCAAGGCCTCTGCGATCAAGCCATCGCAGGTCTCGACCCCCTCGGTTTCGGAGGTTTCGCACCAATGGGATTGAGTGGTCAGGACGTTGTAGGTGAATAGCGCGCGCAGCGCCCAATACTCCTCGAACATCGCGCCCAACTCGTCGGCGTAGATGAGCCGGGTGAGCTCGCGCAGCCAGGCCGCGAAAATGAGGGGTTCAGGAGACTCGGCGGTCATCGCCCCATCCCACGATGCGAGCATTTCATGGGCGCGCGCCGCCCCTTCGCTCATTGGCTCAGGCGCCAACAGGAGCGGTAGGAAATCGCGCGCCATGAGCGAAACCACATCAGCCTGCAAGGCCTTGAAGCTCTCGACCGAGTGCTTGGGTCGCGCCGCCAGCAGCTCTCGAATGCGGCGAGCCCGATACGGCGATTCCCACTCGAAAGTGAGGAAATAGGGGTACTCGTCCTCGACGATCTTGTGGTTGGCGGTGAAGATCACGCCCGAGGGCGGATTGAAGACCTGCGGCAGCTCCTCGTGCGGAATGAAACCGTCCCAGTCGTAGGTCGCGTCCCAGCCGGGCACCGGCATCATTCCCATCACCTGATTCGCCTCGCTGCGGATCGGCACCCGTCCGGGCGCGTACATCCCGATGTTGCCGTAGACATCGGCGTAGACGATGTTCTGTTGAGGGGCGTGAAAATCGCGAAGCGCGTTCACGAAGTCGTTCCAGTTGCCCGCGGTCGCGATCTTGTGGCCCGCCTGAAGGGTCAAGTCATCCTCGCGGAGCGCGGTCCACGCGAACGCCATCACATGCCCCTGTGGCGCTACTTCGGCGGCATCGGCGAAGGCGTCCGAGATGATCGGTCCGTGGCGGCTCGCGCGCACCTCGATCTCCGTCGCGTCCTCGCCGGAGACCTCGATGACCTCGGTCCGTACCTCAAAACCGCGGGGACCGTCGGGAGTGTCGTAGCTGCCCGGATCGCCGGCGCTGATTCTCTCGATGAAGAGATCTTGGACGTCCGACCCGGTATTGGTGAAGCCCCATGCCACATTGTCGTTGCGGCCCAGCACGATGGCCGGGACGCCGGGCAGCGTGGCGCCGATCACGTTGAGGCCGGGAGCGTTGAGGTGCGCGAAGTACCAGATCGCGGGTGCGGTCAGGCCGAGATGCGGATCGTTGGCGAGAAGAGGCTTGCCGGTCGCGGTGCGCTTGCCGGCGACGACCCAGTTGTTCGAACCGTTGCCCTCGGTCCTGAGCTCCGGCGCCAGCGCCGCAATTCGTTCGAACGGCAGATCGCGATAATACGCCAGCATTTCAGCCGGCCCGCTGGGGGCGTCGTCGGGATAGGTCGGGAAGAATTCCGCCAGCCTCGATGCAGGGAGCCGAGATGCCATACGTGCCCGCTGGATCTCGCCAAACCAATTTCCGCCCAGATTCCACGCCATCATCTTGAGCCACACCAGCGAATCGGCAGGGCGCCACGGGTCGGGCCGGACCGAGCCCTCGCCGCGAAGCGTGCTCAAAAGGCCGAACACCGCAAACTCCGGCGGCAACGGGCCGCTTCGGGTCTCGAGGAACGCGTTCACGCCGGCGGCGTAGGCATCCAAAATGCGCTGGGATTCCGGCTCGAGATTGGCGTAGCTCCGCTCCGCGAAACGGTAGACCCCAAGGACGCGCATGAACTTGTCGACACCGAGTGTCGCCGCGCCCACCAGCTCGGAAACCCTTCCGGCGCCGATGCGCCGGCTCATCTCCATTTGCCACAGCCGGTCCTGGGCATGCGCGTAGCCGAGCCCGAAGTAGGCGTCATCCGGCGCCTGCGCGAAGATGTGCGGGATGCCTTCGCGATCACGGATGATTTCCACCGCGGCGCCGATTCCGGCGACCCTCACGGCCCCTTCGATGGTTGGCAGCGATTCCCGAAGCCACAGGATGTAGCCGCCGACCGCAAGCGCGATGACGACGATGATGGCGATCGCAATGCGGCGGAAGCGGCGCACGCCCCGGCTCGCCTCAGGCCGCTCCGGGCGCTAGCGACCCGGACATCAGCGCGACGACCTCGCCTCGGCTAGTTCCGCGATAATCGCCTCGCGATGGGCGTCGAGTTCCGGAGCCGGGCCGCGCCCGCTGGGATCCGAGAAAGCCGCCATCTTGATCGGGTTGCCCGCGACTTTCAGCGAGCCGGCATCGTCGACTTCGACGATCATGTTGCGCGCCAGAACCTGGGGATGGGAAAGGACTCCCGCGACGTCGTTGATGGGTGCGCAGGGCACACCGGCCGCCTCGAGCACCGACAGCCATTCCTCGGTCGTCCGCTGGCGGCTCGTGATTTCGATCTCGGCGGTCAGAGCGTCGACGTTTTGGTTGCGCTCTTCGTTGGTCGCGAATCGGGGATCGCCAGCAAGGTCGGGGCGGCCGAAGGCTTGGGCGAAGACCCCGAACAAGGCGTCGTTGCCGCAGGCGATGATGACGTGGCCGTCCTTGCTCGCGAATGCGGCAAACGGGGCGATCGAGGGGTGTCGCGAGCCGATCGCCTCGGGTACCTCATCGGTCGCGCAATAGCGCGCGATCGCGTTCTCAAGGATCGCTACCTGACAGTCGAGCATGGCGATATCGACCATCGTCCCCTCACCGGTCTGTCCCCGATGGTTGAGCGCGGCGCACACACCGAGCGCGGTGTAGAGACCGGCGACGATGTCGCCGACCGAGGTCCCGACCCTCGTCGGCGGCCCGCCGGGCTGGCCGGTCAGGCTCATGATCCCACCCATGCCCTGGACGACAAGGTCATAGGCCGGCCGCCGCGAATACGGGCCGTTTTGGCCAAAGCCAGAGGTCGCGACGTAAATGAGGCGCCCGTTGCGGGCGTTCAATTCCGGCCAGCCATACCCCAACTTCGCCAAGACGCCAGGCCGGAAATTCTCGACCAACACATCGGCATTCTCGATCAGCTCGTCGAACAGCGCCCGCCCGCGGTCGTCCTTGAGGTCCAATGCGAGGCTCTCTTTGCCACGGTTGAGCGACATGAAATAAGCGGAGCGGCCGTCGATGAACGGCCCGATCTCACGCGCATCGTCGCCCCGCGGAGGGACTTCGATCTTGATGACGCGGGCGCCGAGGTCGGCCAAGATCATCGTTCCGAAAGGGCCGGCAAGGACGCGCGTAAGGTCCAGTACGGTGACGCCGGAAAGCGGGCCGCTCACCGATGATCCCTTCAACGGCATAGGCGTCTAGCGACCGTTCAAAACACGCGCCGCGTCGCGGGCGAAATAGGTCACGATGCCGTCAGCACCGGCGCGTTTGAAGGCGAGCAGGCTTTCCATCATGGCAGCCTCGCGATCGAGCCAGCCGTTCTCGGCGGCGGCGCAAAGCATCGCGTACTCGCCGCTTACCTGATAGGCGAGGGTGGGCACGCCGAATTGGTCCTTGAGCCGGCGCACGATGTCGAGATAGGGCATGCCCGGCTTGACCATGACCATGTCGGCGCCTTCGGCGATGTCGAGCGCCACCTCGCGCACCGCCTCGGCGGCGTTCGCCGGATCCATTTGATAGGTCCGCTTGTCGCTCTTGCCAAGGCCCGAGGTGGAGCCGATGGCGTCACGAAATGGGCCATAGAAGGCCGAGGCGTACTTGGCCGCGTAGGCCAGGATTTGCACCCGCTGGTAGCCGGCGCCGTCGAGCGCATCGCGGATCGCGCCCACCCGGCCGTCCATCATGTCCGAGGGCGCGATGACATCGGCGCCGGCCTCGGCCTGCACCAATGCTTGGGCGCGCAGGATTTCGACGGTCTCGTCGTTGGCGACCTGGCCGTCGCGCACCAAGCCGTCGTGGCCGTGCGTGGTAAAGGGATCGAGGGCGACATCGCACATGACGCCGAGCGCCGGGTGCGCGGCCTTCAGCGCCCGCACCGTCCGACACACCAGCTGGTCCGGGTTGGTGGCTTCCTCGCCCTCTGCGGTCTTGAGCGCCGGATCGATGGCCGGGAACACCGCGATCAGGGGAATGCCGGCCGCCGCGGCCTCACCCGCGGCCTCGACCGCGCCGGCGATCGACAGCCGCTCCACCCCGGGCATCGAGGGCACGGGCTCGCCCGGCCCCTCGCGGT
>CAYUNL010000206.1:0-5238 GCA_964446055.1 uncultured Alphaproteobacteria bacterium | reverse complement strand
GCACTACCTCGAAGACGACGACGGCCACCGCGGGCGGCCCCAGAGCGGCGATCACGGCGAGCTTGATGACCATCGACAACACCGCTTCGAAGGGGTGGAAGCGGACCCCAGTGGTGACGTCGAAGTCGCGGTCGGTGTGGTGCATCATGTGCAACCGCCACAGGATGGGGACGGCGTGGAAGATGACGTGCTGCAGGTAGATGGCGAGGTCGAGCACTACCACCGAAGCCACGAACGCAAGCCACGATGGGACCTCGAACGCGTTGAAGAGCCCCCACCCGCGGAGCTCGGCGAGGGACGCGAGGCCGACCGCGAGAACGGGAAAGATTAGCCGCAGAAGGCCAGTACCGAGAATCACGACCGCGAGGTTCGAGAGCCACCTGAGCGCTCGCGAGGCGACCAGCTGGCGGCGCGGCGCGGCCAGCTCCCACACCGCCATCGCCGCCAACACACCGAGGAAGAAGCCGAGCCGGATCGTCGGCTCATTGTCGAGGATCAAGGAATCCACCCGGCAAGTCTAACCCATGGGCCCTTGCGGCGATATGATACGGCGCCACCGCGGCGGCAAGCGCCCCTACGCAATCGTGAACGCCGCGGCGCCCTGTTGGACGAGGTGGAACCGGATGGCGGAGTTTCTGTTCGACGGCCCCAAGAGGGCGGCGCATACGGTGGTGCTCGCGCACGGTGCCGGGGCGCCGATGGACAGCCCCTTCATGGTCGCCTTCGCCACGGGTCTAGCGGCGCACGACCACCGCGTCGCCCGCTTCGAGTTTCCCTACATGGCGGGGCGGCGCGAGGGCCGCCGCCGGGGGCCCGATTCGCCGCGCGTCCTGCGCGAGACCTGGCGGGCGGTAATCGAGGAGCTGGGTGCCAATCGTCTGGTTGCCGGCGGAAAATCCCTGGGCGGTCGCGTCGCCAGCATGGTCGCCGATGAGGCGGGGGTGGCGGGCTTGCTTTGCTTGGGCTACCCCTTCCACCCGCCGGGCCGCCCCGAGAAGCTGCGGACCGAGCATTTGGCGGGGCTCACTACGCCGACCTTGATCGTGCAGGGGACCCGCGATGCGCTGGGCAATCAAGCCGAAGTCGGGAGCTACGCGCTTTCACCCGCGATCGCCGTCCGTTGGATGGAGGATGGCGACCACAGCTTCAAGCCGCGCAAGGCCTCGGGCCGGACCCAAGCGCAGAACTGGGAGGAAGGAATCGCAGCGGCGAGCGATTTCGTCGCCGCACTCTAGCCGCTAGACCCGTATCGCCGCCCAGCGGCCACGCCGCCACAAATAGCTCAGCACCGCGGCCTGGATCGCGCGGTAGCCGAACTGACAGCCCCAGATACCCAAAAGGCCGAAACCCAGGTAAGGGCCGAACAGCCACGTCAGCGGCAATCCCAACAGCCACTGCAGCGAAACCGTCACCACCATCACCTGGCGTGCGGCGCCGGCGCCCAGCAAGGCGTTCGTCAGCACCAGCCCTACCGCGTCGATGGCCATCGCGGCGCCCAACAGTCGCAACGGCGCGCGCGCGATCGTGAGCACCTCGGGATCGTGAATGAAGCCCGCCAGCAAGATCTCGGGGACGATCAGGGCGGGGATCCCAAGCGCCGCCATGACAATCGCGGCAAGCTTCACGACGTCCCAGCCCCAGCGCTGTGCCTCGGCCCCATCGCCGCGTCCGAGCGCCTGACCGACCAGCGACGCGGCGGCCAGGCCAAGACCCATGCCGGGCAGGAAAGCCACCAGCAACAAGTTGACAAGCACGTTCGAAGCCGCGACCTCGGCGGTGCCGACCTGGCCGATGATCCAGAACAGCGAAGTGATCCCGGCGGCGAACAGGAACTGCTGCAGCGCCGAGGGTAGCGCGAGCCGCACCATCGTGAGCATCGTCGCGGCGCTCGGAATGCTGCGAAGGAATCCGGCGCCCCGCGCGTGCCGGAATCCGAGAAAAACGTAAAGTCCGGTCCCCAGGTAGGTGGCCACGGTGCTGCCGATACCGGCGCCAAGCGTGCCCATCGGGGGGTTGCCGAGCGCGCCGAAGATCAGCACGTAGTTGAGTAACACGTTTGACAGGTGCATGACGATCAGCACCTGAAAGTAGATGCGGGACATGCTGACGCCGTTCCAATAGCCGCGGAACGCGAAGTTCATACCTACCGCGAAGATGGCGCAAAGCCGTGCCTGGAAGTAAGGAGTGCTCTCGGCGATCACCGCGGGATCGCTGTTGATGTAGGGCAGCAGGGTGGGTCCGAAAACAAAGAGGACGATCAGAATCGGCAGACCCATGACGAGCGCCAGCAGCAGCCCGCCGTTCAGCGGTACCGCGGTTTCGCCCTCGCGGCCCTCGCCCTTCCGCCGCGCGGCCATCGCCTGGACGCTCGAGGACATGCCCATCACCAGCGCGATCGCCATGAAGTTGCTGAACGATCCGATGCCCACCGCGGCGAGCGAGGTCGGGCCCAGCACCCCGACCATCGCGGTGTCCACAAGATTGAGGACGTTTTGCGAGATCATGCCGCCCACGATCGGTAGCCCGAGCGCCAGAATCGTGCCCGCCCGTTCGCGATAGGTCGACTCGGGGGCGGGCTCCGTCATGTGTTGATAATCAGCTGCAAGATCGCGTCGGGCGGATTAGCCCCATACCTGGCGTGCCGTCGCGCACAAGACTTCGAGCTTGCGGCGCTGCTCTTCTGGCGAGAGGTTGTTGCCGACGATCGATGTGGCGAATCCGCACTGGGGGCTGATCGCCAGGCGCTCGAGCGGTAGGTATCGTGCGGCCTCGTGCACTCGTCGGATTAGCTCGGCGGGATCCTCGAGATCTCCGCGTTTCGTGGTTATCAGGCCAAGCACGACGGTCTTGTCATCGGGCACCTGCGAGAGTGGCTCGAAGGAGCCAGAGCGTTCGTCGTCGTACTCAAGCAGCAGGCGCTGGGCAAGCGTGCGTTTGAAGATCGGTGCGGCAATCGAATCGTAATCACCGGCGACGAGCCAGCGGCTTCCCTGGTTGCCGCGGCACAGATGAAAGCCGAACGTGACCCCGGCAAATCCCTCCATTACGGCGTTGTCGAGCGCGATCCCTTCGTCCAGCCAACGTGCCATGTCCCAGCCCCGCGATTCGTAGAAGCGGCGCATGTTCGGGTCGACGAACAAGGGATAGTGGGGCGCGTCAATCTGGATGTAGCGGGCCCCCAGACGCACGAGCTCTGCCACTTCCTCGCGAAGGATTTCGGTCACCGCCCACATGAATCCCTCGAAAGTCGGGTACGCCGCCGCGGAGCGCTCGGGGTCGTAAAAGTTGGCGAACAGTCCCGGGCTCGGAATATTGATCTTCGGCGTGCGCGAGGTACGCGCCCGCAAGTAGGTGAACTCTTCGGCGCACAAACGCCGTTTGGGCCGCAATGGCGCGACCACGCCAAGTGCCGGCGGGCGGTCGGCCCTCCGATCGGCGACCGCTTCGTCACCGTGCCAATCACCCCACAAGAAGGCGTCGAGGTCCCAGGTGCCGAACCCTTCGACAGCTTCGGTCATCTGGCTCTGGAAGGAGAGGCGGCGCATCTCGCCGTCGCTCAAGACCTCCAGCCCCGCTTCCTCTTGCAGGGCGATGGCGCCGTCAACGGCCCGATCCTCCGCCGCCTTGAATTCCGTCTCCGCAATCCGCCCCGCCGCCAAATCCTCGCGGGCCGCCAGCAGCTCGCGCGGCCGCAACAGGCTGCCGACCACATCAGTTCGTGCTGCGATCATGCCGCTCTGCCGCCCGCTCGCTCGCGCCGTCCGGGTCACCGTGGTACACTTGCCGCGTCATGAAAGCCCATCCCTGGCTCGTGCCGCTCTATCGCCGACTCTCGGTGCTTTTCGTTTGCGCCTGCTGGGTGGTCTTCGAGTTCATCGTCGGCCAGGAAGAAATCTGGCTTTGGTTCGCCGTTGGAATCAGCGCCTACGGAACATGGGACTTCCTGTTATCGGGGAAGTACCGGACCAACCCCGAGGCTGAGTGACCGCGCGCGCCGGCTGGTTCTTTTCACACGCTCGCCTCGATCGCAATACGCTCGCGACGAAACGGGACGTCCGGCGAAGGCGGGGCATCTAGCGCCTGCGCCGCGGTATGGCCGTCGAAGACTGCGGCGGCGATGATCCCTGGACAGTGACAATCGCCGATGCGACGGAGCGATTTGATCGCTGCGGCGGCGAGTGCGGCCTGGTTCCCCGACAGCGCATCGTAGAGTCCCCGTTCCGGCAGGCGCGCCGTCACCATGACCACCGCCTGCGCGGCGAGCGGCCGGCGGCGGCCGGTGAAGACGCACGCCGTCGTCACCCGGTTCTTGCCGATGCGCACCAAGTTGCGGTGGGGGACGATCTTCACCCCCAGCTCCAGAAGCCGCGTCTGCATGTGGGCTTGCTGGTAGATCAAATGGGTCCAATTGGCGACGTCCGCGGCCGGGGTTACAAGACTCACGCTGTGACCGCCGCGCCGCAGCGACTCGGCCAGCTCGAAACCGAGGTAGTAGTGATCGTCGTCAAAGATGACGACCGGATCGGGGATATCCTCACCACGCATCACCGCCTCGGGTGCGAACACGTGACCGCGGTCCGAGCCGGGGATCGGCTTAGTGTTGGCGCGGCCGACGCCGTCGCGCCGCCACGCCGCACCGGTGGCGATCATCACGTGGTCGTGCCCCAACTCCAGAACGTCCGCCTCGGTCATGTGGCTGTCGAGAAAGACCTCGACGTTGGGCATCTGTTGAATTTGGCCCACCCGCCAGTCGCGTACCCGCGCCCACGGCGCAAGACCGGGGAGCCGACTCTCACGGCTGACCCGGCCGCCGAGCTCCTTTTCGGCCTCGGCGAGCGTGACGCGGTAGCCGCGCTGGCCGAGCGCGCGCGCAGCTTCGAGCCCCGCGGGTCCGGCGCCGACAACAAGCACCGAATCGTCCGAGCCCTTCGCGGCGATGCGCTCGGGGTGCCAGTCGCGGCGCCACTCCTCCCCGACGCTCGGGTTTTGGGTGCAGCGCATCGGCACCCCGCGCTCGACACCCCAGCCGACACAGATATTGCAGGCGATGCACTCGCGGATGTCGTCGATGCGCCCTTCCTCGATCTTCTTCGGCAAGAAGGGATCGGCGATCGAGGGACGGGCGCAGCCAATCATGTCGAGAATGCCGCGGCGCACCTGCGAGGCCATGGTGTCGGGCGAGGTGAACCAGCCGACGCCGACCACCGGCTTTGTGGTCAGCGTCTTGACGAAGGCGAC
>CAYUNL010000205.1:0-5264 GCA_964446055.1 uncultured Alphaproteobacteria bacterium | reverse complement strand
CACGATACCTTTGCCCAACCCTCGACTGCCGCCGGTGACGACGGCCACTTTTTAATCCAACCGTTTCATGGTGCCTCCTTGCACGAAGAACAGGCGTCTGAGAGAGAGACGTTTGAGATCGCTAGAAAGATACGGCGGGACAAAATAAAGTGAGCCAAAAGCAAGCCCGTTGGCCACAATGGCACCATCGAGAAGTGCTCACGCTCGGGAGGCGAAATGGATAGGTTTTCGGGCGTATTGGTCCCGGCGCTGACGCCGTTTGACCGCGATCTTGCGCCCGATGCGGCGAGGCTCGGGCGCTACTGCCGGTGGTTGCTGGACCGTGGCGCCAACGGCCTGGCGGTGTTCGGCACCACGAGCGAGGCGAACTCGTTGTCGCTGGCCGAGCGCAAGTCGCTCTTGGAACTGGTGATCGAATCGGGCGTGCCGGCGAAGGTTTTGCTGCCGGGCACGGGCACGTGCTCGCTTCCCGAGAGCGTGGAGCTGACGCGCCATGCGGTGGGTTTGGGGTGCGGCGGGGTCTTGATGCTGCCGCCGTTCTACTACAAGGGCGTGGGAACGGACGGACTGTTCGCGTCCTTCGCCGAGGTCATCGAGCGCGTTGGCGAGGCGGACTTGCGTATCTACCTCTATCACTTCCCGGCGATGAGCGGCGTGCCCGTCACAGCAGATCTCGTGGAGCGCCTGATCGCGGCCTATCCCGAGACCGTCGTCGGCCTGAAGGACAGCTCGGGCGAGATTGGCAATACCCTGGACCTATTGAAACAGTTCCCCGGGTTTTCGGTCTTTCCGGGCTCGGAGAAGCTGTTGTTCGAGGCGCTGGGCCACGGGGCGGCGGGGTGCATCAGTGCGACCGCCAACGTCAACGTCGGGCCGATCCGCCAACTCATCGATTCGTACCCGGACGCCGAGGAGCTTCACCGCGCGGTCTCGAGCGTGCGCGAGGCCATCGAGGGCCACCCGATGGTGCCCGCACTGAAGGCGCTGATCGCCCATGCCACGGGCGAGCCCGAGTGGAGCATCGTCCGCCCGCCGCTGCGGGCGCTTGGCGAGGACGCAGCGGCGGCGCTGGCCGCCACGGCCAGCGAGGCGGGTCTCGACCTCGGCGGACCGAACCTCGCCATCGGGTAGGGCAGGTGGCCGCACCACACGACAAGCGCAGACTTGCCGCTATCCTTAGCGCCGACGTCGTCGGCTACAGCCGGCTGATGGGCGTCGATGAGTCGGGGACCCTGGCACAACTCAAAGCCCGGCGCAAAGAGCTCATCGATCCAAAGATCGCCGAGCACGACGGGCGCATCGTCAACACATCCGGCGACGGTCTGCTGGCTGAATTCCCAAGCGCCGTCGCCGCGGTTCGGTGCGCCGTCGAGCTGCAAGGGGCGATGGGAAGCCACAACGCCAATGTGCCCGAGGATCGACGGCTCGAGTTTCGTATGGGCATCAACCTCGGCGACATCATCGCCGACGGCGACGAAATCTACGGCGACGGCGTGAACGTTGCGGCTCGGTTGCAAGAGATTACGGAACCGGGCGGGACCTGTGTCTCCGGAATCGTCTTCGATAGCGTCAAGCACAAGCTCGGGTTCGGCTTTGATGCGGCGGGTGAGCAATCGTTCAAGAACATCGCCGAGCCGGTCCGCGCCTATCACGTTCGCGAAGGCGCGACCGCCACGGCGGCCGTGGCACCGGCCAAGGATTCTCAGCCCCATCGGCCCTCACTGGCGGTCCTGCCGTTTGCCAACCTGAGCGGCGATCCAGAGGAGGATTACTTTGCCGACGGCATCACCGAAGACCTGATCACCGAGTTCTCGCGTTTTCAGGAGCTGATCGTCATCGCTCGGAACTCGGTGTTCATCTACAAGGGTCGAGCGGTCAAGGTGCAGGAGGTGGGGCGCGAGCTGGGCGCCCGCTACGTCCTTGAGGGCAGCGTCCGCAAGGCCGGATCACGGGTGCGCATCAGCGCCCAGCTCATCGAGGCCGCGACCGGCCACCACCTGTGGGCGGAGCGCTACGATCGCGAGCTCGAGGACGTGTTCGCGGTCCAGGACGAGGTGACGCGCACCATCGTGGCCACCCTGGCCGGCAAACTCGACGCCAGCGAGCGGCGCCGCGCCCGCAGCGAAAGCGAGCGGACCGAGAATCTCGAGGCCTACGACCTGGTGCTGCGCGGCCGCGAGCTTTTTTCCCGGTCCACGCCCGAGGACAACCTCGCCGCACGCAAACTTTATGAGAAGGCGATCGAGATCGACCCCGACTACGCCCGTGCCTACGCCGGACTCGCCTGGACCCATCTGCAGGAGGCACAGACCAGCGGATCGGAGGAGGCACACGAGCGCGCTTTGACGTGCGCGCGCAAGGGCGTGCGCATCAACCCGGCGTCGCACTCGAACTACTTGACGCTCGGCTGGGTCTGCCTAGAGAGCGGCCTGACCGATCAGGCGGTCGCCGCGATCGGGCGCGGCATCGAGCTCAACCCCAACGATGCCGACGGTCTGGGCATGCTCACCTACGCGCTTTGCATGCAGGGCAAACCCGACGAGGCCATCGCGCGGTTCGACGAAGCGACGCGGATGAACCCAATCATCCGACCCTATCGCAACGCCATGGCCGGCATCGCCCACTTCGTCGCCCGGCGCTATCAGGAAACGGTTGAGGCCGTGGAAGGGCTCGACGATCCCGATCCCTGGGTGATCTCATGGTACGCCGCGGCGCTGGTCCACGTGGGGCGGGAGGAGGACGCCAAGAAGGTGATCGCGGACTACCGGCGACACGCCCCGGCGCACTTGGTCGCAAGCTAACTCAGGGGCTTCAAGCACGAGGCGGACCGCGAGCACTATGTCGAGGCGCTGCGCAGGGCGGGTTTCGAGGAGGCGCAGGATTGAGCGGCGGACCTGGACGTATCGGGCGTGATCAGTAGCGCTTGGCAGTCCACATGTTGAGGACGACGGCGAACACGATTACGGCGCCGACGAACATGTCGAGGTAGAAGCCCGGGGCTTGGCTGAGCAACAGAACATCCTTGACCATCTGCAGGATGCAGGCGCCGAGGACGATGCCGAGGATCGCGCCCCGGCCGCCGGTGATGAGGACCCCGCCGATGACGACGATGGCGATCGCATCGAGCTCGAGGAAGAGCTGGGGCTCGACGGTCGCCTCCTTCTGGCGGGCGACGCTCACGATGCCGGCGAGCGCGGCGCAGACCGCAGAGATGACGAAGGCGATCATCTTGGTCCGCACCACGTTGATGCCGGTGGCGGCGGCGGCCTGGCGGTTGCCGCCGACGGCGAAGAAGTGGTTGCCCAACCGGTGGCGGGTGAGCGGCAAGTGGGCGAGAACCGCGAAAGCCAGAAACCACAGGAACTGCGCCGGAACGATGCCGATCTTGCCTGATCCAGATCAAGGAGGGCGCCGTGGCCACGCGGTATTCGGTTCCGCATGTCCGCTGGCACGATAGGACGAGTCTAAATCGGAGGAGGCAGGGATGATCGAGATCAGGAACATCGCGGGGTTTATCGATCAGTCCGGCGACATCGCCGCGGCCCGCGCCTCGCTGCCGCAAGGGCCGAGCATCGGCCCTGCGCATCGGCACCAGTTAGGTTTCGGCGGGGAACCCGGTCGGCTCGCCCGGGCGCTGGTAGCGGAGGTCGCAGGTCCAGCGCACCTGGTCGGAGTGGTTCTCGGTCGAGCGGTGAACGATCATGTTCTGGTGCCACAGCACCGAGCCCATCTTGATCTCGCAGGTCGCGCGGTCGCCCGGCGGCATCTCTTTCTCCGGGATGTAGAGGTACCAGGATTCGCGGTGGCCGACCTCCTTCTCCAGGCGATGGGGGAAGACCTTGCCGGGTCGGTGGCTGCCGCGAACCATCTGCAGGGTCCCGTTCTCGACGGTGGTGTCGATGAAGGGAATCCAGGCGGTCGGCTGTAGCGTGCCCTCGCCGCCCTCCATGAAGTAGGCCGAATCCTGATGCCAGGGCACGGTCATCAAGGCGGTGTCCGGCGTCTTGGAGCGGAAGATGCTGATGGGATGGCCGTCGATGTCGGGGCCGATGAACTGCGCGACCATGTCGAGTAGCTTGTCGGAGTTCCAGAGCTTGGCAAGCGCCGGCCCCATGCTGTTGCGCTGGGTGACCAGGGCCGCCGCGCCGGGCCATTCCTTTTCGATCGACGCCAAGCGGGTGTAGAGGTCTTCGCCTTCGCGTTTGTCGGTGATCTTGCCGCCCTTGTGGAGCTTGTCGGCCCATTCGTCGACGACGCTGTCGAACCAGTCCATGACCGGTTGGAGCTCTTGGGGGCTAAACACGTCCTCGACGACCAAGAAACCATCGTCGTGGTACCGCTGGACTTGATCTTCGCTAAGGCGCATCGATGCCTCCCCTCCATCCACGCATATCTTGGCCGAGCCTAGCACCGACGCCAGGCGAATTGAAGCGCCCGACCGGGCGCCCATCGCGGTTGATCGTCGCCCGAGGGGCGCGTAAACATTCGCGCCATGACAGGCGAGTGCCCCGTGTGCGGCGGCACCGAGCTCGATCCCTTGGTCGAGCGCCGGTCGGTACCGGTGTTGCTCAACCGGGTCTTCGAAGACGCCGATGCCGCGCGGCTCGCACCCAGCGGCACGCTGGCGCTGGTGATGTGTACGGAGTGCGGTTTCACCTTCAACCGAGCCTTTGACGCGGCGCTGGTCGATTATTCTCCCGAGTATGAAAACGACCAGACCGGATCGCCGCTCTTTTGCCGGCACATCGACGATCTGATCGCCCGCATCGCGGACCACCAGCGTGCCGCGGCGACGATCATCGAGATCGGCGGTGGCCAGGGCGGCTTCCTAGCCCGGCTCTTGCAAGGCCTCGACCGCCAACCCGACGCCGCTTTGGGCTTCGATCCGGCCTATCGCGGGCCCGAGCGAGGTCCGAACGGCGAGCGATTCTTCAAAGCCTACTTCGGACCGGAGACCGCGGGCCCGATGGGCAAGGGCCCGGTACTGGTGATTTGCCGGCACGTCATCGAACACGTGCCCGATCCGGTGCGTTTCCTTCGCGACATCTACGCCGCGGTCGCCGATGCCGGACCGCTGCGGCTCTTCATCGAAACCCCGTGCTTGGAGTGGATCTTGCGGCACAGGGTGGTCCAGGACCTGTTCTACGAGCACCGCAGCTACTGGACCCAGCACTCGCTCGCGTGTGCGCTCGGCGACGGAGGGTTCACGCCAGAACGCGTGGACCATGTCTTCGACGGACAGTACCTGTGGCTGGAAGCGAGCC
>CAYUNL010000204.1:0-5340 GCA_964446055.1 uncultured Alphaproteobacteria bacterium | reverse complement strand
GATCTCGGTGCTGCTGGCCAGCGGCACGTCGCCGGGCACGGCAACGACGCCGTCGACGCCCTCGGACATGAGGATGCTTCCGGCCGCCGTTACCGCCGCGGACTGACCGTGGCTCCGCTGCTCGAAGACCACCCGGGCGCCATAGCGTTCGGCCATGGCGGCGACCGCGGGATCGCGCACGACGACGGCGATGCCCTCCAAGCCCTGCACCGCCGAAAGCGCCTCCAGCACGTCTTCGACCATGGCGCGCGAGAGGTCGCGGCGTTGCCGGCCGGAGAGCGCCGCGCCAAGCCGCTGCTTCGCTCCGTCGAGCCCCTTGACCGGCAAGACCGCCCACATCATTGCCCACGTCTCCGCCTCGCCGGTTCCCGCGCCTTGCCGCACCGGCCGGCGAAGTCTAGCACGCGGCGGGCTAACGCACGGCGCTCGCCCAGGCCCCGCATCACGGTCTCCGTCACCAGGACCTCGAGCCCTTGATCCCGCACCCGGTCCGCCTGGTCGGCGTCCGCGCGGTCGAGGACGTAGCCGTCGAGCAGCCCCGCATAGTGGCCGGCGACAGCCTCGGCGGTCACCGCCATCCCTAGCTCGCCCATCATCTTTGCGGTCGGTCCCTTGATGGCGCGCCCGCCGACGATGGGCGAGACCGCGACGATCGGCGCCGGACAGGCGTTCAGCGCCGCGCGTATGTCCGGCACCGCCAGGATCGGGTCGATGCTGATGAGCGGGTTCGAGGGGCAGAGGACAACCGCACCCAGTCCGCCCTCGGCAAGTGCGTCGAGCACAATCGGATTGGCCGCCGCCGCCTCGGCGCCCTCGAAGCGAAGCCGGGTAATCCGGGGCCGACACCGCTCGCGCACGAAGTAGTGCTGAAAGGGCAGCGTCCCCTCGTCGGTCTCGACCATGGTGCGCACCGGATCGTCGCTCATCGGCACGACTTGCGCGGCGATCCCCAGCCGCGCGCAGAACTCGGCCGTGACCGCGCTCAAGGTTTCGCCGGCGTCAAGGCGACGGGTGCGCTCGACGTGGGTCGCCAGGTCGGAATCGCCCAGGCGAAACCAAGTCTCGCCACCCAACGCCGCGAGCGCCGCCATGAAGGTCCAGGTTTCCTCGTCGCGCCCCCAACCAGTGGTCGGGTCGGCGAGGCCGGCCAGGGTGTAGACCACCGTGTCGAGGTCGGGCGAAACATGAAGCCCGAGGTGCACGAAATCGTCGGCCGTATTGGTGACCACGGTAAGCCGCGCCGCATCCATCTCATGGGCCAGTCCCAGCGCCAGCTTGGCGCCGCCGACGCCGCCGCAAAGCGCGACGCACTCACTCAACGGAACAGGTCCTCGTCCGTGGCGCGGATCAGGGCGCCGGCGCCGTGTTCGCCGGGTGTGGCCGCGAAGCCGCGGACGAGAACCACCGGCGACCCCTCGTCCGCCTGCCCTTGTACGAGCGTAGCCGCCGCTGCGAGTTCGTCGGCAACCGCCTCGCCGACGGTCAACGGCCGGCCAAAGAGGTCGCGGCTGCCGCGAAGATCGATCAGCGCGGCCAGCCCGGAAGCGCCGAGCGCCACGCCGACGGTGCCGTTCCGCCAGGCCCTGCCGAGACTGTCGTTGACGATGACGGCGACCTCGACGCCAATGCGCTCCCGAATCGTCTGGCGCAGGCGGCTGCAGGTCGCGTCGGCATCCTCGGGCAGTAGTAGCACCTGCTCGGTCCCCTCATCGCCGCCCACGTTCGAGGCATCGATACCGGCGTTGGCGAGAACCACGCCGCTACGGTGGACCACCACCAGCACGCCCGGCCGCTGACGCAAAACCTCGGTCGACTCCGAGAGGATGAGCTCGACCAGCCGCGCGTCCTTGTGGCACTGGGCGGCCAGCTTCCGGGCGCGCGGCGAAGGGGTGATCTCGGCAAGATCGGCGGTCCGGCCTTCGGCCTTGGAGACGATCTTTTGCGCCAGCACCAGCACGTCGCCCGCCTCGAGCGCCCGGCCCGCCGCGGCCACCGCTTCGAGAATCAGGCCGGCCAAGTCATCACCCCTCCGCACCAGCGGGATGCCGGGCAGCGCTAGGAGTTCCAGACTACGCGCCACCGCGCCGGCCGACACTAGGCCGCTTCCAGCCTGCCCCAGCTCGCGATCCGCTCGATGCGGATGGCGATTACGGGGTGCGCCTGCAAGGCCATCGCCCTCATCTGCGAATAGCGCCCGCGGAGGAGGCGCTGCGCCCTGGCGTGCTCGGGACCGCCGTGCACGATTTCGGCTCGGCCGCGCAAGAGCACCCAGCCCAATCGTGACCAGTCGCGATCGTCGTAGCGGTCCGCGACCAGGGCGACCCGGGGGTTCACCGCAATGTTGCGCAGTCGCTCGAGTGGCGTCGCGCGGATGCGTTTGGGCTTGTCGTCCACGGTGGTGTAAGCGTTCGCGCCGACGACGACGAAGCACACCGGAACGACGTGCGGTGCGCCACCGCCGTCAGCCGTGGCCAAGTGGGCGACGCGGCAGGCATCGAGGAACGCGCGTTGCGCGGCGTTCGGCCTTCTTCCACCCGACGCCATCCAAGCGCATCAATCGTCGACCAACGGCATCACCTCGCCGGCGAAGAAATCCATGCGTGCGAACGTGTTTTCGTGATTCAGGGCGAGAAAATCGATGACCAGTGTCCCCAGCCCGGCGTCGCGGTACTGCATCACGTCCTCGGCGATCTGTTGCGCCGCTCCAGTGAACGGGATACGCGTGCCGTCCTCCCAGGACTTGGGCTGGCTCTCGTCATAGAGCTCACAGACCAGACAGAACTCGATCTCGTTCGGGTCACGGCCAGCCTCCTCGGCAAAGCCACGCACGGTCTCGACGCCCTCGGCATAGCGGGGCGCGGCGTTCCTCGGGTGCTTGGGATTGTCGGCGACGGGATACCAGCCGTTTCCCAGCCTCGCCGCCCGCCGCATCGCCGGCACGCTCTCGCCGCCGATCCAGATTGGCGGATGCGGCTTCTGGACGGGCTTGGGCTCGAAAGCGATGTTGGAGAAATTGACGTGGTCGCCGGCGAAGGTAGGGGCATCGCTCGTCCACAACTCCTTGAACGCGGCGATGTACTCATTCGCCACCCTGCCGCGCTCCTTGTACGGCGGGGTCGCCAGGATCTCGAACTCTTCGCCGATCCAGCCGACGCCACAACCAACGGTCAGCCGACCTCCCGACAGGACATCGATGGTCGCCAGCTGCTTGGCCGCCAACACCGGCGGCCGATAGGGCAGCACCATGATCGAGGACAGCAAGCGCAGCCGCGTCGTCGCCGCGGCCAGGAAGGCGAGCGTGCCGATAAGCTCCAGGCACTCGCCCGCGGCCCCCGCGTCAGCCCGTCCGCGGCCGGTCGCCATGACGAACTCACGCGCATAGGGATAGTTCGACAAATCCATGACCTTCGGCATCGCGACGTGATCGACCGCGTAGGCCAGATCGAAACCCAGCGCCTCACCTTTGGCGGCGATTGCGACGATCCCCTCGCCATTCGCCATGGGGCCGCCGTTCGGTATGGCGAAGCCGTACTTCATAGCCGCCGGTGCGTGGCCGGCCGGGTCAGTCGTCCACGAGCGGCATCACCTTGCCAGCGAAGAACTCCATCCGCGCAAACGAGCTCTCCAGCGTCGGGGCAAGGAAATCGATGACTAGGTGGGTCATCCCGGCGTCGCGATATTCCATGATGTCGTCGGCAATCTCTCGCGCGCTGCCGGTGTAGGCAAGGCGAGTGCCGTCTTCCAAGGTCTTCGCCTCTTTCTCGTCGTAGAGTTCGGAAAGGAAAGCCTGCTCGATCGCGTCCGGGTCGCGGCCGGCGTCCGCGGTGAAGCCGCGTACCTTCTTCACCGCGGCGGCGTAAAGCGGCACGGTGTGGGTCATGAACTTCGGATTGTCGCAGGTCGGGTACCAGCCGTCCGCCTTCGCCGCCCGCCGCATGGCGAGCCCGCTCTCGCCGCCGATCCAGATCGGCGGGTGGGGCTTTTGCACCGGTTTCGGCTCGAAGGCGAGGTTGGAGAAGCCTACGTGTTCACCCTCGAAACTCGGCGCCTCGCTGGTCCACAGCTCCTTGTACGCCGCGATGAACTCGTCGGTCGCCTTGCCGCGCGCCTCGTAGGGTACCGTCCCGAGAGTTTCGAACTCCTCGCGCATCCAGCCGACGCCGCAGCCGACGGTCAGCCGGCCTCCCGACAGGACATCGACGGTGGCGAGCATCTTCGCGGTCAGCACCGCCGGCCGGTAGGGCACGATCATGACCGAGGACAAGAGCCGCAGGCGCGAGGTGCACGCCGCGAGGTAGCCGAGCATGCCAAACAGCTCCAGGCATTCGCCTGGGCCTCCGCCGTCGGAGCGGCCGCCCGTCCCCATTCCAAACTCGCGGCTGCGGGGGTAGTGCGATTCGATGGATTTCGGCATGACCACGTGATCGACCGCGTACACCAGATCGAAACCGAGCTCTTCTCCCTTGGCCGCGAGCGCGGCGATGCCCCCGTCCCTCGTCATTGGGCCGCCGTTGGGTATGGCGAATCCGTACTTCATCAGTGGCTACCGATGGCCTCCTTGAGGCGCCGAATGGCATCGATATGGTCGTCGGGAGAGGCGAGTCCCGCGCCCATGGTGTCTAGCGAGGCGTGGGTCGCGCCCTTGTCTTTCCACTGCGCGACGATCTCGGCGCAGCGTTCCGCTCCACCGTCCGCGAGGCCGACCATGACGTCCAGCCCAATGTCGCCGGGCTCGCGGCCGGCGTCGCGGGCGTGGCCATGGATGGTGTCGATCATCTCGTCCGAGGCATCGCCCGCGCTGAACACCCAGCCGTCGGCGAGGGCGCCGATGCGCCGCAGCACAGGATCGGCGTAGCCGCCGATCCAGACCGGGATGGGCTGCTGCACGGGCAGCGGGTTGAGGCCGGCGTCGGTCACCGAGTGCCAATCGCCCTTGAAGGTCACCAGCTCCTGAGTCCACAAGGCCCGCATTACCTCGATCTGCTCCTCGGAGCGGCGGCCCCGGTTACCGAAGTTCTCGCCCAGCGCCTCGTACTCCACCTGGTTCCAGCCGATGCCGATGCCGAAGCGCAGGCGGCCGCCGCTCAACACGTCGAGCGCCGCGGCTTGCTTCGCCACCAGCGCGGTCTGGCGCTGCGGAAGGATCACGACCCCGGTCACAAAGCCGATGCGCTCGGTCACTCCGGCCAGGTATCCGAACAGTACGAAAATCTCGTGGAACGGGTCGGTATACCGGTAGGGTCCGGTCAAGGTGTGGCTGGCCGGATTGGCCCCCAGCACGTGGTCGAAGGCCATGATGTGGTGGTAGCCGAGCGCTTCCGCCGCCTGCGCGTAGTCGCG
>CAYUNL010000203.1:0-5409 GCA_964446055.1 uncultured Alphaproteobacteria bacterium | reverse complement strand
CCGCCGATATCGGTGGCCAAGCGTCCCATAACTACCTCCGCTTTCGGTTATTCGGGTACTGGCTCAGGCGGGCTGCCTGAGTGCTTCGGTTGTTGATTCATCGACCGCTCCGCCGGCGATGGCGACGCCATAATCGGCGCGCGCCGCGGCTGCACCGATATAGCCGTCGAGCACGTCAGCGGCCACTTCGGGGGCAGGCCGGGCCTTGGGATCGCCGAATCCACCGCCCCCGCCAGTGACGATGCGCACGCGATCGCCGCGACGCATCGACGTCGCCGGGATGCGGGCGCCGCGCCAGCGCTTGCCCTCGCTCTCCACCTCGACGTAGTTGCAGGTGCCCTCTCGGCCACCGTTGAGGCCCCATGGGCGTTCGATCGAGCGTCCCATGCTCGCATACATCACCGTATCGTCGGCCAGCACCTCGTACTCGCGCACCGCGCCGAAGCCGCCGCGGAAGCGGCCCGGCCCGGCGCCGTCCTCGATGTTGAGTCCGTAGCGGTGACAGCGGAGCGGGAACTTGGCCTCAAACAGCTCGACCGAATAGTTGTAGGTATCGCCGTCGGCAGAGGCGATCAACACGCTTGCGCCGTCGCTCTCGTAGGATGCGCCCCAGCCTCCCATGTGCGGCTCGACGATGACGAACGGCTCGCCGGTCGCGGGCCCGGTGCCGTAGAAGAAGACCCCGCAAAGGCTCATGTAGCTGCCGACGCTGAAACGCTCCGGCGCCAATGGCGCCAGCGCCTTCCACACCAACTCGGTGGCCTGTCCCGTCATCTCGAAATACCATCCGACCGCCGAGGGGTAGCTGGCGCTGAACACGGTGTCGTCGGGAATGACGATGCTCAGGGGCCGAAACCAGCCCTCGTTCGACGGCGCTTGCGGATCGACCAGCGCCTTGAAGGCGGTCTTGACCGCCGACAGGAGGGCGCCGCGCGAGCAGTTCAGTGGGCCTGGCCGCTGCGGACTCGTGCCGGTGAAATCACAGGTGATGGAATCGCCTTCGACGCGGACCGCGATCTGCACCTTGGTCTGCACGTCGCTGAAGCCGTCGCCGTCGACGAAGTCCTCGGCTTCGTAGACGCCGTCGGGCAACGCCGCGATCGCCGCCCGGCTCACCTTCTCGCCTCCGGACAATAGGTATCCAAAGCTGTCCCGAACCGCTTCCGGCCCATACTTGGCAAACAGCTCCTGCAATCTCGATTCGGCGATGTTGACCGCCGCAATCTCGGCATTTAGGTCGCCCAAGGTCATCTTCGGCAAGCGCACATTGGCGGCGATCAGTTCGAACAGATCGTCCGCGCGCTTGCCTGCGCGGAAGATTCTGAGGCCGGTGAAACGCAGGCCCTCGTGGTAGATCTCGGTGGCCTGCGGCGAGAGCGAGCCGGGTACGCTCCCGCCAAGCTCGGTCCAGTGCGCTACCGCGATAGCGAAGGCCGTAAGCTCGCCCTCGACGAAGACGGGCTTGATGATCCCGACGTCCGAGAGGTGCGTCCCGCCCGCGAAGGGGTCGTTGGCGATGTAGATATCGCCGGGCTGCATGGCGTCGCCAAACTTGCGGATCACGGTCTCGATGTGGCCCTGGAAGGTTCCGGTGAACACCGTGATGCCGTTGGTTTGGGCCAGCAGTTGCGCCCGCGCGTCGGTCAGGCCGCAGGCGAAGTCTAGGACCTCGTAAATCACCGGGCTCATCGAGGTCCGCGCCAACACCACCCCCATCTCATCGGCGATGGCCAGAAGCTTGTTGCGGATGATCTCGAGCGTGATTTCGTGGCTACGCTCACGCGCGCTTTGGTTATCCATCGATACTCCCTTCACGAACGGTAATCTATTCGGACCTCCCCGGGCCCGCCAACTCTATCGAATGGCATTGTAACAGGCATCCTCTGCGGGGGTGCGGCGGACAAAAAAAGACTCCCCGAAGTGCAAGGCGCGGGAGTCAACTGTGGGTGGTTGCGGGGCCCCCATAGCGGTGTTCATCGACCGCCTGCCGGCAGGGCAGATTTCAGAGCCGCCGAGCGCGAGCCTATTTCATCTATGCCAACCGCACCGTCACGGGTGTCTTCTCCTTTGCCGGCTCCACCACATCACCGCCGTCGCGCGGTGGTCCGCCCTGCAGCAAGCGAATAACCTGGTCGGCCAGCCGGCGCACTCTCGCGATCAAGCGTGCCGTTCCGTCAACAGCTCGTCTAGACGTCACTGGTTGCTGGGAAAGGTGTCTTCGAGATCTTTCTGGTGGATCCTCGGGCGACGAGCGTGGTGCAAACCACGGAAAGGGCGCAATTCCGCTTGAGGGGGACCTCGTCGGAAATCCTGCCACCGTTCGCGCCGATCGCCGGGGAGCCGGGGAACCACAAGGCGGCGAGCTCGCGCTCGTGGTAGCAGCCCCAGCCCTTGCCGTTGACACGCTTCATGGTGACGGGCTCGGCATCGGCTCACTCATAGGCATCGGTGAGAAGCGAGTGGTCGAGGCCAAAATCGCGGTAACTGTCGGAGATGCCTCGGACGTAACCCTTCGAGGGACGCGACTCGGGCGAGCGGTGGACCATCATATTTGAGTGCCAGAGCATCGAGCCGATCTTCATCTCGCCGATCACCCGATCGCCCGGCGGCATGTCCTTTTCCTCGATATAGAGGTACCAGGACTCCGCGTGCGCGGTCTCTTTCTCGGGGCGGTGCGGATAGACGATGCCCGGTTTGTGCGAACCGCGGATCATCTGCAGCGTGCCATTGTGCTCGTCGACGTCGCAGAAGGGAATCCATGCCGTCGGCTGTAACGTCCCCTCCGCCCCTACCTCGAAGTAGGCCGCTTCCTGGTGCCAGGGCACCGTCATCAACGGCGTGTCCGGGGTCTTGGTGCGGATGACGCTCACCGGGTGGCCGGAGATGTCGGGGCCGATGAACTGCTCGACCATGTCCAACAGGTTGTCCGACGACCACAGCGCGGCGAGCCGCGGCTGGGTCTGCGTGCGGTTGTGGATGAGCGGCGCCACCCCCGACCACTCCTTTTCGAGGGATGCAAGCCGGGTGTAGAGGTCTTCGCCCTCGTGCGTGTCCTGGATCTTGCCCGCGCGGTGCAGCCGCTCGGCCCAGTCGCCGACGATGTCTTCGAACTCGTCCATGACGGGCCGCAGCTCGTCCATGGTGAACACGTCCTCGACGATCACGAACCCGTCCTCGAAGTACTGCGCGACCCGGTCCTCGCTCAAGCGCATCACACCCCTCCATCGACGCCATATATGGCGCCGATGGTAGCGAGCGCGGGGTCAGGGGTACAGAGCTATTGCCAGGCGCGCTCGGCTTCCTCGCGCGCGATTTCCACCCAGCGCACCGCCCGCTGCGGCTCGCTTCGGATGGTGTGGCAGTCCTTCATGATGACCTCGAGACGGCAGTTGCGCGCCGCAGCGTAGGTCTCGCGCAGGTCCTTGCGAATGATGTCCTCGTCGAGCGTGTCCATCGCCAGGAAGGCCGGATTGGGCTTTTGCGAGTAGATGTAGCGCTCGCCCAGCGCCTCGGCCATCTTGGCCTTGTCGGCCCACGCCGAGACCGACAGCCGGCGCAGGTTGGGGTAGTCCTTGACCACGTGCCAGCGCTTGTCGAGCGGCTCGCAGCAGCCGTAGCAATTGAGCCCGAAGCGCTCCAGCAGCGGCTTTTGATAGGGGAAGACGAACTCGGCGAACATCTCGGGCGAGACGCCCGAGGTCTCCTGGCTCTCGCTCATGCCCCACATGTCCTCGCAGCGCACCTTGCCCGCGAAGTCGGGCTGCGGCAACTCGTCGCTCCAGCCCAGGCCACCCGAGCCGACCCACGAGCCATCGTTGTTGAGCCGCAGAAGGTCCTGGTCTTCCAGTTGGTCGAGCAACGCCATCCAACCGTCCCGCAAGATGCCCATGATGCGGTGGATGAGGTCGGGGTTGCGGCCATAATCGACCATGATCTGCTGCAAGCCGCGTAGCTCGGCCAAGCCCTGGGTCATCCCCGTCGACCACCACCAGTTGGTCTGGAGGCGCGGCGGCAACAGATCGCCCAAGACCTCCTCGGCCGCGCCCATGATGTCCTGGGTCGCGCGGCTATCGACGTCGATCGTCGGGAAGTGCAGCTTGTCGATGTCGGCCTCGGTCTTGATCGGCGAATCCCAGGCGTAGGCCCAGCCGGGCTCGTCGTGGATCTTGGTTTGGCTCAGGCCCCAGTCGATCGGCTCGTACACGTGCGGGAGCTGGAAATAGGGCCGGATCGTGTAATCGCACTTGATGTCGGTGACCCAGAAGATCTCCTTGCGCAGCCGGAACTCCCACTGCCGCGCCAGCACGTCGCGGCATTCGAGCTCCTGCCACGGAAAGACCTCCTGCCAGCCGTTTTCGAGGTCGCAGAAGATCACCGGGCGGGTCGGCTCGAGCGCGTTGTGTTTCTTCCAGAGCTCGCGCTTCTCGGCCTCGATGGGGCGCTGGGCCAGCTCCGCTACCTCGCCGGCCAGCCGGCGCAGGACTTTGCGGTCGGCTTTGTCGATGCGCGGCCCCTGCGGCAGCGAGGCGCGCGCCGCGGCGATGTCCCCGGACTGGTCGATGAACCCCGCGATGTTCCGGATCTCGATCATCTCTGCCTCCTCGATACAGAATCGCCCATTGTGCTGGCCTATGGGACTAATACTGTGCGGCCACAGCGCCCTCCTTGATCTGGATCAGACCCGACCAGCCAACCTTGACGCCGGGGGGGGGCGCCTGTAAGGATGCTCGCTCACAAAAAACGATAGGGAGGGATCTATGAAAAAGTCGTCAAAACTGCTCGCCGCATCCGCGGCGGCACTGATGCTTGCGTTTGCCGCGCAGCCAGGCTCGGCCGCGGGCCATCTAAAAGATCCGTCGGTGACACTCAAGGTCAACTTCATTATTCACGCCGCTTGCGGGAACGTGTTTTACGAGGCCATGAATTTCGGCTCGGCCTTGGCGGGTGAGCTGTTCAACGTCGATGTCACCAATCAATGCGCCGAGGGAGATCTCGAGGCGCACGTCGATCTCATCGAAACCGGGATCGCCAGTGGGGTCGACGGAATCATTGACCAAATGTCGACCCCGGATACGTTTACGGCCGCCGTCCAGAAAGCCCGCGATGCCGGCATCGCGGTGATCGCGACCAGCATCGACGACAAGGGGACGGCGCGCCAGGCTTTCTACGGCCAGGATTTCGTCGAATCGGGCTACATCATCGGCAAGCGCATGGTCGAAGATCATGGTCTCGGAGCCGGCGATTTTTGCGTCGCCCCGGTGGAATTCGCCGAACTGAGTTACGCCCAGGACCGCTACGCCGGCGTGAAGAAGGCGCTTGACGAGGCGGGCGTGGAATCGGAGATGATCGGGGTCGGCGCGGTGGGGCGAGGCGATCGCGGAGTTGAGGCGAGCCGTGGAACTTAATGAC
>CAYUNL010000202.1:0-5414 GCA_964446055.1 uncultured Alphaproteobacteria bacterium | reverse complement strand
ACAAGGGCGGCGAGGCGGCGCGGACGGCGCTCCGCATGGTCGATCTCAAGCGCGAGTTCGGCTACTTCCCGCGATGAGCGCGCGGGCGCCCGCCGCGCGCCCGCCGCGGGGGCAGGGACGAAGCGTGGCGCGCCTCGGTGCGGTGCAGGCGCTCTATCAGATCGAACTTGCCGATGCCGGCGTCGAGGCTACCATCGCCGAGTTCGCTCGCTATCGGCTGGGTGCCGAGGTCGAGGGAGCTGCCCTCGCTGCCGTCGATTCCGAGTTGTTCACCGACCTTGTCGGCGGCGCCTCGGATCGGCGAGCCGAGATCGACACATTGCTCGAGGGTGCGCTCGACGAACGCTGGCGGCTTGAGCGCCTCGAGCGGGTCGTGCGGGCGATGCTGCGGGCCGGAGTCTACGAACTCTTGGCCCGCCCCGACGTGCCCGCTCGCGTCGTCATCAACGAGTACGTCGATGTGGCGCACGCCTTCTTTGACGGGGGCGAGCCGGCCTTCATAAACGGGGTTCTTGACCATCTCGCGCGCGAACTGAGACGGCCCGAGATCGAGGGTGGCGACCGTGACCGATTCTCCGCCGCGGGGTGAGTTCGAGCTCATCGCCGAGGTGCTGGCGCCGCTGGCGCGCGCGCGGCCGGGTGCGTTCGGGTTGACGGACGACGCTGCGATCCTCAAGCCCTGTCCGGGCCGCACCCTGGTGGTTACCGCCGATGCGATGATCGCCGGCATCCACTTTGCAGTCGAGGATCCGCCCGACCTCGTCGCCCGCAAGCTCATGCGCGTCAACCTTTCCGATCTCGCCGCAATGGGCGCAAGCGCCATGGGCTATCTGCTCGTCGTGTCCTTGGATGAGACGAGCCGCGAGGGTTGGATCGATGAGCTCGGCCGCGGCCTTGCCTCGGATCAGGAGACCTTCGGCGTTGGCCTATTGGGGGGCGACACAACGGCCGGCGGAGGGGCGCTCGGTGTCAGCATGACGGCGTTCGGCGAGGTCCGCGAAGAGGCGCTGCTGCGGCGCGCCGGAGCCCGCGTTGACGATCTGGTCTACGTTTCGGGAACCCTGGGCGACGCCGCGTTCGCCCTTGGCATCCTGAATGGCGAGGTCGCGGCGCCCGAGCCCTCGGCCAGGGAATGGCTTGTCGGGCGCCTGCACCTGCCGATCCCCCGCCTCGACCTCGGATCTAGGCTCGGCCACCTCGCGACGGCCGCCATCGATGTATCGGACGGGCTGATCGCCGATCTCGGCCACGTTTGTGCGTGCTCGGGGCTCGCCGCCGAGGTCGAGTTCGAACGCGTCCCGCTGTCGAGCGCGGCCCGCACGGTGATGGCCTCCGACCCGGGCGCCCGAGGGCGAATCCTCGGTGGCGGCGACGACTATGAGCTTCTGTTTACCGTCCCGCCGGACAATGCCCAGGCGATGGATGGGCTCGCCGCCGAGCTCGCGCTGCCGCTCACACCGATCGGCCGGATGGTGGCGGGCGCCGGAGTTCGGGTGCGCGGCGAGGACGGAAGCCTGCTCGACTTGGCGCGTCCAGGCTATGTGCACTTCTGAGGGAGCGCAGCGATGAGACTAATTATCATCTTGGGCGGATTGATCGCGCTGATCTTGCTTGGCGGCGGCGTCAGCGTATTTGCTGATTCCCTCCGGCGATGAGGTCGCTGAGGAAGCGATCGAAGAGGAGCACGAAGAAGAGCCTGAAGAAGAACACGAGGAGGAAGACGAGGAGGAACACGCCGAGGAGGGCGGGCACGGATCTTCAGCGCCCAAAGAGCAGTACCTGCAGATGGAGATCCTCACGCTGCCGGTGTTGCGTGGCAACGCGCTGAACCACTATCTGCACGTCGAGGCGAACCTGCAAACGCCGGACACTCGGGCCGCTCGCGAGATCCAGGCCAATATGCCGCACCTGCGCGACGCCATCATCCGCGATTTCTTTCGCACGCCGTTGACCGTCGCCCGCGGGACGAAGGTCGACGACGCGGTGCTCAAGCAACGCCTCCTCGCGGTGGCAAAGCGGGTTCTGGGCGAGGACGTGGTCGAGGACGTGCTACTGGTCAACATCATCCGCCGCGGAAGGTAGGCGGACACGGCGCCGGGCGCGCGCCACCGGCCTGCGGCGGTTGCCTAGCCTCGACAACTCTGGCATGGTCCGCGCGCCGTCGGTGCCGATAGTGGCGCCATCCGCGGCGGTGCGGCGCCCAACTGGCCGCGCACTCATCGCATTGGAATCTATCGACTAGGAACAGCGCACATGTCGACGACGTTGTGGCTCATCATCGCCTGCGGGATCATCTCGCTTGCCTACGGCCTCATCACCATCCGCACGGTCCTCGCCGCCAGCCCCGGCACACCGCGAATGCAAGAGATCGCAGGCGCCATTCAGCTCGGCGCGAGCGCCTACCTCAACCGCCAGTACCGCGCCATCGGCATCGTTGGCATCGTCATCTTCGTGATCCTGTGGGCGCTTCTCGATATCACCGTTGGCATCGGCTACCTGATCGGTGCCGTGCTCTCGGCGGCGGCCGGCTACATCGGTCTTAATGTCTCGGTACGGGCCAACGTCCGCACCGCCGAGGCGGCGAGCTCCCATGGCCTCGACAAGGCCTTCACCGTCGCTTTCCGCTCGGGCTCGGTGACCGGAATGCTGGTGGTGGGTTTGGCGCTGCTCGCGGTCGCGGTCTATTACGGAATCCTGTTGTCGATGGGGGTCGAGACTCGCGCGCTCCTCGAGGCGCTGGTCGGGCTCGGCTTCGGCGCCTCGCTGATCTCCATCTTCGCACGGCTGGGCGGCGGCATTTTCACCAAGGGCGCTGACGTCGGCGCCGACCTCGTCGGCAAGGTCGAGGCCGGCATCCCCGAGGACGATCCGCGCAACCCCGCCGTGATCGCCGACAACGTGGGCGACAACGTGGGCGACTGCGCGGGCATGGCGGCGGACCTGTTCGAGACCTACGCCGTGACCATCGTCGCCACCATGCTGTTGGCGGCGATCTTCTTCACCGGCGAGGCGGCCACCCAGATGATGATCTATCCGCTGGGCATCGGCGCGGTCTGCATCATCACCTCGGTAATCGGCATGTTCTTCGCGCGCCTGGGTGGCGGCACCAACATCATGGGTGCGCTTTACAAGGCTTTGATCGTCACCGCGGGACTTTCGGCAATCGCGTTGTGGCCGCTGACCGAGTATCTGCTCGGCATGTCGACGGAGTACACGGTCGGCGCCCGCACCTTCACCGGCAGCGACTTGTTCGTCTGCGGCGTCGTCGGCCTGGTCGTCACCGGGCTGATCGTGTGGATCACCGAGTACTACACCGGCACCCTGCACCGCCCGGTGCAAAGCGTCGCCAAAGCCTCGACGACCGGGCACGCCACCAACGTCATCCAGGGGCTCGCGGTGTCGATGGAATCGACCGCGCTGCCGGTGCTGGTGATCTGCGCCGGCATCATCGTCACCTTCCTGGTGGCGGGGCTATTCGGGATCGCCATCGCGGTGACCGCGATGCTCGCGCTCGCCGGCATGGTGATCACCCTCGATGCCTTCGGGCCGGTGACCGACAACGCCGGCGGCATCGCCGAGATGGCCGAGCTCGACGCCGAGGTGCGCAAGTCCACCGATGCGCTCGATGCCGTCGGCAACACCACCAAGGCGGTGACCAAGGGCTACGCGATCGGCTCGGCGGGGCTCGCGGCGTTGGTCTTGTTCGCGGCGTTCACGGCCGACATAAAATTCTACTTCCCCGAGCTTACGGTGGCCTATCGGCTACAGGACCCTTATGTGCTGGTCGGCCTGTTGATCGGCGGGTTGTTGCCCTACCTGTTCGCCTCGCTCGGCATGCAGGCGGTGGGCCGGGCGGCCGGCTCGATCGTTCTCGAGGTGCGGCGCCAGTTCAAGGAAATTCCTGGCATCATGGAGGGGACCGCCAAGCCCGAGTACGGGCGCGCAGTCGACCTGCTGACCCGCGCCGCGATCAAGGAGATGATCGTCCCCTCGCTCCTTCCCGTCTTGGCGCCGGTAGTAATCTACGGAATCATCCTGGCCATCGGTGGCCAAGCCGCGGCCTTCGCCACTTTGGGGGCGCTGTTGCTGGGCTCGATCGTGACTGGGCTGTTCGTCGCCATCTCGATGACCTCGGGCGGCGGCGCCTGGGACAACGCCAAGAAGTACATCGAGGACGGCAACTATGAGGGCAAGGGTTCCGAGGCCCACAAGTCGGCGGTGACCGGCGACACCGTGGGCGATCCCTACAAGGATACCGCCGGTCCCGCGATCAACCCGATGATCAAGATCATCAACATCGTCGCCCTCCTCCTCTTGGCGATACTCGCCGCCTAAGCCGCACCCACAGCCGAGCGAGGCGCGACCGTCGAACCGCCGCACGCGGCCACTACGAAGCCGTCGCCCTCCGGCCCCGCCGGCGAACGGCACGAAACCGACGAACTCGATTGAACTCCTAGTAGAGCTCGCCATCTAGACGCTATTCGGCGCATCGCCGGTCCGCGGCATGCCTTGCCAAGACACCGCCAGGCCCTCGCCGAGCCGGCCCGTACCGTGGCCGCGGCGAGGGCGGACCCGGATTCCAGCCAAAACCTTCCATATCGAACGGATCAAGAGGATTGACATTGGCAAGGATTTAGGATATATATGAGAATATGATTGCAGTTCGAGGGCGAACATGCCATCGTATTATGGATATTCTTTCTCGCGGGCAGGCCAGCGCGGGCGATCGAGTGCGCCGGCGCCACCGAGCCCCACCTTGTTCGGGTACAACGCTGCCGGCGTCGGCCCGGGCGGGCGCAGCGCCGCCCCAGCGGCCCGAGCCTATCTCGATCATACGCTTGCCCTGGCCAAGGCCAAGGCAGGCGCGGCCGGCGCCTCGCCCGGCGGTCAGGTTCGCAATGCCCTGAGCCAGGCGGCGCAAGCGCGCGCCGCGGCGAAGGCGGCCGCGGTCGCGGCGATGCCGCACATTGGCGTGGGCGGTCTTGGGGGCTCACGGGTAGGAGCCGGTGGGAGTGCCGCCGCCGCCAACGCGACGACGGCCCTATTCGGTGGCTCTGGGCCGCCGCCGAGCTACGGCGGCAACTCGTTCGTGCTCGGGCTGCCCCGCGGAGCCTACGGCGCGGGCGGGGGCTACACCGATCCCGGCGCACGGCACGAGCGGGCCATCCAGCAAGGCGCCAATGCTCTCTTCGGCATGCTGACGGCCCCTGGCGGCGATGCGCCCGACGGGCCATACGCCCTGGCCCTGGCCGACTCGGCGCGTGCCGTGGCCGCGGCGAAGGCGGACATCGAAGCGGAGGGGTCCCTGTTCGGCACCGGGCACGGAACGCTGACACCTGGCAACCAAGCCACCCGCGCGGCGGCGGCGCAGCTTGCCGCCGAACTGGGCGTCGGGCCCGCGGCCTCGGGACGGG
>CAYUNL010000201.1:0-5423 GCA_964446055.1 uncultured Alphaproteobacteria bacterium | reverse complement strand
CGCCTGGCTCGCCAACACCGGCTACGACCCGGTCTACGGCGCCCGGCCCCTCAAGCGGGTGATCCAGCGCCACCTCCAGAACCCGCTCGCAACCATGATCCTCGAAGACGCGGTCGCCCCGGACGAGACGGTACGAATCTCGGCCGGCGACGGCGGCCTCGCCATCAACGGCGTTCTGGTCGAGGCGGCGTAAGCGCGACCGCCTAGCGGATCAGGTTGTCGAGGAAGGCCTCGCCGAGGCCGTTGTTGCGGTAGTGCTCGCGGAAGATTTCGAGGCGGGTGAAGACGTCGGAGACCGCGATCACGTTGCCTTCGTCGTCGACGTCAATGGACGGCCCCCAGTTGTGGAAGATCGCCTTCATGTGGCCGGCCGAGGGGTGGACGATCAGGGTATGGGTCTCGCCCGCGGGTTCGGTCACGAAGGTGCCGGGGGTGGCTACCCAGTCGTGTTCGAGGTAGCCCCACGCGCCTTCCAGGGTGTAGGCGGTGACCGGGGTCGCGTGGTGGTGGCGATTCAGGACCTGAGCGCCTTCGGCCCGCATGATGTCGGTCCAGGTGCCCATCATCGGGTTGAACATCAGCGGGCGCACCCAGGCGTTGTCCGCGACCTGGAGCCAGGCGCGGTCATCGTCGTCCTGGGTGTGGATGACGATCTCGGGCCGCATGTCCGGGGGCGGCGGCACCCGCGGGGCGTTCGGGCTCTCGAAGGTTGCGGTCTTCGGTGGTTCAGCGTCCCGGTTCATCGGATGCCTCCGTAACTCGCCGCCGCGGCGGGTGTGCCAGAGTAGCGGACCGAGAATGTCAGAACCGGGGCGCTGGCGCCACCCAGCCAACTTCATCGGAGAAGCGTGGACAAGAAATGTAACTTTAGGTTGTAATCGCGACACCTGTATGCCACCTTGCGACGGTCGCCAAACGCCGGCATCAAGGATCGGCGCGGCTCCAGGGAATGTCCGACCCTTAGGGAGGGAAGGCATGAGTGTGGGAGCCATCCAGAGCGATAGCCACGGGGCCCGATCAGGCATCGGCGCCTTGAGCCAGAGCACCCAAATCACAATCTACGATTGTATTACTAGTGAGATGGATCGCGGTCGGCGATCGGCCGCTGGTTACTGATATTTGTCTGGCGGTGCGCGGTACTAGGGAGAACGCGTCGCCGTCGTGACAAGGGAACGTTGGCCAGCACCTTGGTGCGGCCTCGCCCGGGACGGTTGGGTGTAGCGTTGGGGTGCTCTTCCCTGGCGGAATAGGGAGTGGCGGGATCACCCGCGCCGCGGACAGCAAGTTACGGCGAGACCGTGCCGGACCGGGAGCCGAGACATGGTCGAGCGCACAGTCCAGGGAATCCGCGGCACGATCGGGCCGATCGTTGCGGGGGCAGCCGCGATCGGGCTCACCTACGGGTTGGTCGATGCGATCGTGGGTGTCTTGGTGTCGGGCGAGCGCCCCCTCGGCGCGCTTGTCGCGGCGTCGAACCACGAACATGGCTGGACGCGCTTGGCGGCATTCCTTCTTGCGGGGGCCATCGGCGTTTTCGCGTACGCGGCCGTCCGCCGGCTTCAACACTCGCGCGCCGGACTCGAATCGGCCGAGGCGCGCTACCGGACGCTAAGCCGCGCCGCCGGCGAGGGCAAGGAGCGCTACAGGACGCTGGTGGAGCTCAGTCCCGACGCGATCATCGTCTATCAAGAGGACCGGTTCGTCTTCGTCAACCCGGCGGCCGTCACCCTGTTCGGGGCGGCAAGCAGCGCTGACTTTCTCGGCATGCGGACCACCGACTTGGTCCATCCCAGTGTGCTGCCCCTGACGGAATCGCGGAAGCGGCAGATCCTGGAGGGGCGCGAGCTCGAGACCATCGAGATCACCCTTGTGCGCCTTGACGGAAGCGCCTTTCGCGCCGAGGTCAACGGGAGATCGCTGCTTTTCGAAGGCCGGCCAGCGATCCAAGCGGTTATTCGCGACATTACCGCGCGCAACGGCGCCGCGAGCGCGTTGCGCCGATCCGAAGAGCGCTTCGCCCGGATCTTCCATGCAAGTCCAGGCATGCTGGGGATTATCGACGGCAGCGACGAGCGCTACGTCGACGTCAACCAGACTTGGCTCTCGGTGATGGGCTACGAGCGCGAGGAGGTCATCGGCAAGTCCCAGTCGGAGCTTGGGGTTTGGGCCGACCCGGACCAACATGAGCGCGCCAACCGGCTGCTTCGCGAACACGGGTCGATCCGCGATCTGGAGATCAAGTATCGCACCAAGAACGGAGAGACGATCGACCTTCTGGTCGCCGTGGACAGGCTCGAATTCGCGGGCGAGGAACGCACCCTTGGCGTTGGACTGGACATCACCGAGCGCAAACGCGCCGAGGCGGTGCTTCGGGCGACCGAGGCCCGGCTAAGCGCGGTGATCGCGAGCGCACCTATGATCATCTGGGCCGTGGATCAGGACGGCGTGGTGACCCTTTCCGAGGGCAAGGGGCTTGAGATGATCGGCCTCAAACCGGGTGAGCTCGTGGGCCGATCGATGCCTGCGCTCCGCCGCATTCTTCCCGGCGAGGAGGACAATTTGCCGCGGGCGCTCGCCGGCGAGCGGTTCTCCGGAATCATCGCGGTCGGCGATGCGGTATTCGAATCGTTCTACCACCCCGTGCTGGATGACGACGGCGAGATCGAGGGGGTGATCGGCGTCGACGTCGATATCGCCGGCCGACGGCGTGCCGAGGCGGCGCTGCGCGAGAGCGAGCAGCGGATTCTCGGCATCATGGACAATGTCGAGGAAGGGATCATCACCATCGACGAGGCGGGGCTCATCGAATCGCTCAACCCTGCGGCAGAGACGATCTTCGGCTACAGCAGCGGCGAAGCCATCGGTCGAAACGTCAGCACGCTCATGCCTCGCGGCGAGCGCGGGCGCCACGATGGCCACATCCGCAATTACTTGCGAAGCGGCGAGGGAAGGATACTGGGCGTCGGCGCGAGGCAGGTCCGTGGGCTGCGCAAGGATGGCGGGACGGTTCCGCTCGAACTTACGGTCAGCGAGATGTCGCTGGCCGGCCGGCGCCTGTTCATCGGCATCGTCCGCGACATTAGTCGGCGGCTTGCCACCGATGAGCAGCTCAAACAAGCGCAGAAAATGGAACCCATGGGCCAGCTGACCGGTGGCATCGCGCATGATTTCAACAATATGTTGACCGTGATCTTGGGGAACATCGAGCTCCTCGAGGGCCGGTTGAGCGGCGATGGGAATCTGCTCGGACTTGCGCGCGCCGCCAAAGACGGCGCGTTCCGGGCGGCCGAGCTGACCCAGCGCCTTCTCGCCTTCGCCCGCAAGCAACCGCTGGAGCCCCAGGCCATCGACCTCGACGCCTTGATCGGCGACGTGGCCGAGCTCTTGCGACGCACACTCGGCGCGCCGATCGAGGTTGAGATCCGGACCGCGTCGGATTCCTGGCCGGCACTCGCCGATCCCATCCAGACCGAGAACGCGCTTTTGAACCTCGCCATCAACGCCCGCGACGCCATGCCCGAGGGAGGCAGGTTGACCATCGAGACCCGCAACGTCCCATGCGCTGCGCCGGGCGAGCAGCGCACGAGGCCGGCGCCCGGGGAATCAGTGGTGCTGGCGGTGCACGATACCGGCTGCGGAATGGCGCCCGATACCGTCGCCCACGCATTCGAGCCGTTCTTCACCACCAAGGGGCCCGAGGAAGGCTCTGGGCTCGGCCTCAGCATGGTCTGTGGTTTCGCCCGGCAATCGGGCGGGCACGCCGTGATCCACAGCGTGCTGGGGCGCGGCACGACGGTGGAAATCCACCTGCCGCGGGCGGATCGCCACGTCGCGCATGCGGCCGAGCCTGAGGTGCACCCGAACCCCGGTGGCGGCGAGACGATTCTGGTGGTCGAGGACGATGCCAGCGTGCGCACCTTCACGGTCCGCGCGCTCAAGGCTCTGGGCTACAACACGCTCGAAGCCGACGATGCCAGCGAGGCGCTGGGGATGCTCGGTACCAGCCCCGGGATCGCGCTGGTCCTAAGCGACGTGGTATTGCCCCGTGGCATAAGCGGGATCGAGCTTTGCCACGACATCCGGCGGCGACGGCCCGGCGTCAAAGTGCTGCTTACGTCGGGCTACGCCGAAGAGGCCCTCGCCCGCCACGGAAGCGTTACCGAGGGCGTTCGTCTAATCAAGAAGCCGTACCGCAGGGGGGCGCTCGCGTCCGAAATTCGCGGCGCACTCGACCAGGACTAGCCGATGCCGGCGTCTATTCGATGATGATTCGACCGCGCATGCCGCGCAGCAGGTCGTCGGTGCGCACCGAACGCAGGTAATAGGTTCCCTCGAGGACGGGAACGAAATAGACGATCACCGCTTGATTGGGATCGAGTTTGATGGCGCTGAACGGCGCCTCGGGGATTTGCGTTGTCGCCAACTCGCCGCCGGCCTCGCCCGTGGCCGCGGCCATCTCACCCTCGGGCTCGGCGCCGCGGATTGGCGCGCGTGCGCCCCGCTGTGCGGCGGTCGCGGCCACCGGTATGTACGTGGCGCTGGGGCCATAGGCATCAGGGACGAACGAGATCGCGCCGCCGTCGATCGCCGACGGCCCATCGAACGGCGCCGGCTCGATACTACGGACCGCGATCGCCCGGAAGAAGTGCTTGGCTCCGAAAGCATGGGGCCACACCCCCTGGTTGCCGATCTTCAGCGCGTAGGGCACACCGCTGCGGACCCTCAGCTCGCCGGGACCGAAAGAGAACTCGGTCATGACCAGGGATATCGGCACCGCCTGGTCCCAGCGCGCGGTTTCGACCAGCGAATCGGCGTCCGCGAGAGGCGCATCGAGCCTCGTGTAACTGAATGGCTCCGAGAGGTCGAAAAGCGCCTCGGGGATGTCGAGGGCATTCGGTGCGATGAAGGCGCAGCCCGCCAGCGCCGCCGCGGCGGCGATCAGGGCGAGCCTCGGTGTGGATTGGGCAGCATGCATCATGGCGCGGATGCGACCATACCCCAACTCCCGCGGAACGGCCATCCCCAACGCGCCCGCCCTTGACCGCCGCGGCGGGGCGGGCGTAGCGTGCCGCAACAACGCCGGGAGCCCCATGGCCTTTCTCGCCGACAGCCTGAGCCGGATCAAACCCTCGCCGACGATCGCCGTCACGACCAAGGCGCGCGAACTCAAGGCCGCGGGTCGAGACGTCATTGGGCTGGGCGCCGGCGAGCCCGACTTCGACACTCCCGATCACATCAAGGCCGCGGCCCAGGCGGCGATCGAGCGCGGCGAAACAAAATATACCGCCGTCGACGGCACCCCCGAGCTGAAGGCCGCGATCTGCGCCAAGTTCGAGCGCGAGAACGGGCTCGCCCTCGAGCCCTCGCAGATCACCGTCGGCACCGGCGGCAAACAGGTCCTCTACAACGCGCTGATGGCGACC
>CAYUNL010000200.1:0-5443 GCA_964446055.1 uncultured Alphaproteobacteria bacterium | reverse complement strand
GGCGACGTGCAGGGCGCCGGTGCCGCGGTCCAACAGCGCGCGCCCAAGCGGCCGCTCGGCGGTGCCGAAGGCGATCGCGCGCAGCCGTCCGCCATCATCGCCGGCAAGCACGCAGCGAACGTGCGACGTGCCGACGATGTCGGATCGAACCACCCGCACCTTGGCGACGGCGAAACGCGGCTCGGGGTTGCCCGCGCCGTAGGGACCAGCACGCTCCAAGAGATCCACCAGATCCGGGGTCGCGGCAGCGGCCGCGAGCGCCCCATCGAGTTCGAGCCGAGGCGCCGTGTCCGGCCCGGGGCCGGCGCCGGCCACACGCTCGCCGAGAAAGCGCTCCAGCGCCGCGACACTGTCTTCGGCCACGGTCAATCCGGCGGCCATCGGGTGGCCACCGCCGTTGAGCAAAAGCCCCGACTGGCGTGCCGCCGTGACAGCGGCGCCGAGATCGATGCCCGCGACCGAACGGCCCGAACCCTTGCCGATACCACCCTCGAGGCCGATCACAACCGCCGGGCGACGGTAGCGCTCCGCCAAACGGCTGGCGACGATGCCGACGACGCCGGGATGCCAGCCGGCTTGGGCGACGACGATGGCGGGCGGGGGTTCGGTGCCATAGCGCTCCTCGATCTTGGCCAGCGCGGCCTCATGGACCATCGCCTCGATCGCCCGACGCTCGTTGTTTAGGTGGTCGAGCGTCTCAGCCAGCGTACGCGCCTCGGCGGCGTCCCCGGTGGTCAAGAGCCGCGCTCCCAAATCGGCGCGGCCGACCCGGCCGCCGGCGTTCACGCGCGGTCCGAGGGCGTAGCCGAGATGGCTGGTCCGCGGCGCCTCGCCGAGCCCGGCGACGTCGGCGAGCGCGGCAAGGCCCGGGTTGGCTCGCCGCGACATCACCGCAAGCCCGCGGACCGTGAAGGCGCGGTTGAGCCCGGTCAGCGGGACCACATCGCAGACCGTCGCCAGCGCCACTAGATCGAGCCACTGCAACAGGTCCGGTTCGGGCCGTCCCTCATACCATCCGGCCCTGCGAAGAGCACGGTTCAAGCCCACGATCACGAGGTAGGCGACGCCCGCGGCGGCAAGTTGGCGGCACTCCCCCGCCTCGTCCAGCCGGTTCGGGTTGACGACGGCCAAGGCCCGCGGCAGACGCGGCTCGGCCACGTGGTGGTCCACGACGATAACGTCCAACCCGGCTTCGGCCGCGGCATCCAGCGGCTCAAAGGCCAAGGTGCCGCAGTCCACCGTCACCACCACCCGGACCCCCGATTCCGCCATCCGCAGCAGCGCCGGCGCGTTCGGCCCGTAACCCTCGGCGATGCGGTCGGGAACATAGATGTCGAGCAGCGCGCCGACGCTCTCGAAGAAGCGCTTGAACAGTGCCGCCGAGGCCGCGCCATCGACGTCGTAGTCGCCGAATACCGTGACTCGCTCGCGCCCCATCACCGCCTGCGCTAGACGCTCGCAGGCCCGGTCCACGTCCTTGAGGCTCGAGGGGTCGGGCAGCAAGGCTCGCAGGCTCGGACACAAATAGCCCTCTGCGTCGTCGGGTGCGACGCCGCGCGCCGCCAGGACGCGGCCAACGATTTCGGGCACACCGGCGCGTTGCGCCACTGCGAGCCCTGCCCCATCGTCCACCAGGCGCGCGCGCCAGGCGCGGCCAGCCAACGAGTTCGTCACGCCGAGGAAGGGGGCCGGCGCGGTCTCGGCCATTAGGCTCAGGCGGGGTCCCGCTCAGCCTTGTGGTCGAAATCGTGGCGTGTCTTGATCCAGCGCACGGTGCCCGAGCTCGAGCGCATGACGACGGTCTCGGTCGTCGCGATGCCACCGTCGCGATGCACTCCCGATAGCATCGAGCCGTCGGTCACGCCGGTCGCCGCGAAGATGACGTTTCCGCGGGCCAGCTCCTCGAGAGCGTAAACCCGTTCGAAGTCTTCGATGCCCATGGCCTCGGCGCGCCCGCGCTCCTCGTCGTTACGGAACACCAGCCGCCCTTCCATCTGGCCACCGATGCATCGCAGCGCCGCGGCGGCGAGGACACCCTCCGGCGCGCCGCCGGTACCGATGTAGACGTCGACGCCGGTGTCTGCGGTGGCCGTTGCGATGACGCCGGCGACATCGCCGTCCGGTATCAGGCAAATGCGCGCCCCGGCCTCACGCACCCCGGCGATGATCTCGGCGTGGCGCGGACGGTCGAGGATACACGCGACGATGTCGGCGAGTTCGCACCCCTTGGCCGCCGCCAAGGCCGCGATATTCTCTTGGGGCGTTCGATCGAGTGCGATCACGCCATCGGGGAGGCCACCGCCGACCGCGATCTTCTCCATGTAGACATCGGGCGAGTTGAGGAACTGTCCGGCATCGGCGAAGGCCAGTACGGCAAGCGCGTTGGGCGCCCCACGAGCGGTGATGGTGGTGCCTTCCAGCGGATCGAGGGCAAGGTCCACCGCCGGCCCGCTGCCGGTCCCGACCCGCTCGCCAATGTAGAGCATCGGCGCTTCGTCGCGCTCGCCCTCGCCGATCACCACGGTGCCGTCAATCTCGACCGTCGACAGCGCCGCGCGCATTGCATCCACTGCCGCTTGATCGGCCGCCTTCTCGTCACCAAGACCGGCAAGTTCCGAAGCGGAGAGCGCCGCGGCCTCGGTGACGCGGACCGCTTCCAGCGCCAGCATCCGGCCCATGGTCGGCTCTGGGGCCATTAGAACTCTAAAAAGACTTCGGCGCGGCGGTTCTCGGCCTCTCCGGCGGGCATCGATTCGTAGTAGACGGGTTCGGCGTCGCTGCGCGCCTCGATGAAGATCGCAGCGGGCGAGACGCCGAGCCGAACGAGTTCGCGGGCGACGGCCTCGGCGCGCTCGAGCGAGATGCGGAAGTTGACCAGCATGTGCCGATCGATCGGCAGATCGCGGGTGCGGCTCGAGGCGTGGCCGACAACGCGAACGAAACCGCCGCGCGCCTTGTGCTCGGCCACAACCTGTTGTAGCGCGTCGCGGTCGCTGGGTGCTATCCGCGACGAGCCGATGTTGAAATTGATTACCGCGCCCTGATAGAGACCGCCGCGCGCAGCCGCGGCCGAGGCCTCGAACGTCTCCGCCCCCAGCGCCACCGCCGAGCTGGCGAGAGACTCGTTGTAGGTGTCCCGCACCACATCCGGAACCTCCGTGGCGCCAGCTCCCAATGGCTCCGCCGTCGGCGCCGAGAAGGCCATGTTCGCCGGCGCCGTCGAAACCGTGCTCGCGGATTCACCGAGCAACTGCGCGAACACCTGCGACAGCATCTCCTGACCCGGCGCGTAGGCGACGAGCTCGACGGCCGCCGGCGCCACCGGCCCGCTAGCGAAATCCGGCTGGGTGAGCTCGGTGATCGTCGGAACTGCGGTTAGCCCCTCAAGCGGATCCATCGGTTCGACCGTGACCGCCGGTGGCGTCTCGGGCAAGGGCTCGAGTGGATCCAGCGTCAGGGCCTGTCGCGGCTCACTCGGTTCGGCCGTCACCGCGGGCTTGATCTCCTCCAGTGTCGCTGTCGGCGCGGGCTCGACAAAGTCCGCCGCGGCGATTTCCACCGGCTCGGGGCCAGTGCGAATGACCTCGTCGGTGTATCGAGCTTGCTCGCGGTCGGCGACCAGACCCTCGGCCACCACCGCGCGCTCCTCCGAGGTCTCGACCGTGATCGGCCGATCGGGCACCGAACTCAGGCTCGGAAAGTCTTCATCCTCGCCGGGAACACTGGAATCCGTGGTCACCACGATGGTTGAGTCGTCTTTGCCCAAGACGCCTTCATACCAGTTGACCGGGTTGGCCCACCGGTAGGACCAATCGGTGGGGTCGGCCCAGTCGGGCACGAACGAGCAGCCGCTCAGGAGCGCGACAAACGCGAGCCCAGCTACTGACCGCACCACCCGACCCGATCGCTTTCCGAGCAGCCCCATTTGTGCTTTCCTCCGCCCCGTTCCGTGCCCACTACCATAGAGGATGCGCCGCTCGGCGATCAACCAGCCAAACGGCATGTGCCCAGACCCTCTAGGGGAATAGAGGCGCCTGCTCAAGCCCGGTGGTCTCGCGGTAACCGCATACTAGGTTCATGTCCTGAACCGCCTGACCGGCACCTCCCTTGACGAGATTGTCGAGCGCCGCGACGATGATGGCACGCCCCTCGATGCGGTCGGCGAAGATGCTGATCAGGCAGTGATTCGAGCCGCGCACGTGGCGCGTCGCCGGGGCGGCACCCTCCGGCAGCACGCCCACGAACGGCTCGCCAGCGTAGCGCGCCTCGAGCGCGCCTCGAAGATCGTCGGCCGATACCCCGGCGGCCACGCGCACATAGATCGTCGCCAACAGCCCGCGATTCATCGGCACGAGATGCGGCGTGAAACTCACCCGTACCGGCGCACCCTGGGCTTTGCCCAGCTGCTGCTCGATCTCCGGCACGTGACGGTGTGCGGCGATGCCATAGGCATTCACGCCCTCCGCAACCTCGGAGAATAGGTTGGGCTCCTTGAGCGCGCGGCCAGCGCCCGAAACCCCGGATTTGGCGTCGATGATGATGCCCTCCGCCTCGATCAGCCCGGCTTCGAGGAGCGGCGCAAGGGGCAAGATCGTGGTCGTCGGATAGCACCCCGGGCAGGCGATCAGCCGGGCGACGCGAATCCGCTCACGGTCGAGTTCGCTCAGACCGTAGACGGCTTCGGCCTGCAGCGCCGTCGCCGCGTGGGCCTTGCCGTACCAGGTTTCGTAGACCGCCGGGTCCTCAAGACGAAAATCGGCCGAGAGGTCGATGACCTTGAGTGAGCCGTTGGCGCCGGCATCGAGAATACTCGCGACCACTTCCTGGGTCGTGCCGTGCGGCAATGCGCAAAAGACGACATCGAGGCTTTGGTCGGCCCACGCCACTTCGCTCATCGCCACCAGGTTCGGAAGCCCGAGGCCGCCGAGATGGGGAAACACCCGGTCGAGGGGCTCGCCCGCGTGCCGCTCGGCGGTCAGCAAGCGAAGTTCGACTTCGGGGTGGCGCGACAACAGCCGCACCAGCTCCGCACCGGTATAGCCGCTGGCGCCCAAAACGCCGACTTGTGCACGATTTTTCGTGGCGCCCATCGCCCAACCTCGTTCGCTCCATTGCCCACAAAAAAGGGCGCCCGTCAAGGCGCCCCACTTAACCTACATGTAAAGGAAGTGTGAAGAAAATGGGAATGATTTCTATTTCAATATCATTCACAATTTACCCGACATTCCCACTTTGATGCATACACAAGAATTGGTTAGCAGTAAAGAGGAACCTACGATTGACAAAAATTACATATCCTTATGGTTCCCCATCAAAATCATCTACCAGTTAAGTCAACATAGTTGGCTCAGGATTTGCCCCCCCCCTTCCAGATTTCTCTCTAACTTAGATGAATAGGTATAGATTACAATTGGGGTGTCAGTTTTAGAGGTAGGCAAGGTTC
>CAYUNL010000199.1:0-5449 GCA_964446055.1 uncultured Alphaproteobacteria bacterium | reverse complement strand
CTCCGCCTCGACGCGCCTGCGTTCGGTCACGTCGATCAGGACGGAGATGCTCCGAATGAACTCGCCCTCTGCGTTGCGCTCGGACAGGGCGGACGCGAGCACATCCACCGTCTCGCCGCTTTTGGTCGAGAACATGAATGAAATGTCGATGGCCTGACCGGATTCGAGGAAACGTGGAAGGGCGACGGACTCGGCGTACGCTCGCGATTCGGGTGTCATGAAATCCGTGACCGGGCGGCCCTCGACCTCCTCGCGCGTATAGCCCATTGTCTCCAGCCACACGCCGTTCACGTCGAGCAGTCGGCCTTGCCGGTCGATCGAGTGCATCATTACCGGCGCCTGCTCGAACAGCATCCGATAGCGCGCCTCGCTCTCATGCCGGGCACGCTCGGCCTGCGTGCGCGCCGTTACGTCGACGGCCACGCCCATGGCGCCCTCGATCTCTCCATTCGTGTCGCGTGACGGACCGTAAAAGCACTCGAAAACGTGCTCGCCAACCGAGATCGAGTTCGCGAGTGACTCGCCTCCAAGGGCTCGCTGCACGCTCTCGCTGATTGCGGGGACATCGCGATAAACGTCGAATATGGATTGCCCGACAACTTGGCCCGGGGCACGGCCGAGCGAATCCAACCCTTTTCCTTCCGAGAGCTTGTAGACGCCGTCGCGATCGACCGCCCACAGCACGACCGGTGCGTTATTGGCTACGGTGGCCAATAGGGCATCGCTCTCGTGCAGGGCCTCTTCGGCCCTCTTGCGCACCGTGATATCGACGGCCACGCCCGAGGCGCCCGCGATCTCGCCGGCTTCATCCTTGAGCGGTCCGTACATGGACTCGATGACGCGCCCGCGGACGATCTCGGTCGTGACGAATGTCTCTCCGCCCAAGGCGCGGCGGACGTTGGTAGCGATCTCAGGGATGTCGCGAAAAACTTCGAAAACGGATTGCCCGACGGACTCGCCCGGTTTGCGGCCCATCGCCTCGAGGCCCTTCCCCTCCAAGAGCGTGTAGGTACCCTCGCGGTCCACCGCCCACAGTACGATCGGCGCGTTGTTGGCCACCGCCCCGACCAACTCCTCGCTTTCGCGCAAAGCGTCTTCGGCCAACTTGCGCGCGGTTATGTCGATACCGACCCCCATTGCCCCTTTGATCTCGCCTTTCTCGTCGCGCAAGGGATGGTAGGAATCGGTGAACACCGCGCCGTCGAGTTCGAGAACATCGGTGAACTCCTCGCCGGCGAGCGCGCGCCGGATATTGCGCGTCACCTGCGGATAGTCACGGTAGAGCTCGAAGATCGATCGACCCACACGGTCAGCCGCGCCTTGACCTAGCGCCTCCAGCCCCTTGCCTTCCCGCAGCGTAATCGTGCCTTCACGGTCCACCGCCCACAAGACGACCGGCGCGCGGCTGACCACCGCACCCAAGTGCGCGGTGCTCTCGGCGACCTCGCGCTCCAGCCTTAACCGGTGATCCGCAAGTTCGGCGGCCAGCGCTTCCTTCTCCAGCCTCAGCTCCAGCGCGTCCTTGACCGTGCGGTTGAGACTGCGCGAGAGCGTGACCATGGCGCCGCAGAACAGTGCAAGCAAAAGCCCCATGGCCACCGGTACAGTCTCGCCCTCGAGCCAAAGCCGGACGATCAGCGGTGCGGCGCTGGGCACGAGAAAGGCATAGAAGGCCGGCAGGTAGGTGGACAATGCCGCCGCGGCGCCTGCGCACATGCCGCCGATAACGAAGGCCACGAACACCTGATAGAGAATGATGTCGGGCGTGAAGAACAACAGGCCCGCCGTACCCCACGCGATGCCATTCGCCGCCGTGCTGGCGACGAGCAGGCCGCCCCACAGTCCCGTCGCCTCCTCGGGCGCCGGATGCCGTTGGTAGCGCTGCATGGGAATGAGGCGGGTGAGCGCCACCGCGCAGATCGTGAGCAGCCATGCCGATGGCCAGGGATGCGGCGCCACGCCCCACACCACGAACGCTACGATCGCGGCGTTAAGGATACTGACGAACACTATCGTCGGCTCTTGGCGGTAGAGCGCGCCGATCAACTCGGTGCGCAGCGTGGCGTCGTGGGCCCGCGCCGTGCCGCCGAACTCGTTGGTCGACATCCGCCGCCGCTACCTCAGGCGCCGGTCGCGCGGATGCCCGCCATCCCCGTGGCTGGGGTTCCCTAAATCACGCATTACCGTCCCGGTTCCGTGGGCGCCGTGAGCTTACTCCGCCACCCGAGGTCATCGTGATAACGCAACGCGAGCGGGCTCGCAACCACCCCACCCATGAACCGCGCCCGACCCGTATGCGGTGCACGAGATACGGCAAGCTCCGGTGCGCGATCGGTTTTGCTGATATGATGGGTGCCTGTAGGGCTGCGCGATCGGAGACGGTTGCTCCCATGCACCAGTTTGGATCTCAGATGGGGCGCCTCGCGGCGTCGCTAGCCGCAATCCGGTACTTCAGCCTCGCGGCCATCGTCGGCGTCGCCGTCGCCGCCGGATCGCTCGCCGCGGAGAGCGAGCGCGGCGAAGGTGAACTAACCGGCCAACTCCTCGCTGCCTCGGCGAACATGGGCGATCCCCGCTTCATGCGAACCGTGATCTACATCGTCTCGCACGGCGCCGACGGTGCGATGGGGCTGGTGCTCAACCGCCAGCTCGGTGTCGCGCCGATTTCGGTGTTGCTCCACGAGTTTGGTATCGCCGACAGCGAGGCCCGCGGGGAGGTGCGTGTTCACTACGGCGGCCCGGTCGAGCGCGGCCGCGGCTTTGTCCTTCACTCCTCGGATTTCCTTGGCGAGGGCACCGTCGCCGTAAACGGCGATGTCGCGCTCAGCGCCGACGTCGAGATCTTGCGCGCGATCGCCGAGGGCCACGGGCCGGGGCGCAGCCTGTTCGCGCTCGGCTACGCCGGCTGGGCGCCCGGCCAGCTCGAAGGCGAGATTGCCCGCGACGATTGGTTCTCGGTCCCATTTGATCTCAACCTTGTCTTTGACGACGCCCTCGATACCAAGTGGGACCGCGCCTTCGACAAGCGCGGAATCGACCTCTAGCGCCCCGGCCAGATGCGCGGCAAATCCAAATCCGCCCTCGAGGGCCTGCTCGACAGCTACGACGACAAGGTGGCGGCCGAGGAGGCGGCGGCGAAGAATCGCGCCGAGGGGGTTCACGAATTCGAGGCGGCGTTTGCCGAGTTGTGCGCGAACGCCATCCGTCCGGCGTTCGAGGAGTTTGGTCGCGCCCTCGAAGCCCACGGCCACCACTTCCGGGTTATCGAGCGCGAGCGCTACATCGATCTCGACGGCAGGATCAGACGCTCCGCCATCGAGCTTGAGATTCGGCCAAAGTCGGGCGGCAAGTACCGCTACGATGCGGCGAAGTCGACGCCCTCGCTATCGGTCACCTCGTATCCCGAGCGCGAGGAGGTGATGTTCATCGAACGCAAGGCGAGCGCCTCGAGCGGTGATCACGAGTTCCCGCGGGGCACCTGCCGGATCGAGCAATTGGGCAGGGAGCTGGTGGAGGAGTATCTGATCAGCGTCGCCGCCGAGATCTTTCGCTGAGCACCCTCACCCGGCGAGCGCCAACGCTTCGCCCGCCAAACGAGCGCGGTCGTGCGGCCGCGAAAAATCGAGCGCCGGGCCCTTGGCCACGATGCGCCTTGGGTTGATCGATTCGTGACTGCCGAAATAGTGCTGCTTGATGTGCTTGAGATTCACCGTCGCCGCGACGCCCGGCACTTGGTACAACTCGCGAAGGTAGTTCGACAGATTCGTGTAATCCTCGATGCGCCGTAGGTTGCACTTGAAGTGGGTGTAATAGACGGCATCGAACCGGACCAGCGTCGGGAAGACTCGCCAATCGGCCTCGGTGAGTCGCGAGCCGGCGACGTAGCGGCTTGCCTCGAGCCGCGCCTCGAGGTCGTCGAGTGTCGCGAACAGCGCATCGAACGCCGCCTCATAGGCCTCCTGGGTTTGCGCGAAGCCGCATTTGTAGACTCCGTTGTTGACGGTTTCGTAAACCCGCTCGTTGATGGAATCGATTTCGGCCCGCAGCTCCGGGGGATAGAAATCGCTCCCGCCGCGGCCGAACTCGGCATCGAACATGCGGATGATCTCGGCCGATTCATTGTTGACGATGGGGCCGCTTCGTTTGTCCCAGAGCACCGGGACGGTCACCCGGCCGCTGAAGCTGGGGCTCGCCTTGGCGTAGATTTCGCGCAAGTACGTGGTGCCGTTGACGGTGTCGGGGATCGAACCCGGCGCCTCGCCGAAGCGCCAGCCGTCTTGATCCATGAAGGGATCGACCACCGAGATGGATATTGCGTCTTCGAGTCCCTTGAGCGTGCGCATGATCAGCGTGCGGTGCGCCCACGGGCAGGCATACGAGACGTACAGATGGTAGCGGCCCGGCTCGGCCTCGAACCCGCTCGAGCCGTCGGCCCTGATCCAAGCGTGAAAGGCGGTCTTGGGGCGCACGAACGCCCCTTCTTTGTTGGCCACCGTGGACCAGTCGTCGGCCACCCATTCCCCGTCCACGAAGTGTCCCATAATACGAATCCCTTCCCTCGCCCGGCGCCGGCATGTTCCCCGCTAACATAGGGTGGGCGCATGCGCGTTACGAGTTGTCGGCAATGTTTTTCGATCGAGCCTCGCGTTTGATCCAGATCAAGTTGGGCGACCTCGGGCGGGCGCAAGTTCGGGCTCCGGCGCACGATCGCGCCCAGGAGATTACAGCGATGGCAGCACCAATCAGGCGTGCGAGGAATCGCACTTTCTCAGTGGCCCTACCGTTGGCCGTAGTCCTCGGCGCTCACGGTCCTCGACGTCGAGGATCAGGTCGACATCCTCGCCTACACCCAGACGCTGCCCGTCGAGTGAACGCGGCGGGGGCGAGCCGAAGGAGTATTCACGATGTCCCGTGTAAGGGGTCCATTCCGTGTTCTTGGCGCGGCGGTTGCCGCGTCGCTTCTCGCTCTCGTGGTGGCGGGCCGAGCCAGGCCCAAAGCGACGCCGAGAGACTGCGCGACCTCGAGGCGATGATCAGCGCCCAGCAGGCGCAGATCGAATCGCAGCAAGCGCTCCTCGAAGAGATGAGGGCGGAGCTCGAGACCCTATCCGAGGGCGTGGCGGCGGCGTCCGCGGCGCCGGCGAAAATGGCTACCTCGGGGAACGACACGGCGAGGCTCACCGTCTACGGTCAAGTGAACCGGGGCCTCCTCTACTACGACGACGGCAACAAGGACGATATCCGCCACGTCGACAACGACGTATCGTCGACCCGCCTCGGCTTTCGGGGCTCGGTCGCGGCGCGCGAGGATCTCTCGATCGGGGCGCTGATCGAAGTGCAGTTCGAATCGAACTCGACGGCGGTCGTCAACCAGGCCGACAACACTGCCGTCGGAGCCAACAACTTCACCGAGCGCAAGCTCGAGGTGTTCTTCGACAGCGAGCGCTTT
>CAYUNL010000198.1:0-5495 GCA_964446055.1 uncultured Alphaproteobacteria bacterium | reverse complement strand
AGATGACGTCGGTCATCTCGAGGCAGGAAAACGCCGGCGCCACGTGTAGCGCCCCGACCTGTTGCGAGATGTCGAGAATGCGCCGCCGGTATTGCAGGCAGCGCGCTCGCGAGGCCTGGGCATCGAAGGCGTTGCGGCGCATCTGCGGGCTGTCCATCCGTCGCCCGCCTTCAGCCGCGCAGGACGTAATCGGTCGGCCAGTCGCGGATCTGGTCGAGATAGGTGCGCCCCCACTCGACCATCTCCGCCAGGCCCTGGTCCCAGCCGATCTCGGCCTTCCAGCCGACATCGCGCTCGATCACGCTCGAATCCAGCCAGTAACGGGAGTCCTGACCCTGCCGGTCCTCGGTCATTTCGCACAGTTTCTCGAATGGGATGTCGAGCGCCACGGCGCAACGCTCCACCACTTCGCGGATCGAAGTCGGTGTCGCGGGGCCGGCGTTGTAGATGGTGCCGAGGGGTGCCTTCTCGGCGACGAGCTGGATGGCGCGGCCGAGATCGCGGGCGTGGATGTAGGATTTTTCGGCCCTGCCGCCGCCGTGCAGCGGCAACTTGTGCCCTGTCAGTCCGGCCCAGATGGTCTTGGGGATCACCCGATGAAGCAACTGTCCAGGACAATAGGCGTTGGACGGGCGAACGATGTTCATCGGGAATTCGAGGAAGCGGTGGACCGACACCAGGTACATGTCGAACGCCACTTTCGACGCCGCATAGGGGCTCGACGGTTTAATCGGTTCGTCCTCGGCGGCGGCGTGATCGACCGAGCCGTACATTTCCGAGGTGCCGATCTGGATAAAGCGCTCGAGCCAGTCGCGCTTCATCAGCTCCTCGGCGAGGCGCGCCAAACCCATGGAGTTGGTTTCGAAGAACCGCCACGAGTGCTTCCATGACACGGCTCCCTCGCCCTGGGCGGCGAAGTTGACGATGATTTCGGGTTTCTCCCGATCGAGCAATTCGAGAAGCAGGTCGAGTTCGTAGGTGACGTGGCGGGCGTGATACTCGTACCCGTCGCGATCTTCGATGTTGAGCGAGAACGGCTCCGGGCGAAGCGGATTGCGGCCGATGCCGATGACCTTATTCGGGTTGGCGTTGTCCAGCAGCCATAACGCGGCATGGATTCCGAACGATCCGCCGCCACCAAGAATTGCGTATGTTTTGCTCATTCCCTACCTCCACTCTCCCGGTTTGCCAATACGGCGGACTATAGAAGATTCCGCGACCACGATCACTCGATGATGGTCCAGGCATAATCGCCGGTATATCCGGCTTCCTCGAACACGGCCACCCAGCCCTCGGGGTAGTCGTGAAACTCCGCCGTCAGCACCCAGCTTTCGAAGATCTCTTTCTGCTCGGGCGTATGGTAGCTGTCGACGACGACGAAGGCTCGTCCACCCGACAGGCGCTGTATCTCGGCCATCGCCTTGACCGCTCGGGGCCGCGCCAGGTTATGGATGGTGTTCAGCGACAAAACGCAATCGAAGCCACCGTCGGGGAACGGCAGCTTCTCGGCGGTGCCGAAATGCAGCCGCCCGGTGAGCTCCTCGGGCGCATGGGTGATGGCGTAAAGCGAAACATCGATCCCGAACGCTTCCAGCCCCGGACATTCCAGCATCAGATCCTTGACCAGAAACCCCTTGCCGCAACCGACATCCAGCACCCGCATACCGGGCGCAAGGCCGAAATGCTCAATGATGTCGGCGGCGACGGGACGCCAGCGGCCGTCATAGCCATAGCCGCCATAACCGTATTCGCGCGGCCCATCCCAGTACATCTCGCCATATTGCTTGGCGATGGCGACGACCGCCGGATCCTTCGCCTCGGACCGTTTGGCGATATTGCGCTTGGTGCGTGGCAGCGCACGCAACAGGTCGATCTCGGCCATCATTCTCCCCCGGCCATCTCGGCGTGGGCCTGGACAATGCCGGCATCGATCGATGTATAGGTGAAATCCGGAAAGGCGGCGCGGCTGGCGGCGATGTCGAACGGGCGGTAACCGTCGTGCGGCATCGGCCCCTGGCGCGGGGTGGTGACGATCTTGGACGCGGTCGCGGCCTCGCGCAGCACCGACTCCGCGATGTCGTGGAACGAGGTGACCGAACCGGTCGCGATATTCAAGACGCCCCGGCTGCGATGGCGAACGCAGCGGGACACGATCTCGCCCACGTCGTCGATCAGCACGTGATCGCGCCGTTCCTCGCCCTCGCCGAACAGAACGATGTCCTCACCGGCGGCCGCGGCACGGCGGAACTTGTTGGGGCCGTATCCGTTATGGGGATCGCGCGTCCCGTAAAGCAGACTTGGCCGCAGGATGCAAAGCGGGCCCTCATAGCTCGCCTTGAGCATGGTCTCGCGGGCAATATGCATCATGCCATGCAGGGAGCCGGGCTCGGCGCAATTCTTCTCGGTCAGGGGGTTGGGCGAATCGGCATAGACCGCGTCCGAGCTGATGTAAATCAGGTGGGCGACCGGCACGTCGGTCACCGCGCCGCACACCGCCATCATCATGCGGATGTTGTCGAGCAGCATGGCGTTGTCACGGCATGGCGCGATCGCGGAGGTAACGATCAGGCAGTCATCCGGGCTCAACCGCGCGCTCAACTCGGCGCGCGCCTCATCGGCCAGAAGATCGACCTCTTTGCGGGTCAATGCCAGCACGTCGACGCCTTCGCGCCGCAGCCGCTCGGCGGATACCGAGCCGACGAAACCGCCCGCCCCCATGACGACGACACGGCGCGGCGCCGTGGGGATCTCGTTGAGATGTTCAAGCATGGGCGCCATCGCCTCCGTATTCCGCGTGCGCGGCCGGAAGGCCGAGCGTGACGTGGTTGAGCCCGGCCTCGCGGGCGGCCCGACCGTCGAGAACCCCATAGGGGTCGATCACCACGCGTCCGGCGATGATGCGTGCGATGTCTTCCGGCGCGATCCGGCGATAGTCTTGCCACGGGGTCAGGATCATCAGTACGTCCGCTCCGGACGCCGCCTCCAGCGGGTCGTCGGACCACGCCGCCGCCGGATGGTTCGCAGCGGCGGCTGACACCACCGGATCGTGGAGACGCAGCCGGTGGTCCTTGAGCACATCGATTGTGGCGAGGGCGGGCGAATTCCGCGTCGAATTGGTATTTTCCTTGTACGCCAGTCCCCAGATCGCGATAAGCGGATCGGGGTTGTCGCACAGAACCGTGTCCTCGAGCATGCGGACCGCGGCGAGTTTGCGGTGCCGACTATTGGCGGTCCAGGCCTCGACCACACCGGCGTCGCTGCCGACGCGGCCGGCCAACTGACACACCGTGGCAAGGTCGCGTTCCAGATTGCCTCCGGCGATTCCGAGGCCTGGGTTGAGATAGGCATATTCACCGATGCGCCGGTCGAGCTTCAGCGCCGGCACGATCTCGCTCCAGTCGGCGCCGATCCCCTCGCACAGCTCGGCCAAGGTGTTGGCGACGCTGATCGACGACACCAGACAGCAATTGATGGCGATCTTGGCGAGCTCGGCGCTCTCATAGCGCATGGCGAGGATCGGGCAACCGAATGACGAGAGAAACGTGTGGTAGGCGTCTGGCAGCGGCGCGTCGGGCGCGGCGCCGCCGATGATGAAGCGTTCGGGCTCAAGCGCGCGCGCCAGCGCACGGCCGAAGATCAGGGTCTCGACCTGATAGAACAGCGTTCGGCCGGCCCGCGCGCGCCCGCGGGTATAGCCGGGTGGCACCTGACTCAACACCACCAGCACCGTTTGGGGGCCAAGATGCGGGTCGACCAGGTCCAGCAGCCCGTCGACGCCGGACAGGTCGCTTGCTCCCTCGGCGTCGGTCGCCACGTCCGGGGCGACATAGACAACATCGCACCGCTCGAGCGCCTCGGCGGTCGCGGCAAACGAGATACGCGCGCTGTTCCGTTCCAGCGTCTCCGCCAAATCGGGCTCGCTCACCGGCAGTTCGCCCGCCGATAACGCGGCTATCGCCACGGAATCGGGATCGAAGCAAGTCACCGTGAAGCCACGCTCCGCGGCGGCGACGGCGGAGACGAGGCCGAGATGCGTCATCCCGGCGAAGCCGATTGTCGGGGCCGTCATGCCGCGGCCTCGGCGGTCGCTTCTTCGCCGAGGCGCCGCAGAAGACGGTTGAGCCACAGATCATTCGACAGATCGGTCGCCGCGCCGTTTTCACACAACGCGGCGAAATAGCGATACTCCGCCTCCCATGTCGGGTCGTCCTGAACCAGGGTTACCGATTCCTCGGGCGGTCGGCCGGACGGCAGCACGCGCGTCCGCGAAGTGAAGGTCGTGGGTCCCCACTTGCACAGCGAACGGATGTGTACGGTACCCTTCTCGGCCAAAATATCGCAGGTGAAATGGTTGCGCCACATCAGCAGAGTCATCTCCAGCTCGAACTTGGGGCGCGTCGTCTCGGAACCGATGACGACATGGTCCGGCGCCCGATTCTCGAACCTGCTGGCCGTGATGACGCGGAAATCGTCGCCCAGCGCGCCGAACCAGAACGCTGCTGTGTCGAGCAAATGCGACCCGAGATCGGGCAATACGCCGGCACCCTGGTCGCGCCAGGCGGAGTCGCGGACCAGCCGCGCCGTACCGTTGCCGTAAAACATCCGGCAGCGGTAGATCTCGCCGAACCGGCCCGAGGCAACGGCGTCGCGTACCCGGACGTAGTGCGGTTCGAAGCGGTGATTGTAGGCGGTATAGCAGACCACGCCCCGAGTCCGTGCCAGCTCATCGAGCGCCTCGATCTCCTCGTCTGTCGAGGTCCATAACGGCTTCTCCACCAGGACATGCTTACCGTTCGAGATCAGATACTCGATCAACGCGCGTTTGGGCTCATCCGGGACGCAGAGCAAGGCGGCGTCGAAATCGGCGAGCGGGACATCTCCGATGTCCCGATAAGTGGCTTCCGAGTTGACCGGATCCACCGCGACGACAAAATCGCTACCCGCTACCTCACGCCGTTTGTATCCCTGCACGCCGAGGCCGACGACGATGACCTTCATCGCCTCGCCCGGTTACTGGTACAGCAGATGGTCCTCAACGGCCTTGATCTTCTTTTCGATGAGCGCGGGCGTGATGGGAATATTGCCATCACATTCGCATTCGCACGCGGCGGCGATGGAACCCAGGATGGTGGCGACGACTTCGTCCGGTTCGACCAGGAGGGACAAGGTCGAATAGGCGAGCAGCGCGTCACCGGCGCCAACCGCGTCGACGACGGAATTCACGAAAGTATCGACCACAAAGAAGCTGTCGAAGTCCTCGTGATCGTGGCTGCAGCAGGTCAGAACACCGCGTTCGCCGAGCTTCAGTACCAACAGTCCGCATTCCGCGGCGTCGTACAGCGCGGATGCCAGCGGCCTTATCCCCGAATCCTGATCGGCAAGCGCGAATCGGGCTTCGCGCTCGTTCGGTGTTATCAAGTCGAACCCTTTGAATTCGGTGATATTGCCCCATCGGCTGGCGACCTGGCTGTCAGCCACCTTCAGGCAGCCATCCG
>CAYUNL010000197.1:0-5499 GCA_964446055.1 uncultured Alphaproteobacteria bacterium | reverse complement strand
TTGGGCCATCAGGCCGAGCGCGATGCCGGCCAATACGTCGCCAGCGCCCGCGGTGGCGAGCTCGGCCGGCGCATTTGCGTTGATGACAGCGCGTCCATCGGGCGCCGCGATCACCGTATCTGGCCCCTTCAGGAGAACACAGGCGCCGCTCGCCTCGGCCGCGGCGCGTGCTCGCGCCACCTTGTCCAAATCGTCGGCGATAGTCTCGCCGAACAGACGGGCGAACTCGCCATCGTGCGGGGTCAGCAGACACGCCCCGCCGGCGCGAATCGTTCGGAACAGCGCTTGCGGCTGGCCCGCGAAGCTGGTGAGCGCATCGGCGTCGAGCACACATGTCTTGCCCGCCTCCAGCGACGCCAGCGTGTTCCGACGTGTTGCCTCGCCAACCCCGTTGCCCGGTCCCAACAACACCGCGTTCTTGCGCCCATCCTCCAACAGGGCGCGGAAGCCCTCAACACCCTCGAAGCTGCGCGTCATCACCGTGGTCAGTTGCGCCGCGTTGATGGCCAGCGCATCGGGCGGGCAGGCCACCGTGACCAGCCCGGCGCCGGCGCGTAAGGCGGCGCGCGCGGCGAGCCTTGCGGCTCCGGTGGTTTCCGCGCCGCCGCTCACCGCTACCGCGTGACCGCGGTCGTACTTGTGCGCTTCCGCCCTGGGCCAGGGATAGATGTCAGCCCACAACGCCGGGTCGTTGGCCCACAGCGTAGGCACGATCTGGTCCAACACGGTCTCGGGAATACCGATATCGGCGACCACGGTCTCATGACAAAGCGCGCGGCCGGGATAGAGCCAGTGCCCCGGCTTGGCGCGGAAGAAGGTCACCGTCAGCGCCGCCGCGACCGCCGCGCCCCAGACCTGGCCCGAATCGCCGTGCACCCCGCTCGGCATGTCGACGGCCACCGCCGGCGCGGCGCAGGCGTTCGCCGCCTCGACTACCGCCCGCGCCTCACCTCCAAGCTCGCGCGCGAGCCCTGCGCCGAACAGCGCATCGACGATCAACCCGCAGCCCTCCAGGGCGGCCGGCGAAAGCTGCGCCACGGCGCCCGTCCAGCGCTCGGCCATGGCCGCGGCGTCGCCCTTGAGCGCGTCGGTCGCTCCCATCAGCGCAACGGTCGCCTCCCACCCGGTCTCGGCAAGGTGGCGGGCGACCACGAAGCCGTCGCCGCCGTTGTTGCCGGGGCCGCACAACACGGTGGTCGAACACGGCGAGAAACGAGCGCGGATTTCGGCTGCCACCGCGGCGCCGGCCGTCTCCATGAGATCGGCGCCCGGGGTGCCGCCGGCGATCGTCGCGGCGTCGGCCGCGCCCATCTCGGCGACGCTTAACAACACCTGGGCGGATCGACCCTCGGCCATCGCCTTGCCGGTCAAAGCTCGGGCCGGCGCTCGGTGGTCGGGTGCGCGGCTTCGTAGGCCCAGCCGGCTCGCAGCACCAGCGCGTCGGCGTACTTCGCGCCGACGATCTGCAGCCCCACCGGCAGGCCCTCCGCGGTGAAGCCGCAGGGGACGCTGAGCGCCGGTTGTTGGGTGAGGTTGAAGGGATAGGTGAACGGCGTCCACGGCAGCCATTCGGGCCCCTCGTAGCCGGGGGGGACGATCCGGCCGGTGTCGAAGGCCGGCACCGCCAGCGAGGGCGTGAGCAACAGGTCCCAGTCCTGGTGGAAGCGGTTCATGTGCAGGCCCAAGGCGGCTCGCGTATTCATCGCGGCGAGGTATTCGAGGGTGCTCGTCGCCTCGCCGGATTCGGCCTGTTCCAACAGATCGGGCTCGATCTGGGCACGCTGCTCCGGGCTCATGGTCGAAAGCGCGTTGGCGCAGCCGACCGTCCAGTGCATATCGAAGACCGGCGTCGGATCGTCGAAGCCGGGGTCCACCGCTTCGACGCTGGCACCGAGATCGGCGAAGGCGTAGGCCGCGGCCTCGACCAGCGCCGCCACCTCCGGGTCGACATTGGCGAAGCCGAGCGCTGGGCTGAACGCGATGCGCAGCCCGGCAACGCCCTCGTCGAGCTCGGCGGTGTAGTCGGTGCCCTCGGGCGGAAGCGCAAACCAGTCGCGGGCATCGGGCCGGGCGATGACGCTCAGCAACAGCGCCGTGTCGCGCACCGTCCGCGCCATCGGGCCGACGTGCGAGAGCGTCGCGAACGGGCTCGGTGGGTACACCGGCACCCGCCCGAAGGTCGCCTTGAAGCCGACCAGCCCGGTAAAGCCGGCGGGGATGCGGATCGATCCACCGCCGTCGCTGCCAAGCGCCAGGGGGCCCATACCCGCGCCGAGCGCCGCCGCGGCGCCGCCGCTTGAGCCGCCGGGGGTCTTGTCCAGGTTCCAAGGGTTGCGCGTAACGCCGAAGCGCGCGCTCTCGGTCACCCCCTTCCAGCCAAACTCCGGCATCGTCGTCTTGCCGAGGAGTACCGCGCCCGCCTCGCGCAACCGCGCCACCGCCGGCGCGTCTTCGTCCCACGGCTGGTCGGGATCGGTCGATCGCGAGCCCTTCGGGCTCGGCCACCCCTTGGTCAGGATATGGTCCTTGATCGAGACCGGGACACCGTCGATGGGCCCCTCGGGCTCACCTGCCTGCCATCGCGCCTCGGACTCGCGCGCCGCTGCTAGCGCACCGTCGGAGTCCACCAGATAAAAGGCGTTCAAGCGGCCGTTGTACGCCTCGATCCGCGCGAGCGCCGCCTCGGTCGCCTCGACCGGTGAGAACCCTCCCGCGCGGTAGGCGGCTGCAAGCTCGCTTGCCGGGGTGTAGGCAAGATCGTCGTTGGCCATGGTGCCACCTCCGCGTAGCTCCGTCATTGTTGTCGCCAACGGTGCTGTACGCAATGGGCGCGACGGTTGCACGTGTGCGCCGGGCTGGGCTATTCAGTTGTCAAGGAGGGGACGCTCGATGAGATGGCCGACCATGATATCGGTGGTTCTCGCCGCAACGATGCTTTCGGCCTGCGTCGAGCTGTTGCCCGCGCTGCCCGAGCTGCGCGAGGACTACATGGGCAAGTCGTTTTTCGAGCCCGACTGGGAGCCTCATGTCGAGCACGATGAACGCGGCGGGCCCGTCATCGACTAGGACACGTCGCCGATGAACGCTTACGACCTTAACGGGCGCACCGCCGCGGTGACCGGTGCGGCGCGGGGCATTGGCCGCGCCATCGCCGAGCGCCTCCTGGCCTCGGGCGCGAACGTCATGCTCTGGGACGTCGACGGGGCCGCGCTTGAGGCCACGCTCGCCGAACTTGGCGGTGGCGGCCGTGCCGACCTCGCCAGCGTCGACGTCACCGACCCCGATACGGTCGGCGCGGCGTGCGCCGCCACTGTCGAGCGCTTCGGCGGCATCGATATCTTGGTTAACAACGCGGGCATCTCGGGGCCCACGGTCAAGACCTGGGAATACACCCTCGAGGATTGGAATCGCGTCCTCGGCATCGATCTCACCGGCACCTTCATCTGTTGCAAGGCGGTGGTGCCGGGAATGATGGAGCGGGGTTACGGGCGTATCGTCAACATCGCCTCGATCGCGGGCAAGGAGGGTAATCCCAACGCTCCCGCCTACAGCGCCGCCAAAGCGGGTGTCATCGGGTTCACCAAATCGCTGGCCAAGGAAGTGGTGGACGCCGGCGTGCTCGTCAATTGCGTGACCCCGGCCGCGATTCGGACTGACATCTTCGATCAGATCAGCGAGGAGCACGTCCAGTACATGCTCTCCAAGATTCCCATGGGGCGGCTTGGTAAGACCGAGGAGGCGGCCCACCTCGTTGCATGGCTCTGCTCGGAAGCCTGCTCGTTCTCGACTGGCGCCGTGTTCGACCTCTCGGGAGGCCGCGCCACATACTAGCGCCGCCTCAGGGCGCGCAGCGGATGGCATCAAGTCGCGACGACCGCTAGACTGCGCGCGCTGGAGCATAAATCGCGCAGCACACCCAGAGGGAAGGTCGGCAATGGCCGAACACTCCGAGGACTACCAAAACATTCTCGCCCAGAAGCATTTCCTGGAGGAAATCGAACAGGGCATCGAGATGGCCAACCAGGAAATGATTCATGCCCACATCGCCTCGCTTGGCCGTGACCGGGTCTTGAAGTTCGCGGTTGTCGTCGCAAAACTGCGCGCCCAGTATTTGCGCGCCGCCTTCGACCTCTTCCTCGGCGACGCCGATGCCGAGCCAAAAGGGGTAGCGCTGCTCCGCGAAAAGCGCGAGATGTTCGAAGAGGGGGTAACCGCCTTTGACGCCCTGCGCCGCGCCATCGAGAAGGGTTACGTCGAGATAGCCGATGGCGCCGCCAAAAAGCGGAGAGCCTCAGCCGCCTGACTCCGGCGTTACGGTGCGCCGCCGACAACCCATGGGTGCCCATGCCTCGTTGACGCCGGCGCTGGTGCTCCTCGTTCTCGGCTGGCCCGGTGTAACGCTCGCGCTCGAAGCAGCCCTCGACGGCACTCCGCCGGCCGCTGTCCTAGGCTTCGTCGTTGACGCCGACGGGGCCGTCCTCGCTCACACCGCCCAGGGCCGCAGCCTGCGGCTCGCGATCGTGGATGGTGAGATCGAATTCCGCGACGGCGGTGCCCGGCCCGACGTGCTCCCGGCCCCGGCTGGGGCGCTTCCCGACGGAGCGGTCGAGACGGGATCGGGAGAGATCGCGGCCGCGTGGCTGATTTGCCCGACGGCGCGCTACGACCACGGTGTCTTGGGCGACGCCATCGAGGCTGGTGGCCTCCGCGCGCGATTCCGGGACGGAACGACAGCCGATATTCGCCTTGGCCCCGATCAGGTGTTCGAGGACCGCCTCGCGCGCATCGTCGACACCGACGGCGATGGGCCCGATGAGCTTCTGGTGGTGCGCAGCGATGTCGAGCGTGGCGCCGCGCTGGCCCTTTACGAGGCCTCCAGCGGGACCATCCGGCTGCTCGCCGCGGCGCCTCCGATCGGTCGTGCGCATCGCTGGCTAAATCCGATCGGCGTCGCCGACTTCGACGGCGACGGGCGGCGCGAAATCGCGGCGATCCTCACTCCACACCTCAGCGGTCGCCTCACCCTCTACCGCCGGGCCGGGGCTGTTCTGGTGCCGCTCGCCGCCCGCGAGGGGTACTCCAACCACGCCATCGGCAGCCGTGAACTGGGGATGGCGGCGGTGGCGGATGTGGACGGCGATCGCGCAGCCGACGCGATTGTGCCTGTGCGAGGGCATCGTGAAGTGGCGGTCGTCACCTTCACCGACAATCGCATTGACGAACTCGGCCGGCTCGCACACGCCTTCCGGGTGGTCACGAACATCGTCGTCGGCCTGGTCTCCGGCGTCCGCGCGGCGGTATACGGCCTCTCTGACGGCTCGGTCGTCGTGTTGCGGCTGCCGACCGGCGACTAAGCGGATCAACGCCCGCCGCGCTTCGCCGAGTCTATTCGAGGATGAGAAGGACCTCGCCGTACTCGACCGGCGCACCATTGGCGATCAGAATCTGCGAGACCGTCCCGTCCCTCGGCGCCGGTATCGGGTTCATCGTCTTCATTGC
>CAYUNL010000196.1:0-5500 GCA_964446055.1 uncultured Alphaproteobacteria bacterium | reverse complement strand
CCTCGACCCGCCAGTTCTGGCCCCCTGCGACGACCTCGCCAATCCCGCCCTGGGCAACCACGATGTCGAACCCGCCGTTGCCGCCGTCGTTGCCGCCGAGCGGGGTGCCGTTGAACAGCGTCGATCCCTGCTCTTCGAAGTGAACGCTCGGGACGACCAGATTGCCGCCGATCACGAGTTCGCTATCCCCGAGCCGGGTGGCACCGGCAGGGTTGGAGAAGAGCGTGCTGGCATCGCCGCCGGTGGCCGCGCCGCGCACGCTGGTCTGCCCCACCGCGAAGCCCGCCGCTGCCGCAGGTCCCCCTGCCAGTATTGTGGCCACAACCAACGCGCATGCGGACCCCAGTCGCATTCGTGGCGTGCGATCAGCTCGTGTCATATCCTTTTCCCCCTGCTCCCCTGCGCTTTTGTTCTGTGCTTGCCGTCCAGCGTCGCGATGCGCAGGACGTTGGTCGCGCCCGGCGTGCCGAAGGGGACGCCGGCGGTGATGACGATGCGCTCGCCCTTGCGCGCCATGCCCTCGGCGCGGGCGATTTCGCAGGCGCGCCCGACCATGTCACCGAAATCGGTCGCGTCCTCGGTCATCACGCTGTGTACGCCCCAGGCGAGCGCCAACCGTCGCGCGGTCTCGGCCACCGGCGTCAGCCCGAGGATGGGCACTTGCGGCCGCTCGCGCGAGGCCCGCAGGCAGGTCGAGCCTGAGGTCGTATAGGTCGCGACGCAACGAGCACCGATGGTCTCGGCCACTTGGCGCGCGGCGCGGGTGATGGCATCGGCGTCGGTCGCCTCGGGGGTCTGGTGCTGGGCTGCGGTGAGGGTCGCGTACAGCGGGTCGTGCTCGGCCTGGCGCACTACGCGATCCATCATCGCCGCCGATTCCACCGGATAATCGCCGGCCGCCGATTCCGCCGACAGCATCACCGCGTCGGCGCCGTCATAGACCGCGGTCGCGACATCGGAGACCTCGGCCCGGGTCGGGACCGGCGCCCGGACCATGGATTCAAGCATCTGGGTGGCGACGATGACCGGTTTTCCGGCGTCGCGCGCGGCGCGAACGATACGCTTCTGGAGGCCCGGAACCTCCTCGATCGGCATCTCCACGCCGAGGTCTCCGCGCGCCACCATGATTGCGTCGGCGAGTTCGATGATGCGGTCCAAATGCTCGAGCGCCGCGGGCCGTTCGATCTTGGCCATGATCGCCGCTCGTCCCTTCACCAGCTTACGGGCCGCCGAAATGTCCTCGGCGCGCTGAACGAAGGAGAGCGCCACCCATTCGACGCCGAGGCGCAGACCGAAGCGCAGGTCGGCGCGGTCCTTGGCCGTGATCGCGCTCAGCGGCAAGATGGCGCCGGGGACGTTCACGCCTTTGCCCGCGGAAAGTACGCCGCCGGCCATGACCCGGCATTCGGCATAGTCGTGCCCGACCTCCTTTGCTCGCAGGCGCACGCGTCCATCGTCGAGCAGGATATCGGTGCCCGGCGCCAGTGCGGCGAACACCTCCGCATGCTGCAGCGGGGCCCGGCGCTCATCGCCCGGCGCCGGGTCGAGGTCGAGCCGGAACCGTTGGCCCGCCTTCATCTCCGCTCCCCCTTCGGCCATCGCGCCGATGCGGAGTTTCGGGCCTTGGAGATCGAGGACGATACCGATGGGCCGAGCGAAGTGGCGCTCGGCCCGGCGCACCAGGGCGTGGAGTCGCGCGTGTTCGGTGTGCCGGCCGTGGCTGAGGTTGAGGCGAAAGACGTCGACTCCGGCCTCGAACAGTCCTCGCACCAGCGCCTGCGAGCCGCTCTTCGGGCCGAGCGTGGCGACGATCTTGACGTTGCGCTGGCGCCGCATCTGAATCCTAGCGGGCGGCGCCGCTGCCGCGCGAGGCATCGTCGATCACGATGGCGCGGAAGTCGCTGACGTTGGTGCGGGTCGGTCCGGTGACGAAGAGATCGCCGAGGCCGGCGAAGAAGCCATATGAATCGTTGTCCTCGAGGTAAGCCCAGGGGTCGAGCCCGAGGGCGCTGGCGCGGGCCAAGGTATCGGGGGCGATCGCCGCACCGGCGTTGTCGCCCGAGCCGTCAATGCCGTCGGTATCGCAGGCGAGTGCCGTGACACCGGGCGCGCCCTCGAGTGCCAGGGCGAGCGCCAGCGCATACTCGGTGTTGGGTCCGCCGCGCCCCTTCCCGTGCACGGTGACCGTGACCTCTCCGCCCGAGAGAATCACCGTCCGTCCACCCTCGGCGGCATGACTTCGGGCGAGATCGGCGTGGGCGCGGGCCACCTCGCGCGCTTCCCCTTCGATGTCATCGCCCAACACGATTGCCCGGTAGCCCAGCGATTCGCACGCCTCGGCGGCGGCGCCTAATGCGTCCTTGGCGGCGCCGGCGATGACGGCTTCTGCGCGGGCAAGCCTCGCGTCGCCCGGCTTTGGCGTCTCGGCGGCGGCGGCGCTCAAGTGCTCAATGACGGCTGCCGGCGCCGAGATACCGTAGCGCTCGATCACCGCACGGGCGTCCGCCAACGTCGTCGGGTCGGCCACGGTCGGGCCCGAAGCGATCACCGCGGGATCATCGCCCGGGACGTCCGAGATCATCAGCGTCAGCACGCGCGCGGGCGCGCCGGCGATGGCAAGGCGTCCGCCCTTGATCGCCGAGAGATGTTTGCGCACGCAGTTCATCTCCGCGATCGTGGCGCCCGAGGCCAGGAGAGCCCCGGTAGTCGCCTGCTTATCCTCGAGGGTGATGCCGGCCGCAGGGCAAGCGAGAAGCGCCGAGCCGCCGCCCGAGAGGAGGCACAGCACCAGGTCGTCCGGGCCCAGGTCCTCCACCAGCGCCAGCACGCGTCGCGCGGCCTCGGCTCCGGCGCCATCGGGAACCGGGTGCGCGGCCTCGACGACCTCGATCGCGCGCGTCGGCACGCCGTGACCGTAGCGGGTGACGACAAGCCCGCCGGCGAGCCCATTCATGTGCCGCTCTAGCACCTCGGCCATCGCCGCCGAGGCCTTGCCGGCGCCGACGACCACGGTGCGCCCCATGCCGGGCTTCGGCAGGTGCGAGGCCAGACATCGCGCCGGCGAGACCGCATCCACCGCGGCCTCGAAGAGCTGGCGCAAGACCTCGCCCTGGGTATCGGTCTGATTCGCCATCGCGCGGTTATAGTGCAGCGCAAGACCCGCACCAAGCGCGGCGGCTGACGAGATCGGCTATAGTCGCGCGATGGACGATGCTGCCGTTTTGGCGGCCCGGCGCGACCGCCCGGGCGACAGCGACGATCCCGTGCCGGTCGAGGCGCTGAACGCCGGAGGCGGCGCGCCCTACGTCATCAACTGCGATCACGCGAGCCACGCAATACCGCGGGCCTACGACAACCTCGGCCTAGACGAAGGTGCCCTCGGCCGGCACATCGCCTGGGATATCGGGGCCGGCGAGTTGGTGCGCCGCCTCTCGGTCTCGCTCGATGCCATTGCGGTGCTGGCCGGGGTTTCCCGGCTCGTCATCGATTGCAACCGGGCCTTGGACAGCCCAGCCTCAATCCTCTCCCAGTCCGACGGTGTGCAGGTGCCGGGCAACGCGGGTCTCGATGCGGCCGAAGCCGCACGCCGGGCGGAGCACTATTTCTGGCCCTATCACCGCGCCGTCGATGCCGCGATCGAGGGGGTGCTCGAACGCGGCGACATTCCCGCGCTGATCGCCGTACACAGCTTCACTCCCGAGATGGACGGGATGGCCCGTCCCTGGCACATCGGAATTCTCTGGGACCTCGACACCCGGCTCGCCCGGCGGCTGATCGGCATTCTCGGGGCCGAGGACGAGATCGTCGTCGGCGAAAACGAGCCCTATTCGGGGCGCGAGGACGCGGGGTTCTCGATGCACCACCACGGCGGTAGGCGCGGCATTCCCAACGTCCTGATCGAGGTGCGCCAGGACCTCATCGCTAGCCCCGCCGGCGTCGAGCGCTGGGCCGCGGTGCTCGACGGCGCATTGCGCCGGGTTCTTGCCGAAACCGGGCCGTTCCGCGTGGAGCGCCCCTGATATGGCGCTTCGCGAGCCGCCGCTGAGCATCGGCATCGAGGAGGAGTACTTCCTGGTCGATCGGGCAAGCCGCGATGTCGTGGCCGATCCGCCACCCACCATGCTTGAGGAGTGCAAGGAGCTTCTGACCGGTCAGGTCAGTCCCGAGTTCCTGCGTTCGCAGATCGAGGTCGAGACCCGCGTCTACCGCACCGTCGGCGAGGCCCGCGCCGACCTCGCCAGCCTGCGCGCCACCGTGGCCAAGATCGCCGACGAGCACGGGCTGGCGCCGCTCGCGGCCGGGACCCACCCCTTTGCCGCGTGGAGCGCCCAAAAGCACACCGACGCCAAGCGCTACAACCTCTTGGCCCGCGACCTCCAAGCGCTGGCGCGGCGGCTCATGACGTGCGGCCTGCACGTGCACGTCGGCGTCGACGACGACGATCTAAGAATCGACCTAATGAACCAAGTCGCGTACTTCCTGCCCCACCTGTTGGCGCTCTCCACTTCCTCGCCGTTCTGGAACGGCGAGGACACCGGCCTCATGTCGTATCGAGTCGCGGTGTTCGACGGTCTGCCGCGCACCGGTCTGCCCGACCGTTTCGATTCCTACGGCGAGTACGAGCGCTTCGTCGCCGGGATGGTCGCGGCCGATCTTGTGGACGACGCGACCAAGCTGTGGTGGGACGTCCGACCCAGCGCCCGGTTTCCGACCCTCGAAATGCGGCTTTGCGACATGTGCACCGCGCTCGACGACGGCATCGCCATCGCCGCGCTCTTCCAGTGCCTGCTCAGCATGCTCTACCGGCTGCGCCGCGAGAACCAGCGCTGGCGCATCTACCCGCGCGGTTTCGTGCAGGAGAACCGCTGGCTCGCGCAGCGCTACGGCACCGCCGCCGAGCTGGTGGACTTCGGCAAGGGCGAGCGGATTACCTACGCCGAACTCCTAGAGGAGATCATCGAGCTCGTGGCCGAGGACGCCGAGCGGCTGGACTGCGTGGCCGAGGTCGCGCATGCGCGCCAAGTCGCCGCCCGGGGCACCGGCGCCCAGCACCAGCTCGCGGTCTACAACGACGCCATCAGCGCCGGCGCCGATCAAGCCGAAGCCTTGCGCGCGGTGGTCGACGTGCTGATCGACGAGACCACAGCCGATCTCGATGCCAAGGCGCGGGCCGCAGAATAACTTCCCCCAAAACAGGAGCTTCCCCATGGACGAAACAACCCGCACCGAGCTCGAGGCCGCCGCCTTCCGCACGCTGGTCGCGCATTTTCGCAAGCGCACGGACGTTCAGAATATCGACCTCATGAACCTCTCGGGCTTTTGCCGCAATTGCCTGTCAAAGTGGTACCGCGCCGCCGCCGAAGAGCGCGGCATCGAGTTCAGCTACGACGCGGCCCGCGAGATCGTCTATGGCGAGCCCTATGCCGAGTGGAAGCAAAAGCACCACCGCGAGGCTGTGGGCGCCCTGGCCGGTACCTGAGGCATATTGAGGCGAGGCCAA
>CAYUNL010000195.1:0-5647 GCA_964446055.1 uncultured Alphaproteobacteria bacterium | reverse complement strand
GCTGTCGAGGTAGGAGGTGACGCCGTAGCCCAGGGTATCGCGGGCGAACCGGCATTCGTTCCAGGTGTGGTGGAAGCCACCCTCGGTGCCGAGGATCTTGTAGACCAGGGCCCAGGGGTTGCTGGTGATGTCGTTGGCGGCGACGCTGCACCACAGGTTGGCGAGCGCGCCCGCGGGTAGCTCGCAAACGATCATCACCTGGTCCTCGGCATCGACGGTCTCGAAGTGCGCGTTCGACGTCACCGCCCGCAGTCGACTCGGCCGCCCCAGGAAGTGCAGGACCGAGTAGGCGTGATGGATGCAGATCTCGCGTATCACGCCGCCGAAGACCTCTGCCCAGTCGTCGCCGAACTGGAAGTTGTAGATCATCCACATGCTGGAGACCTTGCCGAACCGGCCCTCGTCGAGGTGGCGCTTGGCCCGTCGCATGGCCGGTGCGTGGATGTAGTTGTGGCCCGGCACGCACAGCCGCCCGGCCTTGTCGGCGGCGTCCCGGATCGTCTCGACGAAGACGTGCTTGCCGGCCTCGAGGGCGGCGAGGGCCGAGACGACGTGATCCTCCTTGGGCGTCAGGACCGAAACCGCATCGACGGCCGGGTCCGCCAGTAGCTCGTCGAGACTCCGGTAGGCCGTGCCGCCGCGCTCGGCGACGAAGGCTTCGGCTTTGCCGGGCTCGGCGTCGTAGCCGCCAAGGCAGCGCGCACCCTGCACCTGATCGAGCGCCCGCGCATGGAGACCGGCGATGAAGCCGGTGCCGACGAGCGCGACGCCGATCTCCTCGCTGATCATCCGCCGAGGTCAACCATAGCTCACCTCGACTAAGCCGCCGCCGTCGAGCGAGGCCTGCACGGCTTCGAGCACCGAGAGCGAATCGATGGCGTCGTCGAGCGTCGATAACGGGGCCGCACCCTTGGCGATGCACTGGTTGACGAAGTAGTCGAGCTCGTAGAGGAAGCTGTCTGCATAGGGCGCGACGCCGAAGATCGGCTTCTCGTGCTCGAAGTGGCTCTCGTTCCAGGTGAAACTGAAGCCGCCCTTGGTGCCGAGGATCTTGTAAAGCACGGTCCAGGGGTCGCTGGTCGGGTCGTTGGCGGCCACCCCGCCCCACAGATTGGCGATGGCGCCCGAGGGGAACTCGCAGACGATGGCGGTCTGGTCAGCGACGTCGATGGTCTCGAAGTGGATGTTGGAGGCCACCGCGGTCACGCGCGAGGGCCGGCCCAGGAAATGGATCGCCGAGTAGACGTGGTGGATGCAGAGTTCGGGCACCACCGGCCCGTAGGCATGCCCCCAGTCCTCGCCGACCTGGATGTTGAACATCATCCACATGCCCGAGACCTTGCCGTAGTCGCCGGCATCGAGGTGCTGCTTGGCGCGCCGTAAACCCGGCGCGTAAATGTAGTTGTGGGCCGGCATGCACACCCGCCCGGCTTTGTCCGCCGCCGCCTTGAGCGCGCGCACCTCGGCGATGGTGGGGGCGACCGGCTTCTCCAAAATGACGTGTTTGCCGGCCTCGAGGCAGGCGAGGGTGGGGGCGACGTGGTTCTCCTTGGTCGCGGTCACTGCCACCGCCTCGACCGCCTCGTCGGCCAACAGTGCCTCAAGCGTCTCATAGACCGTGCCGCCGTGCCGCTCGGCAAATTCGCGCGCCTTCGCCACCGTGCGATTGAAGCCGCCCAGGTAGTGCGCCTCGGGCAACTCGGTAAACGCCTTGGCGTAAAGGTTGGCGACATCGCCGGTGCCGACGAGCGCGATGCCGGTTTGGTGATCGCTCATCTTCCGCCTCCCTATCCCGGTTTTGACAATCGGGTTCTGCGTGGCAAGAATGCCGCAACCCGAGGGAGGTGTCGATGCGTCTCAGCGACGGACCGGTTCAGCAGCACTTCGACGACGGGCTGCAGCCGGTGCTCGGCGACTTCGCCGACACGGTCGCGGGGTACTGGGAGGAGGTGGCGTAGGCCGAGCCAGCGGTTCGGTCACGCGCCCATGATGCTCGGCTTTTGTATCGTCGGTGCCGGCCGCATCGGCCCGATCCATGCCCGCCACATCGCTGCGAGCGAGAACGCCTCGCTCAAGTACGTCGCCGACATTGAGGCCGACGCCGCGGCTCGGCTGGCCGGCGAGCATGGCGCCACCGCCATCGCCGATCCCGACGCCGCCTTCGCCGACCCCGAGGTCGGCGCGGTCATCGTGTGCTCCTCGTCGGCCACCCATGCCGAGATGACGACCCGCGCGGTGCGCGCCGGCAAGGCGGTCTTCTGCGAGAAGCCGTTCGATCTTGATCTCGGCCGCGCGCGCGCCTGCCTGCGCGTTGTAGCCGAGGTCGAGGCACCGGTGTTCATGGCCTTCAACCGCCGCTTCGACCCCAGCCACCGCGCCGTGCACGAGGCGATACGGCGGGGCGAGGTAGGCGAGGTCGAGATCGTCTCGATCGTCAGCCGCGATCCCTATCCGCCGCCAGTCGAATACCTCAAGAGATCGCCCAAGGGGCTGTTCCGCGAGACCACGGTGCACGATTTCGACCTCGCGCGCTGGCTGTTGGGCGAGGAGCCGGTGAGCTTGAGTGCGATGGCGAGTTGTCTGATCGAGCCCGATTTCCGCGCCCTCGACGAGGTCGACACCGCCGTCGTCACCATGCGCACCGCCTCGGGCAAGCTCTGCCACATCGACAACTCGTGGCGCGCCACCTACGGCTACGACCAACGGGTCGAGGTTTTGGGCTCGAAGGGCATGGCGCGCTCGGGCAACGCCCACCTGACCTCGATCGAGCGCTTCGGCGCCGAGGGCTCGACTACCGACCCGATCCTCAACTTCTTCATGGACCGCTATATCGATTCCTACATCGCCGAGCTCGACCACTTCATCGAGGTCGCCTTGGGCCGCGCCGACCCCGCGATTACCGCGCGCGACGGTGTCGCCGCCCTGGTGCTGGCCGAAGCCGCCATCGCATCGGCGCAGACCGGCCAGACCGTTGCGGTCCCGGCTCTGGCCGGATGAACACCGATGACCAACTGGCGGCGGCCACCTTCGAGGAGGACGACGATTCGGTGGTCGTCATCGTCGGTTCGGGCGCCGGCGGCGGGACGCTCGCGAACGAGCTTGCCCAACGCGGCGTCGACGTGGTGGTGCTCGAGGCCGGACCGAGATTCACCGCCGAGGACTTCGAAAACGACGAATACGCGATGACCGCCAAGTTCGAGTGGGACGATCCGCGCGTTTTCGAAGGCACCACCGAGGCGGTGGCGGGCTGGCCCGACACCCCGGCCTCGATGTGCAAAGGGGTTGGCGGGACGACGCTGCACTGGGCGGCGATGTGCCCGCGCTTCCTCGACTTCGAGTTGCGAACGCGGTCCGCCTACGGACCGATCGAGGGCGCCGACATCATCGACTGGCCGCTCGGCCCCGAAGAGCTTGCGCCCTATTACGACAGGGCCGAGGACAAGATGGGGGTCTCGGGGACCCACGGCATGCCGCGCCACCGCGGCAACAACAACTACCGGGTCATCGCCGCCGGCGCCCGCCGGCTTGGCTACGCCCAGGTCGACGCCAACAACATGGCGATCAACGTCGTGCCCCGCGACGGCCGCAACGCCTGCGACCAGATCGGCTTTTGCATGCAGGGCTGCACCTCGGGCGCCAAGTGGTCGACCTTCAATGTCGAGATTCCCAAGGCCGAGGCGACCGGGCGTTGCGAGGTCCGTCCCCAATGCATGGCGCTCAAGATCGAACACGACGATTCGGGCCGGGTCAGCGGCGTCGTCTACGGCGATTTTGGCGGCGCTCAGCACCGCCAAGCGGCCCGCGCGGTGTGCGTGGCGGGCAACGCGATCGAGACCCCGCGGCTGCTGCTGAACTCCGCCTCTCCCGCCTTCCCCGATGGGTTGGCGAACGCCGAGGGCGCGGTCGGGCGCTACTATATGCGCCACATGTCAGCATTCGTGTACGCCGAGTTCGAGCGCCCGGTGCGCATGTACCGCGGCATCCAGTGTGGCGGCGTTATCCGCGATGATTGCCGCGACGATCCCTCGCGCGGATTCGTCGGCGGTATCTACTACTTCTTGAACGGCACCCACCTGCCGTACTGCGCCTCGGACCTCAACCCTCACGGCTGGGGCCGCGCACTCACCGACTGGATCGAGGCCTACGAACGCATCGCCGCGGTGTGCGTCTATGGCGAAGACTTGGCGGTCGCGACCAACCGCGTCACCGTGCACGGCACCGAGAAGGACCGCTTCGGGCTGCCGATCCCGGTAGTGCACGTCGATGACCACCGAAACGAGATTGCGATGCGCAACTACGGGCAGAAAACGGCGAGCGCCTTTTACGACGCCGCCGGCGCCCGCCGGACCCACGAGGCCTGTCAGATGCCCGCCTCGCACAACATGGGCACCTGCCGCATGAGCGAGGACCCGCGCGCCGGCGTGATCGACAAGTGGGGGCGGAGTCATCAGGTGCCCAACCTATTCGTCTCCGACGGCAGCCAGTTCCCCTCCTCCGCCGCCGCCAACCCGACGCTGACCATCGTCGCGCTCGCCATCCGCCAGGCCGAGAATATTGCCGAGCAAATGGGCAAGGGGGAAATATAGGCGCCGCGCCTGCGAACCGCCCTTGACAGCGCCGTTGCGGTGGGGAAGTCTCACGCCGCCTTGGCCGGGATCGACCGGCGAACGGTGATTCGATATGACTACCGATACGGCGATTCGGCTGGCGCTGCCCAAAGGCCGCATGCAAGACGGTATCTTTGCGCTCTTGGCCGAGGCGGGCATCGACGTCCAACTGGGGGGCCGCGACTATCGGCCGGGTCTCTCGCTGCCCGGCTTCGATGCCAAGCTCCTCAAGCCCCAGAACGTCGTCGAGATGCTTCACGTGGGCTCGCGCGACCTCGGCTTCGCGGGTGCGGACTGGGTGGCCGAGCTCGACGCCGAGCTGGTCGAGGTCCTCGACACCGGTCTTGATCCCGTGCGCGTGGTGGCCGCCGCCGCGCGAAGCGTGCTGGTCGACGGCAAGCTCCCCGCCGGCCCGCTGGTCGTGGCCTCGGAATACGAGCGGCTGGCCCGCGCCTGGATTGCCGACAAGGGGCTCGAGGCGACCTTCGTCCGTTCCTACGGCGCAACCGAGGCGTTTCCGCCCGAGGATGCCGATTGCATCGTCGACAACACCGCTACCGGTGCCACCCTCGAAGAGAACGGCCTAGTCACCGTGGACCAGTTGATGACCTCGTCCACCCGTCTCTACGTCAACCCGCGGGTCATGGACGACAGCGCCAAGCGTTCCGAGTTGGAGCGCTTCACGCTGTTGCTGGAATCGGTCTTGGCAGCGCGTAAGCGGGTCATGGTCGAGGTCAACGTCACCGCCGAGAACCTGGAAGCCGTGATCGACGCGCTGCCCTGCATGCGCGAGCCCACCATCGCGCCGCTGCACGGCGATACCGGCTTCGCGGTCAAGGCCGCGGTGCCGCGCGAATCGCTGCACCGCGTGATTCCCGAAATAAAGGCGCGCGGCGGTACCGACGTCGTGGTTTCCGCGCTGGTCCAGATCGTGCCCTGACATGAACGCGCGCGAAGCCCAAATCACCCGCCGCACGAACGAGACCGAGATCGAGCTTTCGCTGAACCTCGACGGTTCGGGCCGTGGCGAGGTCGAGACC
>CAYUNL010000194.1:0-5660 GCA_964446055.1 uncultured Alphaproteobacteria bacterium | reverse complement strand
GGCCGGGGCGCGGTTTTGATCGCCGCCGCCGACGGCGCGCCGTCCGCCCGCAAACGATTGCAAGCGCTTGGCGGGGGCGCGCGCCCGATCGATTTGTTCTCGCGGTCGGAATTGAGTTTGGCCTTGGGCCGCGAAAATGTGGTACATGCTGCGTTGTCCCCGGGGCGCATTTCCGCGTGTTTCGCGAGCGAGGCCGCGCGATTGGCCGGCTTTCGCGCGGCCCCCGGCGGTGCGCCGGAACTGGAGCGAATCAAGTCTGTGCGATGAGTGAGACCAGAGAACCAGAAGAGAAGAAGTCCTTGACGTTGGCCTCGCCGCGGCGGGTCGAGCTCAAGAAGACCGTCGGCTCGGGCGAGGTGCGCCAGAGCTTCAGCCACGGGCGCACGCGCACGGTCCAAGTCGAAGTCAAGAAGAAGCGCACGATCTCGGGCGAGAGCGCCGCGCCGTTGACGCCGCCGCCCGTCGCGCGGCCCGCGGCGCCACCCGCTCCGGCGCCGAGCGAGACCGAGGTCGAAGCCGAAGCTGAGGCGGGCGCCGAGGCCGCGACGGGCTCAACCGCGGGCAAGGTCCGCGTCATGCTGCGCACGCTGACGGACGAGGAGAAGGACGCCCGCGCGCGCGCCTTGGAGGGGGCGCAGAGCGCCGCCGCACGGGCCCGCGCCGACGCCGAAGAAGAAACTCTCCGGCTTGCCGCCGAAGAGGCGGTCTTGGCGCGCGAGCGCGACGAATCGACCCAGCGCGCGGCCGAGGAGGAGGCCCGCAAGCAGGGCGAGGAGGAGGCCCGGCGCAAGGCCGAGGAGAAGGCCGCCGAGCGCTTGCAGAGCGGGGAGCTCACCGAGGAGACGCCGGAATCGCTGCGCCGACGCACCGGTCGACCGGGGCGTCCGCCGCACGCCCGCCGCCAACAGCCGCGCCGGCGCGGCGGGAAGCTCACGATGTCCCAGGCGCTGGACGAGCGCGAGCGTACCCGCAGCCTGGCCTCGATACGGCGCGCCCGCGAACGCGAGAAGCGGTCCGAGGAATCCGGAGCACTGCCGGAGAAGGTGGTTCGCGACGTCGTGCTGCCCGAGAACATTGTCGTTCAGGAGCTGGCCAACCGCATGGCCGAGCGCGGCTCCGACGTTGTCAAGACGCTCATGAACATGGGCGTGATCGCCGGTATCAACGAGAGCATCGACGCCGATACCGCGGAGCTGGTGGTGGCGGAGTTCAGCCACCGCGCGAAACGAGTCAGCGAGGCCGACGTCGAGATCGGTCTGGGCGGCGAGCCCGACGCCGATACCGCGCTGGTGGCGCGAGCACCGGTGGTGACCGTCATGGGCCACGTCGATCACGGCAAGACGACCTTGTTGGACGCGTTGCGCTCGACCAACGTCGCCGGCGGCGAGGCCGGCGGTATCACCCAGCACATCGGCGCCTATCAGATCGAGATGCCGTCGGGTCAAAAGATCACCTTCCTCGACACCCCCGGCCACGCCGCCTTCGGCTCGATGCGCGCCCGAGGCGCCCAGGTCACCGACATCGTGGTGCTGGTGGTGGCGGCCGACGACGGGATCATGCCGCAGACCATCGAGGCGATCGTCCACGCCAAGGCGGCGAAGGTGCCGATCGTGGTCGCCATCAACAAAACCGACAAGACCAACGCCGACCCGGCGCGCATTCGCCGCGACCTGCTGCAGCACGACGTGGTGTTGGAGGAGGTCGGCGGCGAGACCTTGTGCGCCGAGATCTCGGCAACCGAAAAGCTCAACCTCGACAAGCTGGAGGAGGCGATCGCCCTGCAAGCCGAGGTGCTGGAACTCGCCGCCAACCCCGACCGCCCCGCCCAGGGTGTGGTGATCGAATCGAAGGTGGATCTCGGCCGTGGCCCGGTCTCGACGGTTTTGGTTCAGCGCGGCACGCTCGCGGTCGGCGACATCGTCGTCGCCGGAGGCGTATGGGGCCGGGTACGCGCGCTATTCAGCGACCTCGGCCCGCTCGACCAGGCCGGGCCCTCGGTCCCGGCCGAGGTGGTGGGGCTGAACGGCCTACCCGAGGCGGGCGATGAGTTCTCGGCGGTGGAGAGCGAGGCCCGCGCGCGCGAGGTCTCGGAGTTCCGTGTCCGCCGCGCCCGCCAATCGCGAATCGTCGGCGGCGAGGCGGTCTCGCTCGAGGACATGTTCACGCAGATCAAGGAAGGCGAGCGCAAAGAGCTGCCAATGGTGATCAAGGCCGACGTCAAAGGCTCGCTCGAGGCGATCCTCGATGCGGTGCGGGCGATGGCCTCGGACGAGGTCGCGGTGCGGGTGCTCCATGCCGCGGTCGGCGGCATCAATGAATCCGACGTCGATCTGGCACAGGCATCGGACGCCTTCGTCGTCGGCTTCAACGTGCGCGCCAACAAGCAGGCGCGCGAGCTGGCGCGCCGCGTCGGCACCGAGATCCGCTACTACACGGTCATCTATCAAGTGATCGACGACTTCAAGGCCGCGCTCAGCGGCATGCTGGCGCCGACGCTGCGCGAGCACATGCTGGGCAGCGCCGAGGTGCGCGAGGTCTTCGGCGTCTCGAAGCTCGGCAAGGTGGCCGGGTGTTTGGTGAGCGAGGGCGTGATCCGAAACGACGCCCAGGCTCGCCTGTTGCGCAACGATGTCGTGGTCCACACAGGCAGCGTCGGTTCCTTGAAGCGATTCAAGGAGGACGTGCGCGAGGTCAAGGAAGGAACCGAGTGCGGACTTGGCCTGCACAACTATCACGACGTCCACCCCGGCGACGTCATCGAGGCGTTCGAGGTCGAGGAGATCGCCCGCACCCTGTGAGGAACGTGGCTGCAGGGTGAATCGCGGAGGCCTGAGCGGGCTTATGTCCAGAAGTGCGCCGCGCGCGCCATCCCACCGCCGCTACCGAGTCGGCGAGACGCTGCGCCACGCCTTGGCCGCGGCGATCGCCCGCGGCGAGGTGCGTGACGCCGAGATTCGCGACGTCCCGGTCACCGTGACCGAAGTCCGGGTGAGCCCCGACTTGCGCGAGGCCACGGCTTACGTGATCCCGCTCGGCGGCGAGAACGCGGCGGTCGTGCTTGAGGGCCTGCGGCGCTCGGCCCCGGGACTGCGGGCGCAGTTGGCGAGGGCGGTGAAGCTGCGCTATGCCCCGGCGCTCAGCTTCGAGCTCGACCGCACCTTCGAAGCCGCCTCGCACATCGATTCGCTCCTGCAACAGCCGAGGGTCGCGGCCGACCTCGGCGAGGGCGGCGCGGAGCACCGCGAACCGGGTTCGGGCGATGGCGAGACGCAACGCTGAACCCGCTTGCGGCTGGCTGGTGCTCGACAAGCCGGGCGCCATGACCTCGACGCGGGCGGTGGCGCGGGTCAAGGGCCTGGCCGGCGGGGCCAAAGTCGGCCACGCCGGGACCCTGGATCCGTTGGCCACGGGGGTGCTGCCGGTCGCCGTCGGCGAGGCGACGAAGACGATCTCGTTCGTGATGGCAGGCCCCAAGCGCTACCGCTTCACGGTACGCTGGGGCGAGGCACGCGCCACCGACGACGCCGAGGGCGAGGTCACGGCCACCTGCGCGAGCCGGCCCATCGAAGACGAGATTCGCGCCGCGCTGCCCGACTTCGAGGGCGAGATCATGCAAACCCCGCCGGCATTCTCGGCGATCAAGGTCGAGGGGCAGCGCGCCTACCGGCTGGCCCGTGCCGGTACGCCGCCAGCCCTCGCGCCGCGGCCGGTGCGCGTCGATTCCCTTTCCCTGATCGAGTACGAGGACCGCGAGCACGCGGTCTTCGAGGCGCGCTGCGGCAAAGGCGTGTACGTGCGGGCGCTGGTGCGCGATCTCGGCGAGCGGCTGGGCACGCTGGGGCACGTGGTGGCGCTGCGCCGCGTGCAGGCTGGGCCGTTCGGCGAACATCACGCGATTTCGCTGGATACTCTGCCAAGTTTTGGTCATAGTGGCGGCCTCGCCGAGATTCTGCTCCCGTTGCATGTGGCGTTGGCTGATTTGCCGAGTGTGGACGTGAGCGACGGCGCGGCGCGGCGGCTTCGCCAGGGTCAGGCGGTCGCCTTCGCCGGGTCCGAGCGGGGCACCGTGTATGTGACGGCGGAAGGAAGACCCCTCGCACTCGCACGAATAGAGGGCGGGATGGCCCGCCCGGCGCGGGTCTTTAACACTTGAGAAGTTGGAAGTCATGGAATGTCGATAACTGCCGAGCGCAAACAAGAGATGATGGCTGAGTTTGCGCTCTCCGACGGCGACACCGGATCGCCCGAAGTGCAAGTGGCGGTATTGACCGAACGCATCACCAACCTCACCGAGCACTTCAAGACCCACAAGAAGGACGTGCACTCGAGGCGCGGGTTGTTGATGATGGTGAGCCGCCGCCGCCGCTTGCTGGACTATCTTCAGCGAATCAGCAAGGAACGCTACGGCACGCTGATCCAGCGGCTGGGTCTGCGCAAATAGACGGCGTGTCAGTGACGGCCCAGGGCCCTGTCGAAGGGCCCACACGACCCATGAAAATGGCCGCAGGCCCGGACCGCCGGGTGCGCGACGGTGCGACCGCATAGGGCGGCGCACGTCGAGTTGGAAGGACAAGGATAAATGTACGCGATACACAAGAATGACATGAGCTGGGGCGGGCGGCCGCTCGCCCTCGAAACCGGGAAGATCGCCCGCCAGGCCGACGGGGCCGTGGTGGTCACCTACGGCGAGACCATGGTGCTGTGCACCGCGGTCGCCCAGCGATCGCCGCGCGTCGGGATAGATTTCTTTCCCCTGACGGTGAACTACGAGGAGAAGACCTACGCCGCCGGCAAGATTCCCGGCGGTTTCTTCAAGCGCGAAGGGCGGCCGGGCGAGAAGGAGACGCTTACCTCGCGCCTGATCGACCGCCCAATCCGCCCGCTGTTTGCCAAGGGATTCCGCAACGAGACCCAGGTCATATGCACCGTCTTGTCGCACGATTTGGAGAACGATCCCGACATCCCCGCGATGATCGGCGCCTCGGCGGCGCTGACGCTGTCGGGCATCCCCTTCCTTGGCCCCATCGCCGGCGCCAGGGTCGGCTACATCGACGGCGAATACGTCCTCAACCCGAGGGCCGAGGAGCGACTTTCCAGCGCCCTCGATCTGATCGTCGCCGGCACCGCCGAAGGTGTGCTGATGGTGGAATCACAGGCTAGCGAGCTCTCCGAGGAGGTCATGCTGGGGGCGGTGAGCTTCGGTCATCGTGCCTGTCGGGAGGTCATAGACACGATCGTCACGCTGGCCGAGAGCTGTGCCAAGGAGCCCTGGCCGGTGGCCGAGCCCGAGGACCACGGAGAGTTGCGGACGCGCCTGAGCGCGCTGGTCGAAGACGATCTTCGGACGGCCTACGCCGAGCCGGCCAAACAGGCGCGGGTCGGGCAAGTGGACGAGATTCGCGCGCGCGCCGCTGCCGAACTCGAAAGCGAAACCGAAGATTCCGGCGTGATCGGCGGATTGATGAAGGACCTCGAGCGCTCGATCGTGCGCGGCAACGTCTTGCGCACCTCGAGTCGAATCGACGGCCGCGACACCCGGACCGTTCGCCCCATCGTCTCCGAAGTCGGGTGCCTGCCCCGCACCCATGGTTCGGCCCTGTTCACCCGCGGCGGGACCCAGGCGCTGGTCGCGACCACGCTCGGCACCGGCGAGGACGAGC
>CAYUNL010000193.1:0-5693 GCA_964446055.1 uncultured Alphaproteobacteria bacterium | reverse complement strand
CATGCTCGGCGACCAGAAAGTCGAGCTTGCCGGTGCCCACGCCGTGCTCGCCGGTGCACGTTCCGTCCATCGACAGTGCGCGCATCACCAGCCGTTCGTTGATGCGCTCGACCTCGGCGACCTCCGTGGCGTCTTCGTCATCGAACACGATCGTGAGGTGGAAGTTCCCGTCGCCGACGTGGCCGACCATGGGCGCCACCAGGAACGAATCGTCGAGGTCGGCCTTGGTTTCCAGGATGCACTCGGCAAGCCGCGAGATCGGCACGCAGACGTCGGTGGCCCACACCTTGCACCCCGGCCGAAGTGCCTTGGCGGCATAGGCCGCATCGTGGCGCGCCTGCCACAGCTTGTTGCGCTCCTCGGTCTTGATCGCCCATTGAAACTCGCTGCCGCCGCTCTCGGCGGCGAGATTCTGGACCACCCGCACCTGCTCGGCAACCGAGGCTTCGGTGCCGTGGAACTCAAGGAACAGCGTCGGCGCGACGCGGTAGTCAAGGCCCGAGAACTTGTTGACTGCGTCGAGCTGCGCGTCGTCCAGGAATTCGATCCGGGCCACCGGGACGCCGGATTGGATCGTCTGGATCACCGTATCGACAGCGCCGCCCACGGTGGTGAACGGACAGACCGCGGACGAGATGGCCTCGGGGATGCCATACACTCGTAACGTCACTTCGGTGATAACGCCGAGGGTCCCCTCCGAACCCACGAATAGCCGCGTCAGGTCATAGCCCGCCGAAGACTTGCGCGCCCGGCGCGCGGTGCGGATGACGCGGCCGTCGGGCAACACCACCGCAAGGCTCAGGACGTTGTCGCGCATGGTTCCATAGCGCACCGCGTTGGTGCCCGAGGCGCGGGTCGCCGCCATGCCGCCAAGCGAGGCGTCGGCGCCGGGATCGATGGGGAAGAACAGCCCGGTGCCGTGAAGGTGCGCGTTGAGCTCCTTGCGCGTCACGCCGGCCTGCACTGTGACGTCGAGGTCTTCGGCATTGACCGAAACGATCTCCTTCAATCCCCCCAAGTCGATGCTCACCCCGCCGTGGAGCGCGGCGACCTGACCCTCGAGCGAGGTCCCGGTTCCGAAGGGTATGACCGGGGTCCGATGCGCGGCACAGATCTCGACGATTCTCGCGACCTCCTCGCTCGAGGCCGGAAATGCGACGGCGTCCGGCGGGTACGGCTTGTGAAAGGACTCGTCCTTGCCGTGGACGGCGCGCACATCCAAGGCAGTCGACAAGCGTTCCCCCAACAGGGCGCGCAGCGCTTTCGTCGTGGCGTCGTGGGAGGTCGCGGCCAAAGACATGCTTCACACTGAAATCCAAGTGGCCGGCCAAGGCTACTGCGCCGGGGCCGATGCCATCAACCGTGGCCTAGGCGATGGTATGAAACCGGCTCTAGAAATCGTATACATGGGGGAGGGAGGAATGTCTGCGCATGGAGATTCGGGGATGCGGCCGCCCACACGACCATGGGTCGTTGGGGCGTCGGTGAGCGGCGTGCGCCCCGCCCCGACGGCGCTTGTTCTGCGATCGAGTCTATGCGGCGTTCTCGCCGCCGGTGTGATCGCGACGGCGGCCGGCCTATCGCTCGGCGCGGCCCGCCCAGCGCACGCCGCGTGCACCGACCCCGCGCGCCCCGGCACCGACTGGTCGCGATGCTACTTTGAGGAGCGCGATCTTTTCGGGGTCGACCTTCAGGGTGCGCGGTTGCGCGATGCCCGATTCAACCGCACGCAACTCTCCGGCAGCAACCTTTCCGAGATCGACGGTCACCGTGCCAAGTTCATCACCTCGCGGCTTCTTGGCGTCCGCTTCGACGGCGCCAAACTGACCGAGGCCGATTTTACCAAGGCCGATCTCACCGGAGCGTCGTTCCGCGGGGCCGACATGCGTCGTGCGCGCCTGTTCCGTGCGACGATGCGCAACGTCGATCTCACCGACGCGCTGATGACCGGCGCCGATCTCCTCAAGGCCGATCTCTCCGGGGCGACCTGGACCGACGGCACCACGGTGTGCGCGGAAGGCTCCATCGGCCAATGCAACTAGACTGAACCGCCGCGCCGCGCCGCGCCGGTTCGGAACCATGCTATAACCGCCGGCTCAAGATGGCCGATCCCTTCGATCTTTCCGGCTTGGAGCCACCCACCGAATCCGCCCCGAGCGCTGGTCCCAAGGCCGCTCCGGCCTACCTCTCGCGGCTCAACGAAGCGCAACGTGCGGCGGTCGAGGCGACCGAGGGCCCTCTTCTCGTGCTCGCCGGCGCGGGAACCGGCAAGACCCGGGTGCTCACGACGCGGCTCGCGCACATCCTGCGTTTGCGCCTGGCCTGGCCCAGTCAGATTCTCGCCGTCACTTTCACCAACCGGGCGGCCCGCGAGATGCAGTCGCGGGTGGCGGCGCTTATCGGCGAGGCGGTCGATGGCCTGTGGCTCGGCACCTTCCACTCCAACGGCGTCCGCATCCTCCGCCGCCACGCCGAGCTCGTCGGATTGCGGCCGTCCTTTACGATCCTCGACGTGGACGACCAGCTGCGGCTGATGAAGCAGGTTCTCGGGGCCGCCAATATCGACGAGAAGCGGTGGCCGGCGCGCGCCTTGGCGGCGCAAATCGACCGCTGGAAAGATCGTGGCCTGGCTCCCGGTCGGGTCGGCACGGCACAAGCCGGAGATTTTGCGGACGGGCGTGCGGTCGCGCTGTATGCGGCCTACCAAGAACGCTTGCGGACTCTCAATGCTGCCGACTTCGGCGACCTGCTGCTGCACTGCCTAACCATCTTCACCGACAATCCCGACGTTCTGTCCGACTACCAGCAACGCTTCAAATACATTCTGGTCGATGAGTACCAGGACACCAACGTCTCCCAGTACCTGTGGCTTCGCCTGCTGGCGCAGGGTCACAAGAACTTATGCTGCGTCGGCGACGACGATCAGTCGATCTACGGCTGGCGCGGGGCCGAGGTCGGCAACATCCTTCGCTTCGAGAAGGATTTCCCGGGCGCCAGCGTGATCCGCCTCGAACGCAACTACCGCTCGACGCCGAACATCCTTGGAACCGCTTCGGGCCTGATCGCGCACAACGAGGGGCGGCTCGGAAAGACCCTGTGGACCGAGGGCGAGGACGGCCAAAAGGTGACCATCCATGGCGTCTGGGACGGCGAAGAGGAAGCGCGGGTTGTCGGCGAAGAGATCGAATCGCTCCAGCGGCAAGGCCATGCGCTCGCCGAAATGGCGATCCTCGTCCGCGCCGGCTTCCAGACCCGCGAGTTCGAGGACCGATTCCTCACGCTCGGCATCCCGCATCGGGTGATCGGGGGAGTCGGCTTCTACGAGCGCCGCGAGATCCGAGATGCCATCGCCTACCTGCGCGTTATCCATCAAGACGACGACGACCTGGCTTTCGAGCGGATCGTAAACGTGCCCAAGCGCGGCATCGGCCAAGCGACGGTGAAGACCCTGCACGAACTCGCCCGCGCCCAAGGGATTTCACTCCTGGCGGCAGCTCACGCTCTGGTCGGGACCGACGAACTCAGACCGCAGAGCCGCGGCGCACTTCGCGGTTTGCTTGATTGCTTCGATCGGTGGCGGACGGCGGCGGCCGACCTTCCGCTGGCGGACGTGATCGAGCTGGTGCTTGAGGAATCGGGCTATACCGAAATGCTGCAGAATGACCGCGCTCCCGATTCTCCGGGGCGACTCGACAACCTCAAAGAGCTTGTCGCCGCGGCCGAGGAATTGGAAACGCTGACGGCGTTCCTTGAACACGTCAGTTTGATCATGGACAACGACCGCGCCGCCGGCGGCGACGCCGTCAATCTGGTCACGCTGCACAGCGCCAAGGGTCTGGAATTCGATTCGGTGTTCCTGCCGGGCTGGGAAGAGGGTCTGTTTCCGCACCAGCGGGCGCTCGACGAGGGCGGCGCCAAGGCGCTCGAGGAAGAGCGGCGTCTGGCCTATGTCGGAATCACCCGGGCACGGCAGCGAATCCGCATCTCCTATGCGGCCAGCCGCCGCCTCTTCACCGGCTGGCAGTCGAACATTCCCTCGCGCTTCGTCGACGAGTTACCGGCCAAGCACGTCGAGAACGTTTCCGAGCCCGGCTTGTACGGCGCCCAAGGGGTTGGCCTTGAAGATTCGGGCGCCGAGTTCATCGTCCAGCGCCCCGCTTTTGGACCGCGCCGAGGACGCTACGCCCGCCACGCCGCGTCAAACGGCTTCGACGCCGAAGCTCATACAGGGCAACATCCCACCCAAGCGAAACCCTCGGGCTCGTACACCCGAGGGATGCGCATCTTTCACCAAAAGTTCGGTTACGGCCGTATCGTCGCGGTCGAGGACAACCGCCTCGAGATCACGTTCGACAAGGCAGGAACTAAGAAAGTAATCGACTCTTTCGTTGCACCCGCGTAAGCGCGGGTCGACTGCCCGATTACGCGACGCCGCCGCGACCGCCACTCAAGGGGCAGAGTTCGTTGTTGTTCGCGGGCATCGCCTGCGCAAGCGAGTGGCCGTTGACGGCGGCCACGACGTCCGCTTGTACAAGCCCGATGTCGGTGAGCACGTGACGGTCGAGCCGCTCAAGATCGCGTCTGGTCGACCACTTGCGCCGCAGGCGCTGGGCGAACACGAACGGCGCCGTCAGGGTGCATAGCGCAACGGCGAGCCAGTGCCGCACGCGCCCGCCCTCGGACGACCGGCGGAAGAACGGTTGGACCTCCTCGGCCATGCCGAAGTCCATGCGCTCACGGGTTTCGATATGCGTCGACATTACTTTCCTCAACACCATCCGAGTGCCTAACCTCGCGTAGTCATGTCGTGACGAGCCAGCCCGAATACAAGGGATACAAGAAAAATTGAACGAAGATATCGATCGCGAATGGACCGTTTCCCTGCCGGCAAACGTGCCGCCATAATGCGGCGCATGGTAACCCCGCCGCCACGGGCCAAATTCGCGGGTGACGAGCGGCTCGGCTCGCTGCTGGTCGAGGTAGCCTCGGCTCACTCGCTCGCCGAGGCGAAGGCGCTTTGCGCCGCCATCGCCGCCACGCCGGCGGGCGCCGACGGCGCCGCCGAGCGCTGGCTCCCGCTGATCGCGCCGCAGGCGCCGCCGGCACTTGCCGTGCAGCTGGCTGCCCTGATCGCCGAGTTGGCCGAACGCTATCGCGCCTCGATCCTTGATCGTGGCGCGGCGCCCGCGCGCCTCCAGACGCTGCGCGCGGAGCTCGCGCGGCGAGGCCTGACCGGGTTTGTCGTGCCTCGCGCGGACGAGCACCAGGGCGAGTACGTGCCGCCGGGGGCACAGCGGCTTTGCTGGCTGACCGGGTTTTCGGGCTCCGCCGGCGTCGCCGTGGTGCTGGCGCGGCGCGCGGCAATCTTCGTCGACGGTCGCTACGCCTTGCAGGTTGGCGATCAAGTCGACACCAACCTCTTCGAGCCCCTCCACATCACGGATACGCCGCCCTCGGTGTGGCTCGCCGAGGTGCTGGGCGCGGGTGATACGCTCGGCTATGACCCCTGGCTTCACACCGAGCGCGACGTCGAGCGGCTGCGCGGTGCCTGTGAGCAGGCCGGCGGCGCGCTGCTCGGATGTTCGGACAACCCGGTCGACGCGATCTGGCAGGATCAGCCGCCACCGCCTCTGGCCGCGGTAGTGCCGCACGAGATCAGGTTTACCGGCGAGAGCGCGACCGACAAGCGAGAG
>CAYUNL010000192.1:0-5705 GCA_964446055.1 uncultured Alphaproteobacteria bacterium | reverse complement strand
CAAGGCGGATATGGAGGCTGCGAAAAAGGCCTTCGGCGTGCTCAGCGAGCGGCTCTCGATGGGCATCGAGGAAATGGCCCGTGGGATCATCCGAATCGCGAATAACAACATGATCAATGCGCTCAAACTGGTCTCGCTCAACCGCGGTTACGACCCACGCGATTTCACTCTCGTCGCCTTCGGCGGCGGCGGCGGCATGCACGCATCTGCGCTGGCGAGCGAGCTCAACATTCCGAAGGTCGTTGTGCCGGTGAATTCGTCGGTGTTCTCCGCCTGGGGCATGCTGATGTCGGATCTGAGGCGCGATTACGTCATGACTCATGTTACGACGCTCTCGGAGGACACGAGGAAGACCGTTGCAGCAGCTTTCGCGGACATGGAAAAGCAGGCTTTGCAGGACTCCGCTGGCGATAGCGTCGCCGGACCTGGCGAGTTGAGGTTTGAGCGCTTTGGCGACATGCGCTACCAGGGACAAGAGCACACGGTTCGGGTCATGTTGCCGGCGAGGAGGATGACCGCCAAAGCGCTCCGCGAGGCGGTCGAGAGGTTCCACAAGGACTACGAGCGGGAGTACACCTATACCTTGGACAATCCTGTCGAGCTGGTGACCTACCACTTGGTGGCCCTGCGCGAGATCGGAAGGCCGGCGATGCCGAAACTGGCGAAGACGGGGAAGGCGCTCGGCGAGGCAATTCGTGGCGAGCGCCAGGTGGATTACGATGTCCACGGCTCCCACAAGGTGACTGTTTACGAGAGATCACGCCTCGATCCCGGCATGGAGATCAAGGGACCGGCAATCATTGAGGAACCGGATACCACGGTGGTCGTCTTCCCCGACGACCGCGTCGAGGTTGACCACTACGGCAACCTGCACATCCACATCGGCTGAGCCAAGTACCGACGGGCACTGAAAAATGCGCAACACCGACCCCTTCACCATAGAGATCATCCAAAACTCGCTTCACGCGGTCTGCGACGAGATGTTCGCCGCCATGCGGAAGACGGCGATGAGCTCGATCATCTACGAGGTTCTGGACTTCGGCGTCGGCGTCATGGACGCTAAAGGTCAACTCACCACCCAGGGCGCCGGCATACCTATCTTCGTCGGCATGCTCGATTCGAGCGCCAAGACCGTGCTTGAGAAGTTTGGGCCAGACAAGGACATCCATCCCGGCGACATCTTCATCACCAACGATCCCCACTCGGGCGGCGTCAGCCACCTCAACGATGTCGTCGTCTTGATGCCGGTCTTCCACGACGACCGCCTCATGGCCTGGACGGCCAACAAGGCGCACTGGGGCGATATCGGCGGCATGGTCCACGGCTCGATCTCGACGGAGGCCAACGAGCTCTTCCAGGAGGGCTTGCAATTCCCGGAAATCAAGCTCTTCGAGCGGGGCCAACCGATTCAATCAGTTATCGACATGATCGCGGCCAACAGCCGTACCCCGGAAACCACGCTCGGCGACATGTGGTCGGGGATCGCCTCGATACGCGCCGGCGGGCGACGGCTGATGGAGATGGCCGCGAAGTACGAGCGCGAGACGGTCGAGCTGGCCATGGCAAGCCTTTTGGAGTACGGCGAGACCATCTCCAGGCGGGCGCTCTCGGAGCTGCCGGAAGGCGAATACGAGGCCCAGGACAGGACCGACGACGGTCTCGTCACGCACGTCAAGGTGATCGTCAAGGATGGCGATTTCATCGTCGATCTGCGCGGTAATCCCGGACCCGTGGAGGGCCCCTACAACTGCCCCTATCAATGCACCGTGGTGGGCGCTCAGATCATTTTCAAGGCGTTGACCGGGCCGTTTTCGGTCACCAATGAGGGGACTTTCCGGCCGCTCAAGGTTCTGACCGACAAGGGCTCAATGTTCGACGCCCAACGTCCCACCTCGGCGGGGATGTATTTCGACCCCATGATGTACACCCTCGATCTGATATGGAAAGCGATGGCGCCGGTCGCGCCTGACAGGCTGGGCGCCGGTCACATGCATTCGGTCTGCGGCACCATCTTTTCGAGCACCCATCCCGACTCCGGGCAGTTCCTGGTCTCGATCGAACCCGAGGTCGGTGGCTGGGGAGCGGCGCCGGGCAAGGACGGCGAGACCTACAATTGCCCGATCGAGGTCAATGAGGTTCGCAACGGCCTGTTCGTCGATCAGTACACCTTCCGGACTAATGACGGCGGTGAGGGGGAGTATTGCGGCGGCAGAGGCGTGGTGCTGGACTACCGGATGCGTGCCCAGGACGCCCGCCTCACCGGCCTCTATGCGCGGACCAATGGCAACCCGCCGTGGGGACTCAACGGCGGGCGCGAGGGCTCACTCAACAGTCTCAGGATCCTGCGCACCGACGGCAGCGAAGAGAATTACAGCCGTATCAGTGCGCTCGAGCTGGGCCCCGGCGACGTGGTCCGAATCACGACCGCCACCGGCGGGGGCTATGGCGATCCTGCCAAGCGCTCGCGCGAGAAGGTCCGGGAGGACTTGAAGAACGGATTCATCACACCCGAGCTGGCCGAGAAGGTGTACGGTCTGAAGCGCGCCGCAGCCGGCGAATAACAACCGCGGCCGCCGCGCGCCGCCATCGAAAGGCGGTGCCATGAAGACGCTCGTCCTCGGCGGCGGCATCAGCGGTGTCCTCACCGCCTATTTTTTGGCCCGCGACGGGCACGAGGTCACAGTGATCGAACGCCGCAATGGCGTCGCCCGCGAGGCTTCGTTCGCCAACGCCGGCATGATCTGCCCGTCGATGGCCGAGCCGTGGGCTGGTCCGGGCGCGCCGTCGGGCCTCGTCCGCTCGCTCGGGCGCAAGGACGCACCACTTCGCCTTCGCGTCGGTGCCGTGCCGGGCTTGTGGCGCTGGGGCTTCCGTTTCCTAAGGAATTGTTCGCGCGATCGGTTCCTTCACAACAGGCGGACCAACGTGCGGCTCGCGCTCTACAGCGCCGAGATGTTCGAGACGCTTCGCCAGGAGCTCGATGTCGCCTACGATCTCCAGCGTGTCGGCAGCCTCAAGATCCATGCCGATGCCCGGGTCCACGAGGGAGCCGCAAGGGACGCCGAGACCCTCGCCGATCTCGGTCTTGCGCACCGTGTCGTCGGCGCTGCCGAGTGCGTGCGCATCGAGCCCGCACTCGCGCTCACGGCGCACACACTCGCCGGCGGCATCTACTACCCGGACGATGAGAACGGCGACTGTTTCAAGTTCGCCCAAGCCGCAGCCGTCGCGGCGAGCGTCCTCGGCGTCTCGTTTCTCTTCGATACCACGGTCACGGACCTCACCACGGATGACGGTTCGCTTCGCGGTATCGATACCGACCGCGGGCCGCTAGCGGCCGAATGCGTCGTCCTCGCCATGGGAAGTCACGGCGCGCGCCTCATGCGCCGCGTCGGCGTCGATCTTCCGATCTACCCAGTGAAGGGCCTTAGCATTACCCTTCCGGTGGCGGGTTGGAGCGCCGCTCCGCGGGTCACGATCGTCGATGAGGAGCGGAAGTTCGGCGTGGTGCGCATCGGGGACAATCTCCGAGCCGCCGGCTCGGCCGAGTTTGGCGGCTTCGACCAGACCGCCGATCCCGCCCGCTGCCGCGCGATCCTTGACAACGCAACGGCGGTCTTGCCCGAGCTTCGGCGCCACCTCGATCCCAGTACCGCGATCCCTTGGGCGGGCTTGCGCCCGATGACCCCTGATGGGCCGCCCATCCTCGGTCCGAGTCCGGTGCGCAATCTCTTCGTCAATACCGGTGGCGGGCATCTGGGCTGGACCTTCGCTGCCGGTGCCGGGCGAATCGTCGCCGACCTCATCTCCGGCCGCCAAGCCGGAATCGACCTTGCCGGCCTCACTCTTGCGCGGTTTCGTTGATCGCGGGAGCCGTGTGTTACAAGGTTCTCACCGAGGAGGGAGACCCTCATGCCAAGGATCGTGCGCTTTCACGAAATCGGCGGACCCGAGGTCCTGAAGCTCGAAGAGCTGACGCTCGAAGAACCCGGCGCGGGCGAGATTCGGCTCAAGGTCGAGGCCATCGGCCTCAACTACGCCGAGATGATGCTCCGGCGCGGGCAGTACGTGTATGTGCCCGAGCTTCCCTCACGCATCGGCCTCGAAGCGGCGGGCGTGGTCGATGCCGTTGGGCCGGACGTGAGCGGCATTGCGATCGGCGACCGCGTGGGCACGGTGCCACATCTCGCCCATGACCGCCACGGCAACTGGACCTCCGAGTCGGCCAAATACGGGGTATACGGGGAAAGCACACTATTTCCCGCTCATCTCGTGACGGCCACGCCGGCGGTCGCCTCCAAAGAGGAGAGCGCGGCGATTTGGTGCCCTTATCTCACCGCGTGGGGTGCGCTCGTCGATTATTGCGGGATTACCGAGGACGATACCGTGCTCGTCACGGCGGCGACGAGCAGTGCCGGTCTGGCGGCTGTCTGCATCGCCAAGGAGATCGGTGCCACCGTGATTGCGACGACGCGCACCCCGGCAAAGGCGCCATTCCTGACCGAAGTTGGCGGTGCGGATACGGTCGTGGTCACTGAGGAACACGACCTTGCCGAACAGGTAATGGCGTACACCGAGGGGCAGGGCTTCACCGTAGCGTACGATCCCGTGGGCGGCCCGTTCGTCGCTGCGTTCATCGCCGCGGCCAAGCCGTGCGCGACGATCATCAACTACGGCAATCTCTATCCGGCGCCGGTGAGCTTTCCGGTGCTCGACATGCTGGGCAAGCGGCTCACGTTCCGCTGCCACAGCATATTCGATACCGCGCGTGACCCGATCGCGCTGGCCCGAGGCGCCAGATACATCAGCGATCGGATGGCCTCGGGGGCGTTGAGGGCGATTGTCGATCGCACCTTTCCGTTGGACGACATCGTCGAGGCGCACCGGTACATGGAGGCCCAAACCCACAAGGGAAAAATCGTTGTGGTCGCTTGACTGACGCGCATCCGCTGCGTTCGGGCGGCTAGGCGTCATTCTCCGTCGGGCTGTTGGCGACCTCTGGACCGGCCTTGCAAGCAGGCCGAGCGGGAATCATGCCGCCGACGGTTCCCCAGTGGGTCAGTACCTCGCGCTCGTCGGTTGCCGGTCCTGTCGGGCGAGCTTATCGTGGGGCCCGCGCGGGGCGGGCACCGCAGCCGCGGGCACCAGGGGAGGCGCATGGCCGGGGCGATTCTCGAGGTCGAGGGCCTCACCAAACATTATGCGGTCGGCAAGGGCGTTGTGAAGGCACTCGCTGGCGTGGACCTTGCGGTTGCGCCGGGCGAGAGCATCGCCATCGTGGGCGAATCGGGCTCCGGCAAGACGACCCTGGGCAAGCTCGTGCTGGGCGTCGAGGCGCCAAGCGCGGGGCGCATCATTTTTGACGGCGCCGAGCTCGGCGCGCACCGTGACCGCGGCTTGCGCCGCCGCATGCAGGTGGTGCAGCAGAACCCGCTGTCGACGCTCAACCCTAAGCGTACTATCCGCCAGGCTATCGAGCTTCCGCTGCGCGTCCACGGCATGGTGCCCTCGGGCAGTTACTCCGAACCGGTGGCGGAACTCCTGGATATCGTCGGCCTGCCGCCCGAACATATGAACCGATATCCGGCCGCGCTTTCCGGTGGCCAGCGTCAGCGTGCGGCGCTCGCCCGCGCGCTGGCGGCGAAGCCCGACCTGATCGTCCTCGACGAACCGACCTCAGCGCTCGACGTTTCGGTCCAGGCGCG
>CAYUNL010000191.1:5085-5719 GCA_964446055.1 uncultured Alphaproteobacteria bacterium | reverse complement strand
GCGGGCCTCGGCGATCTGGGTGTGGGCGACGCTATTGGTGGCGGCGGCGGTGTTCGAGCGTGCGGGCCACGTGTGGGCGGTGTTTGACCGCCCGGCCCGGGCGAGCTTCGATCCCATACCGGCGGAGCTTTCTGAGACCTTATTCCTCGCCGAGCAGGTAGGGAACTCGAAAGGGACGGCGCTGCGTTTCAAGGTCCGACCCGGCCTGCATCCGACGGTGAGCCACGCCAACGGGATCTGGGAGATCGAATTTGCAGCCGAGGCCGGCGAACTTCGCACAGTCATCGGCGTAGAACGCGAATCAACGCCCGAGCAGGGGCCTCGCGTCTTCCTGCCCGTCTCCGAGGCCGGCAATCTGGTCGAGCTACAGGACCCGGAGGTCGGCGACCAGTTGGCCGTGGTGCCCGTGCACGGCACCGGCCAAGGCGTAGCGGCCCAGCGGGCCTTTCTCCAGTTCGCGGTATTGCCGACTGCCCAGGGAGTGGCAATCGTTCCCCGCGCCGACCTGATCGCAGTGCGCACCGTCCGCAACGGCATCGAGATCACGAGTCGGGAAGAGCTGATTCTGTCGAACCCGGGCGCTGCTCGCGGCTCGCCGTCGGCGACCGAGGGCGAGGACGTGCCCGCACCCCCA
>CAYUNL010000191.1:1421-5075 GCA_964446055.1 uncultured Alphaproteobacteria bacterium | reverse complement strand
GGGAGAGCGAGAGCGAACTCGCCGCGTTCGACGGCGGGGTGGCCGTGCTACCTGCGCGAGTGTTCGAATACGAGCGCTGGCGGCACGACGAGCTAGGCCCCTTTTTCGACGCGCGCCGCGCGCTGCGCGCGACCGTTGCCGGCGCCCCGGTGCAGGCGCGTAACGCCGGGCGCTGGGAACTCGCGAGCTTCAATTTCGTGCACGGCTTTTATCTCGAGGCGCTCGGGATCATGAACGTGGTGGCCGAGACCGATCCTGGGATCGTGTCCGATCCCGTCTATCGCTCGGTACGCGGCGCCACGTTGGCGCGGCTCGGGCGCTGGGACGAAGCGGCCGAGCTTCTCGACGCGCCGGCACTCGACGGCTCGCCCGAAGTCGCGTTGTGGCGCGGCGCCATCGCCGCCACGGCGCAGGACTGGGACAGGGCGCGACAGGAGTTCACGTTCGGCGCCCTCGCCTACGAGACGACGCCCGTAGAGACTCGTACCTGGTTGCGGCTGAAATCGGTGCGCGCGGCGTTCGCGACCAAGGATCTCGAGGTCGGTGACGCGGACTTGGCGTTGGCGCTTGAGGATGCGCCGAATCTGGCGCTGCAGAGTGAGGGCAAGCTTCTGCTAGCCGGCGCCACGGGCGAGCGCGACGAAATCGAGGCGGCGACGGAGCTCTACGATGAGGTCATCGCCGGTGGTTACCGGCCGCTCGCTGCCGTCGCCAGGCGCGACCGCGCCGAGTTGCTAATGGCGCGGGGCGAGATTCCTTTCGAGGAAGGCGTCGAGGAACTCGAGCGGCTCCGCTTTGTCTGGCGCGGCAATGACTTCGAGCGCGATCTCATGCATCGGCTGAGCCAGATGTATCGTGAGGAGCAGGATTACCACAGTGGCTTGTCGACAATGCGCGAGCTGATCTCGGTGTTTCCGGAGCACCCGCGCACACCGGAAGTCACCCAGGAATTGAACGACACCTTCCGCGCCCTGTTCCTCGACGGCCTCGCCGATACGATGTCGCCGGTAAAGGCGTACGCGCTCTACTACGACTTTCGCGAACTGACACCGGCGGCGGAGGAGGGCGACGAAATGCTGCGCAAGCTCGCCGACCGTTTCGCATCGGTCGATCTCTACGATCGAGCCGCGCAGACGATCGAACACCAGTTCAAGTTTCGCCTCACCGGAGCTGAGAAGGCGCGCGTCGGGGCCAAACTGGCCGTCATCTATCTCTTGGGCGATCGGCCCGAGGACGCGTTGGCGACGTTGGCGGCCAGCGAATGGAATCGGGTGCCCGGCGAACTGCAGCTTGAGCGCAGACTGCTAGAGGCGCGCGCCCTAGCGGATCTTGGTCGTCTCGATGAGTCCTTGGCTCGCTTGAAGGGCGTTACGGGTGCTGCCGCAGCTTCGATCCGCGCCGATATTCACTGGCAACGGCAAGACTGGATTGCAGCCGCGAGGGCAATTGATGACTCGCTTGGCGAGCGTTGGAAGGACGAGACCTCGCTCGACGAGGTCGAGCGGCGCGAGGTGATGCGCATGACGGTCGCCCTATCGCTCGACGGAAACCGCGCCGGCGTCGAAAGCGTCCACACACGCTACGGCGCGAAGATGGACGAGAGTCCCGAGTCCGATGCCTTCGACATCATTACGACCGAGTTCGACCGCCCCAGCATTCCCTTCCGCGAAGTCGCCACTACGGTAGCCCAGCTCGACACTCTCGACGCCTTCATGGCGCCCTACCGCGAGAAGCTTCGCAGCGGTGGCCTAAGCGCCGTCAACTAGCGGCAATTACATCACTGGAGTGGCCGCGGAATAGGTGGATCGAGCGGTTTACTTTCGCCGCGAATGCACCAAGTATGGGGTAGTTTCCGGCCACCGGGGGCACCACTGTGTTCATTGAAACCGCTGCTACACCGAACCCGGCGACCATGAAATTCCTCCCTGGCCGCCCGGTTCTGCCGTCTGGAACGCTCGATTTCCGTGACCCTGATTCGGCGCGGCGCTCGCCCCTGGCCGCGCGCCTCTTCGATGCCGGTTCGGTGAACCGCGTCTTCTTTGGCACCGACTTCATCACCGTCACAAAAACCGACGATATCGAGTGGCAGCATCTCAATCCGGTGGTTCTCGGCGTGATCATGGAGCACTTCGTCTCCGGCGATCCGATTCTCCTGGAAGAACCGGTCGCGACAACGGAACCCTCATTTGAGCCCGATGACGCCGAGCTGGTGGCGCGGATCGAAGAGCTGATCAAAACCCGCGTCGGCCCGGCTGCGGCGCAGTCGGGCGGCGCAATCACGCTGCGCGGCTATCGCGGCGGCGTCGTCTTCGTCGAGTTGGAGGGCGCGGCGTTCGAACTCCTCGGCGGGGTGGGCAACATGCTGCGGCACTATTTTCCCGAGGTCACCGACGTCAAGGACTGGCGCGACGCTGCGCCCAAGCCGGGGCTCGAAACGCCGGAGGGGCTGGCCGTCCGCGCACTCCTCGATGACAGCGTCAACCCCGCGGTGGCCGCGCACGGCGGCTACATAGCACTGGTCGACGTGAAAGACGACACCGTGTACATCCGCCTTGAAGGGGGCTGCCAAGGCTGCGGGATGGCCGACGTCACGCTCAAGCAGGGGGTCGAGGTCGAGATAAGGAGGGCGGTGCCCAGCATTCGAAGCGTACTCGACGTCACCGACCATGCCGGTGGCTCCAATCCATACTTTCAGCCGGGCAAAGGGGGCGCGGCCCCGTTTTAGCCGGTGAGCCGCCGCTCCAGCCGTGAAGCGGCTCCTTCTCCTGATTCCCAGCACCTCGTACCGCGCCGGTGATTTCCTTGCGGCGGCGCACCGTTTGGGGGTCGAGGTTGCGGTCGGCTCGGACCGCCGCCAGGTGCTCGAGAAGTACTCGGAGGGCCGCACCGCCACGTTCCATTTGAGCGACCTCGACCGCGGCGTCCGAGAGATCGCGGGCTACGCCGATCGCTACCCGCTGGGCGCGGTTCTCGGTACCGACGAGGAGACAACCGTGCTGGCGGCGATGGCGTCGCGGGCACTGGGGCTTCGGCACAACGCACCCGAGGCGGTCGTGGCCACCGTCGACAAGCACTGTTTTCGCTCGACCCTAGCCGCCGCGAGAATCCTGGGGCCCGGCTTTACGCTGCTGGCGCACGACGAAGGCGCCGCAGAGGTCGCGCGGCGCGTCCGCTACCCTTGCGTGCTCAAACCGCTCGCGCTCTCGGCTAGCCGCGGTGTTATCCGCGCCAACGACGCCGGGGAGTTCGTCGCCGCGCGGCAGCGTATCTCACGTCTGCTCGTCGCGCTGAGCACCGAGGTTCCCTTGCGCGTACGCGAACATATTCTGGTCGAGGATTACGTGCCCGGGCGCGAGGTGGCGCTCGAAGGACTGCTCGAGGATGGGCGGCTAAGCGTGCTGGCCCTGTTCGATAAGCCCGACGCGCTGGAAGGACCGTACTTCGAGGAAACGATCTATCTCACGCCCTCGCGGCTTGCGCCGCGACTCCAGGACCGGATCGCGGTGACCGTGGCGGAGGCGGTGCGCGCACTGGGGCTTACCGAGGGCCCGATCCACGCCGAGCTACGGATCGGCGACGGCGACAAGCCGCCGGTAGTGATCGAGATTGGCGCCCGTTCGATCGGCGGGTTGTGCGCGCGCACCCTCCGTTTCG
>CAYUNL010000191.1:0-1411 GCA_964446055.1 uncultured Alphaproteobacteria bacterium | reverse complement strand
GCGCAGACATTCGGCTCGAGGAGCTAATCGTTCGCCATGCGCTAGGCATGCCCCAGGCGCTGCCGGCCCGCGAATCACGGGCTGCCGGCGTCATGATGATCCCGATCCCGCGGGCCGGAACCTTGCGCGCCGTTGACGGTCTCGATGAGAGCTGCGCGGTGCCGGCTATCGAGGAAGTATCCATCACCATCCCCGTAGGCCAGGAGGTGGTCCCGTTACCGGAGGGTGGGCGCTACCTGGGCTTCATTTTCGCCCGCGGGGAGGAGTCGGCGACGGTCGAGGCGGCGCTCCGCGAGGCGCACCGTCGGCTCGCCTTCGCGATCGACCCATGAGGCGGGGTTGGATCCGTCGCTTGACAACGTTCGCCGCGGACCGATGTGATGGCCTTTCGGTTGCAGAGGAGCGCGGTGGTCGGCCACCGGCAGGGCTACGTCACACTTGACCGGGCGATCGTGCTCGCCTCGACGGCACTCGCTGGTGCGGCCGAGAAGCCGGCGGGCGAGGAGCACTTTGCGGCGGGCCGGGCGGTCCTACGCCAGCTCTTGATCGGCGGTGCGGTCGAGGCGATCGTCGTACCGCGCCGGCGCAAGGCGCGTGTCGTACCCGCGGCGTTGTGGAGCACCAACTACGCCGACACAATGTTCGACACTGGCGCTGCCGAGTTCTCTGATGGTGCCGGCGCGTCGGCGGGGATGATCGAGGGTGGGGTGCTGGTACCACAGCGGGTACTGGCAGCCGCGTTGCGGGAGGAGGCATGGCGCGCGAGCAGCATTGGGCGCGTCGGCCGAATCCAGATTCTTTCCGCCTTCGAAGGGCTATGTAGGGCGCGGCTAGTCTCGTTCGAACGCGGCGGCCTCGCGCGCGCGGCCGAGGCGCTGAGGTGGTCGTTTCCGAGCCACAAGGTGGCGACAATCGCCGGCATCATCCGGCACGCCTACGCCGCGCACCGCGACGGCCAAAAGGGCGGAGCGGGATCGCGCCCTCGGACGAAGAAGACCAAACGGCGCACGCGGCGTTGAGCGCTCGGTAGTAAGGCGTGAGATTTTGTGCCAAGGTTGGCGCGAGCGAGCGTGTTGGCGGGTCCGCGCATGGAGCGGTGGAACTACTATTTCGAGGCCGCCAAGGCGGCCAGCATTGGCGGCGCCGCCGTTGATCTGCCAAGGGGACACGGCATCGTGACTTTCGGCGAAAATGGCGCCACCGAGCGCGTCTTTTTTCCCGCCGGCCAAATCGAGTTTGATCTCGTCGGCGGGGCCATCGAGCGGCTGGTGCGCGAGGGACTGGCGAAACGGTACGGTAGGCTCAAGTAGGGCCGCCGTCCGCGGCCCGGTGAAGGGAATCATATCAGATGTTCGACAGCGTCTTTGGCATGCTGTCCGCGGACATGGCCATCGACCTTGGCACCGCCAAT
>CAYUNL010000190.1:0-5809 GCA_964446055.1 uncultured Alphaproteobacteria bacterium | reverse complement strand
GACGAGATCTACAGCCGGCTGATCTACGAGGGCGAGCGTCACGTTAGCCTGCTGGAGTACGAATCGATTCGCGACCGGCTGATCCTGCTGGACGGCTGGTCGAAGACCTACGCCATGACCGGCTGGCGCATCGGCTACGGGGTGTGGCCGGCGACGCTATACGACGCCGCGCTTCGGCTGGCGATCAACGACCACAGCTGCGTCAATGCTCCGACCCAGTACGCCGCCATCGAGGCGCTGACGGGACCGCAAGAGAGTGTCGCGGCCATGGTCGCCGCCTTCGACGAGCGCCGCCGGGTCATTGTGGAAGAGCTCAACGGGGTCCCTGGGATGAGCTGCACGACGCCGCTCGGCGCGTTCTACGCGTTTCCCAACGTCTCGGAGCTCGGGCGCTCTGCGGACGAGCTGCAGACGGCGCTGCTGGAAGAGGCCGGGGTGGCGACGGTGGCAGGACCGAACTTCGGCGCCGCGGGCGAGGGCTACCTCCGCTTTTCGTACGCCGATTCCGCCGATCACATCCACGAGGCGGTCAGGCGGGTCCGGGCCCTGCTTGGCTAGCCGCCGGCCGTTCGAACAGGGAGTGATCAAGCGCCCAATATTTGGGCACCGCCACGGCACAAAGGGCGTGAATACCCGCGCGAAACGTGCGAATTGACGAGGTCCGGCGCTGGCACGCGCCTTGCGTTTGTAGCGGTGCGATGCGCTAATGTGCCGCGGGGTCGCGGTCCACGCCGGCATCGCGGGAGCCGCGAATCATGAAGAAGATCGAAGCTATCATCAAGCCGTTCAAGCTAGACGAGGTCAAGGACGCGCTTCACGAAATCGGGCTCCAGGGCCTGACCGTCACCGAGACCAAGGGCTTCGGCCGCCAGAAGGGCCACACCGAGCTCTACCGCGGCGCCGAGTACGTCGTCGATTTCCTGCCCAAGGTCAAGATCGAGCTCGTGCTCGAGGACTCGCTGGTAGAGCGAGCGGTCGAGGCGATCGTCGAGGCCGCGCGCACCGGCCGCATCGGCGATGGCAAGATATTCATTACCTCCGTTGAGGAGGCAATCCGTATCCGAACCGGCGAACGCGGCGGCGATGCCGTCTGAACGCCGGCAGTACCACCAGGGAGAGGGACATGACGCTTGGCTGCACCACTGCCGATGACGTGCTTCGCGCCATCAAGGACAGCAACGTCCAGATGGTCGACGTGCGGTTCACCGACCTGCCCGGCGTGTGGCAGCATTTCACGGTCCCTGCCGAAGAGATCTCGGGATCGAGCTTCGAGGACGGGATCGGCTTCGACGGCTCGTCGATCCGCGGGTTCCAGGAGATTCAGGAAAGCGACATGCTGGTCGTGCCCGATCCGACGACCGCTTTGCTCGATCCCTTCACCGCACTCCCCACGCTGGTCCTGATCTGCAACATTCGCGATCCCATCACCGGCGAGCCCTACACGCGCGATGCGCGCTACATCGCGCAGAAGGCCGAGACCTACCTCTCCAGCACCGGCATCGGCGAGACCGCCTACTTCGGGCCCGAGGCCGAGTTCTTCATCTTCAACGATGTGCGCTATGGCCAGGGCACCAACTATGGCTACTACTTCCTCGATTCCGAGGAGGGCCACTGGAACACCGGCGCCGAAGAGGAACCCAATCTCGGCCACAAGCCGCGTCCCAAGGAGGGCTATTTTCCGGTACCGCCGACCGATGCGCTACAGGACCTGCGCTCCGAGGCGGTTCTGACGATGATTGAGGCGGGAATCCGCGTCGAGGCCCACCACCACGAGGTCGCCACCGGCGGCCAGGGCGAGATCGACATGCGTTTCGATAGCCTGACCCGGATGGGCGACAAGCTGATGCTGTACAAGTACATCGTCAAGAACACCGCCCGCAGCCACGGCATGACAGCGACCTTCATGCCCAAGCCGCTGTTCGAGGACAACGGTTCGGGCATGCACATTCACCAGAGCCTGTGGAAGGGCGAGACCAACCTCTTCCACTCCGAATCCCATTACGCTGGCATGAGCGAGCTCGGCCGCTATTACATCGGCGGCCTGTTGCGCCACGCCCCGGCGGTACTCGCCTTCGCCGCGCCCACGGTGAACTCCTATCACCGGCTGGTGCCGGGCTTCGAGGCCCCGATCAATCTCGTCTATTCACAGCGCAACCGCTCGGCTTGCTGTCGCATCCCGATGTATTCACCGGCGCCGGCGGCCAAGCGGGTCGAGTTCCGCCCGCCCGATCCTTCGTGCAACGGCTATCTCACCTTCGCCGCGCTACTGATGGCCGGGCTTGACGGGATCGAGAACCGGATCGACCCCGGCGACCCGATCGACAAGAACCTCTATGACCTACCGCCCGAGGAGGCGGCCGCGGTGCGGTCGACGCCGGGATCGCTCGCCGAATCACTCGACGCGCTCGAGGCTGATTCGGAATTCCTGATGAAGGGCGAGGTGTTTACCCGCGACGTCATCGATACCTGGATCAGCTACAAGCGGACGAACGAGATCGACCCGATCCGGCTGCGGCCGCACCCCTACGAGTTCACCCTCTACTACGACATCTAGCGCAAATCGGAGAGCGCCCTCAACCTGCGACGATCGGGCGCGGCGCACCCTCGCCGTCCACGGCGACATAGGTGAAGGTCCCCTCGGTCACGGTGACAGCGTCCTCGTGACGGGCACGGCGGACGACGGTTTCGATGTGTACGGTGATCGAGGTGCGACCAATCCGCGCGACGCTGGCATAGCACGACACCAGATCGCCGACGAAGACCGGGCGGTGGAACGTCATGGCCTCGATGGCGACGGTGACGACGCGCCCCTTGGCCTGCTCGACCGCTACCACGGCACCGGCAATGTCCATCTGGGACAGGATCCAGCCGCCGAAGATGTCGCCCGAAGCGTTGGCATCGGCGGGCCTGGGCACCGTGCGAATCGCCGGCTCAGGCCGCGGGACATTCTCGGAAGCCATCCTGGTGCCGCAACATCTTGTGGATTGACCAGACGCGCTATACCTTATCTTCTCAAATGACCGCCCACAAGACCGACGATTTGTTCACCCAGCCGGCCCGCGGTCGCCGCGCGAAAGGCTACTCGGCGGCCGACATCGAGGTGCTCGAGGGCTTGGAGCCGGTGCGCCGCCGGCCCGCCATGTTCATCGGCGGAACCGGCGAGAAGGGCCTGCACCACCTGGCGGCGGAGGTGCTGGACAACGCCATGGACGAGGTCGCGGCGGGCGCGGCGAGCCGGATCGAGATGGCGCTCGACGCCGAAGGTGCGCTCACCGTGCGCGACAACGGCCGCGGCATCCCCGTCGATCCGCATCCCAAGTTCAAGGACCGCTCGGCGCTCGAGGTGGTAATGACCACGCTGCACGCGGGCGGCAAGTTCGGCGGCCGCGCCTACCACATCGCCGGCGGCCTGCATGGCGTCGGTCTGTCGGTGGTCAACGCGCTCTCGGACCGCCTCGAGATCGCGGTGGGGCGCGAGGGCAAGCTCTACACACAAGGCTACCGACGCGGCAAGCCGACGGGGAAGCTGGTCGCCAAGGTGGCCGCGCGGGCCCGCGGCACTGCGGTGACCTTTCACCCCGATCCCGACGTATTCGGCGAGGAGGCGCGGCTGCGCCCGGCCCGGCTCTACGCGATGGCGGTCTCGAAGGCGTACCTGTTCGGCGGTATCGAGATCCGCTGGCGTTGCGATTCCGCCTGCCTGGGGCCGGGCGATTCGACACCGGGCTCGGCGGAGCTGAAGTTCCCCGGCGGTCTGGAGGAATACGTGGCGGCGGAGTTGGGGGACACACCGACGCTCACGCCCACGCCATTTGCCGGCAAGGCACCGCTCAACGGCGATTCCGGACGCGTGGAGTGGGCCATGGCATGGACCGCGGAGGCGGAGCCCTCGCTCGCCTCCTATTGCAACATGGTGCCCACCCCCGAGGGTGGGACCCACGAGACCGGATTCCGCGGCGCCGTGACGAAGTCGCTCAAGGCCTACGGCGAGCTGGTCGGCAACCGCAAGGCCGCGCCGATCACCGCCGAGGACGTGCTGGGCGGGGCCACGGGGATTCTATCGATCTTCCTGGCCGAGCCGCAGTTCCATGGCCAGACCAAGGAAAGGCTCGGCAATCCCGAGGCCGCGCGGCTGGTCGAGGCGGCGGTGCGCGACCGCTTCGACCATTGGCTCTCGGGCGCGCCGGAGGCCGCGAACGCGCTCTTGGAGGCGGTGATCGATCGCGCCGGCGAGCGCCTGCGGCGGCGCCAGGAGAAAGATGCGGCCAAGGCCCAGGCGACACGCAAGCTTCGCCTTCCGGGCAAGCTCGCCGATTGCACCCGGCTCGGGCCCGAGGGCACGGAGATCTTCATCGTCGAAGGCGATTCGGCGGGCGGCTCGGCCAAGCAAGCGCGCGACCGCGCAAGTCAGGCGATCCTGCCCTTGCGGGGCAAGATCCTGAACGTGGTCAGCGCCGCGAGCGGCAAGCTGCATGCCAACCGCGAGCTTTCTGACCTGACGCAGGCGCTCGGCTGCGGCACCGGCGCGCGCTACGACGCGGCGAAGCTGCGCTATGACAAAGTCGTCTTGATGACCGACGCCGATGTCGACGGCGCGCACATCGCGACGCTCCTGATGACGTTCTTCTACCGCGAGATGCCGGCGCTGATCGCCGAGGGCCACCTCTACCTGGCCATGCCGCCGCTCTACCGCCTGAGCCGCGGCGGCGTCACCCACTACGCACGCGACGACGCCCATAAGGAAGAGTTGTTGGCCACCGTCTTCCAAGGCAAGGGCGGGGTCGAGATCAGCCGCTTCAAGGGTCTGGGCGAAATGCCCGCGGCCCAGCTGAAAGAGACCACGATGAGCCCAGACAAGCGGACACTGTTGCGCGTCATCGTCCCCGAGGGCGAGGAAAAACGTACCGAGGATGCCGTCGAGCGCCTGATGGGCCGCAAGCCCGAGTTACGCCTTGCCTTCATCCAGGAGCACGCCGGAAGCGTCGAGGAGATCGACGTCTAGGATCGCCGGCACATGCGCCGGTCAGTTCGTCCTGGCGGCAATCCAGGTTCCGGAGCACGCAAAGCGATCCGTCGAATACGTCCCGGAGCCGTCGGAACCGGACAGGCGGCCCAAAATCTCCGCGACCTCCAAGCCGTTGGCCGCCTCGACACCGTCGAATCTCCCGTCCGGGTGAACAGACCCCGAGAAGTACCAGACGCCCCTCCCGCGCACCGGTTGCTCGCCGTCGATGCGCCCCCCCGCTATCGAGACGTCGTTGGCCCGCACCTTGTTGATGCAGGTCGGGTCCCCGCCCCCGTCCGAGCTAAGGACGAACCGCCAGGTGCCATCGAACTCATTTGCCACGGCCGCTTGGCTGGGCCGCGGCGATAGGCGCGCTTCCTCGACCGGCGGTTCGCGGTCGGCGGCGTCCTCGGACCGGCTCGCGGCCGAGTCCGACAGATTCGGCCGGCGAAACTCTCGCGGCAGGTTCACCAGTACATGCGCGTCGCGCCCAAGCACCGTCGCATCCTGCTGACGGCCGTAGCGACGGCGCGCCTGGTAGGTCATCTCGTCCGCTAGGTAGCGTTGGACCTCGGCCAGGGCGACGGCGCCGTCGCCGTTGCCATACTCGCCGGCGTCCGCCGCACCGTAGAGCGCACGCAAGAGGTGCTCGGTGAAAAGCCCGTGCTTCGCGTCTTCGTCCCAGCTCGCGACCTGTGAGCCTTCCGCCGCCGTGATCACGGTGAGCTTCGGCAGCGCCGCGGCCGGTCGCGCCGCGACGCTGAGGCCCGAGGCCCCGCGGACCAGTATGCCGCCGGCGGAATC
>CAYUNL010000189.1:0-5814 GCA_964446055.1 uncultured Alphaproteobacteria bacterium | reverse complement strand
TCCTCCCTTATGAAAACCCCTCAATATGTCCCAGGGGCGCTGACGTCAGACACCCTGAGCCAGCGCTTCGGGCTCGAGCGTTTCAGCTCGGGCGACATGATCGAGGAGCTGGCCTCGGCCGGCGCCGCCCACTAGGGGGCGTGACAACACCGGCGCTCCGGCGCCCCTCGGCGCCGTGGCCGCCACGGGATGGGATCAGAAGGCAAGGCGGAGCGCGCCCTACTTAGGTGAATAGCGCTCCAGGCCAACGATCGTCGAGCCGGTGTTGCATGCATTTGATGGACCCGGTGCGCCCGCGTCGTCTTCGAGAACGCCCAATCCGAAAATACCCTGTCCCGCCAGGGCCGCCGCCGCTGCGGCCAGAGTGCCGATGGTGGCTCCTCTTTCCGGGCTGGATTCGGTATTGACGGCGGTCAAGAGCCCATCGTCGATTTTGACCGAGAACGCATGGTTCTCCAGTATCCCGGGATCGTAGAAGATGCGTCGCGGGTGTGCGAGGTCGGCCATCACCACGAGCTTCTCCGAGATGATGGGCGTGCAGGTGCCGTCTTCGGAGGTGCCCTTGATTTCCCCTTTCACGACGTACGCGGTCGTCGCCGAGAGCTCTTTGAAGATGGCGGGTGGGTAGACGATAACCCCGTCGATTCCGCCCTGCGGCAGAGTATTGTCAGCCACGGCCTCCATCCGCACCGTGCCGGTGCACGCTGCCAAGACCAGCGCCGTTACCGCGATCGCTGCTGCGTGTGGCTTCATCATCGCGTTCCCCAGTTCTCCTGTTCAGGCTAGTTCGATCGGCTATCAACCTGGCCCACGATCCAAACCGCCGCGTCGGCGTGGGTCCGAATCACGATTCCCGAGCCAGTCTGTAACCTATTGAAATCAAACAGAAAAATTTTGCGCTCCCCCCGTTTGCTGTAGAGGTTGTAGAGGTTGCGCAGGCATGGTTCCTTCGTGAAAGCGAAGCGGCTGACCGGCCGGATTTCCCTGGACCTCGTCCTCGCGCATCACCACCGTGCCGCGGATCACCGTGGCGACTGGCCAGCCGCAGACGGTGGTGCCGGCGAAGGGGGTCCAGCCGCAGCGCGAGGCGATCCAGGAATCGCTGATCTCGCGGCGCGCCTTGAGATCGACGATGGTCAAGTCGCCGTCATAGCCCACCGCGATCCGGCCCTTGCCGGCGATCCCGAAGATGCGCGCCGGGCCGGCGCACACCAGGTCCATCAGGCGGTTGAGCGAGAGCCGGCCGGCGTTGACGTGGTCGAGCATCAGCGGCACCAGCGTCTGCACCCCGGGCATGCCCGAGGGGCTGTCGGGATAGGGCGCCGCCTTCTCCTCCAGGCTGTGCGGGGCGTGGTCCGAGCCGATGATGTCGACGACGCCCTCGCGCACGCCGCGCCACAGGCCCTCGCGGTGGGCGGCGACGCGGATCGGCGGATTCATCTGGGCGCGGGTACCCAGGCGGTCGTAGCAATCAGGTGCCGCCAGGGTGAGGTGCTGGGGCGTGACCTCGACCGTGGCCAAGTCCTTGAAGCGGGCGAGGAAGGTGATCTCCTCGGCGGTCGTGACGTGCAGCACGTGGACCCGCCGGCCGGCGGCGCGGGCGAGCGCCATCAGCCGCTGCACCGCACCGAGCGCGGTGGCCTCGTCGCGCCACAGCGGGTGGACGCGGACATCGCCGGCGTCGATGGCAATACCGCGGCGGGCGACCAGCCGGGCCTCGTCCTCGGCGTGCACCGCGACCGGCCGCACCCCGCTTTGCAGCACCCGGGCGATCTCGGCGTCCTCGGCCACCAGCAGCGTGCCGGTGGACGAGCCCATGAAGAGCTTGACCCCACAGACGCCGGGCAAGCGCTCGAGCGTGCGCAGCTCGGCGGTGTTCTTGCCATCGGCGCCGAGGTAGAAGGCATGATCGCACCAGGCCCGGCCGGCCGCCCGTTCGAGCTTGTCGGCAAGTGCTTCGGCGCCGGTGGTCGGCGGCGCCGTGTTGGGCATCTCGAAGACCGCGCACACCCCGCCCAGGATGGCGGCCCGGGTACCGCTCTCGAGGTTCTCCTTGTGCTCGTTGCCGGGCTCGCGGAAGTGGACCTGGGTGTCGATGACGCCGGGCAGGACGTGCAGGCCGCCGGCGTCGATTACCTGCGCCGCATCGGCGCGGGCGAAATCGCGAATCCCGACGATGCGGCCTTCGCGCACCGCGATGTCGGCGCGGCCGAGCCCGTCATGGCTGACGACGGTACCGCCGCGGACGATCAGGTCGAAGGTCGGGGCCATCGCCCTAGTGCCGCGCGACTTGATCGAAAAACGCAAGGTAGCGCGGCACCACCACGGCCTCGGAGAAGGCCGCCTCGAAGGCGGCGTGGCCGGCTTCGGTCAATCCGGCGGCGAGGTCGGGCGCGGCGATCAGACGGGCGATTGCCGCGGCCAGGGCGTCGGCGGCCTCGATCGGCACTACCAGCCCGCTCTCACCCTCGCGGATTAGTGCCGCCGGCCCCCGCGCGGCGGCGGCGACCACCGGGGTCCGGTGTGCCCAGGCCTCGATCACGACGTTGCCCAAGGGCTCGTGGCGGGAGGGACAGACGAGCACGTCGGCCGCCGCCAAAAGCGCCGCGACGTCGCCCCGCCAGCCGAGAAAGCGGACACGCGGGGTGAGCCCGAGCCGTGCAACGAGCGATTCCAGCTCCGCCGCCAGCGGTCCCGTCCCGGCCAGCCACAGCACCGCGTTGGGGAGCTGGACCAAGGCGTGGAGCAACACGTCGAAGCCCTTGTTGGGATGCAGGCGGCCGAGGCCGAGGAGGAGCGGCGCATCGGCCGGCGTGTCGAGCGAATCGCGGGGCACCGGCGGGGCCGGCTCGGCATCGACGAAATTCGCCAGGTAGTGCACGCGCGCCGGCTCCCATCCTTGGCGGCAAACGTAATCCACGATGTCTTGCGTGTTGGCGATCAGGTGATCGCAGCGCCTGTAGTACTTGAGATTGTAGTAGCCGCCAAGCCGACCGACGTGAACGAACCGGTGGCCCCGCGAGGGCGAGCGCGGGCAGAACCGGCTGGCCCGGTTCATCCATGTCATTACCACCGCGGGGGAGAACCCGGCGACCGCGCGGCGAAAGCGCGATGGCGTCACAAGATCGAGCACGCCGCCGAAGGGGAGTTCGAGCGGCCCAAGCCCGTGCGAACGGAGTTGGCGAGCGCATGCGGCGTCGCTGCGGACCAGGAGTTGCTGGTCGAGCCCGGTTTCGCTGAGCCCGCGCGCGAGGCGGACAAAAAACTCCTCGGCCCCGCCCCGCCGCCGCCCGGCCATGGCCTGCATCAGACGCATGGCTGGGCGCGCGCGAGGCGGCGAGGCTCAGGCATCTTCGTCCCCATCCGCTTCGAGCCGCGCCCGGAGGTGAGAGACCAGCGGGTAGAGCCCGGCCATGAGTGCGATGAGGAAACCGGCGGCGCCCTCGCGATAACCCCTGCGCCCGAGGTAGCACTTGAGGAATCGGGTGAACAGGCGGCGCGCGTTGCGGGGAAGCGAGCCGATGTCGCCGGAATCGCGAAGGTCGCGGGCCCGGGCGGCCGAGTAGCGGTCGAGACGGGCGAGCATCGCGGAAACACCGCCCTCCATGTAGTGCTCCATCGGCGCGCGCAGCCGGCCGCGCAACGGCCCGAGCTCGAGCGCGGGATGGACGCGTTGTGGACCCCAGCGCTTGGCCCCGCGGCTGAACAGGCGCGGCGCCGCGCGCACCCCCCACGATGCGCCCCAGCCGTGGCGCACCAAACGGCCGCCGAGGTAGTTGTCGAAGGGCACCAGGAAATGGCCCGGCTGGGCGCCGGCGATGGCGGTGCGCACTTCGGTTGCGAGCGCTTCGGAGACCCGCTCGTCGGCGTCGACCTCGAACACCCAGTCGCCGCTACAGGCCTCGATGCCGGCGTTGCGCCGTGCGCCCTCGATCGGCCAAGCGCCCTCGATCGCGCGAGCGGCGAAGCGCCCGGCGATCTCGGCCGAGGGGTCGGTAGTGCGGTCGAGGACGACCACCAACTCGTCGGCGAAGCGCAGGCGCTCGAGGCATTGGGCGAGCTGTCCCGCCTCGTCGCGGGCGACGACCAGGACCGAGAGTCTCGGATCGCTCACGCCGCGCCGTCCTCGCCCTGGCGGCCCAGGAGCTTCTTCGCGGCGGCCTCGACCGCCTCGACGGCGAGCGTGTCCATCAGCGTGTCGTGGCGGCGGTGGTCGTAGCCGGGGCCGCCGACCAGCTCCTCGTAATCGGCGGCGGTACGGACCACGGCGGTGCGCGGCCCCCAAGGAGCGTAGTGGACCTCGCGGCTGGGGCCGAACAATCCGAGCGTCGGCGTCGCGCTGGCCGCGGCAAGGTGCATGAGGCCCGAATCGTTGCCGATGAAGAGCGCGCAGCGTTGCAAACAGGCGTAGGCGGTCAGGAGATCGACGCGGCCGACGAGGTCGATGCGGCACGGCGCTGGAATAGCTGCGATCACCGGCCGGGCATCGGCTTCTTCGCCGAGCCCGCCCAGCACTGCGACGGAGGCCCCGGCGAGCGGTGCGCCGGGCGCGGTCAGGCGGTTAGCGGTTTCGGCGAAGCGCTCGGGCCGCCAGCGCTTGCCGCCCCAGTTGGCGGTGGGCCCGATGGCGAGTACCGGGGCGGCGTCGGGCACGAGGCGCGCGGCTTCGGCGCGATGGGCCTCGGTGATCCAGATCTCGGGCGCTGCGGGGGCGGCGAGCGCGAGCACGCGCGCGAGCTGCACCAAACGGTGCTCGGGCGCGTTCGAGGTGCGCATGACCCGCCGCGAACGGGCCATCAGCGTCCAGGCGAGGGCCGAGGCGCGAAGGTCGACCACCAGATCCCAGACCTGGCCCACCGTGGCCCGCCACAGACCCAGCCAATGGCGGGCGTAGGGTCCCTTGGTCAGGACAATGATTCGTTCGACGTTGGGCGCGGCCTCGAACAGGTTGGCCGCCGCCGGACCGCAGGCGAGGGTGATCCGCGCGCCGGGGTGGCGGCGCACGAGCTCGGCAAGGAGGCCGGTCGAGAGAACGGCATCGCCGACGCGGTTGGCGGTAACGAAGAGGATTTTCATGGCCCGCGCAGGGGCGCGCCGGGCCGCGAGGCCGCTAGCGCGCCACCGCCTCGCCCAGAAGCCGCAGCCATGCCGTGACCCGCTTGCGGTTCACGCCGAGATCGCCATAGCCATAGATGGCACGGCTGAAAACCGCAACCGTCGAGGTTTCGGGCGTGGCTGCGATGAAGCGGACGGTGATGATGTCGGGAAAGCCCCACAGCGCCGAGCGCTGGACATAGTCGAACTGCAGGGCTTGGGTGTCTTCGGCCAGGCGCGCCACCCGCGGCTCGCGCGCCACCATTGCCGACCAGGCCTCGGCCAGCTCGGCCGCGGCCAGCTCGAAGACCGGCGGCTCGGCGTGGGGCGTGGCGGAACAGAGATCGGCGGGGCACATAAGGTACTGGTTGGGCTTACCCGAAAACTCGAGCGTGGCGAAGTCCACCGGCTGCACCTCACCGACGGGAAAGAAGCTCTCCAACATGCCGCCCTCGCACGATCCCGACGCCAAGGCCGCGCCCAACGCCGCGATGCGCGCGAATGACGCGCGCGATATGGTTGCACCCGGGCTCACCCGGGCCGGTTATACGATGGACACTGCAGCCGGCCAAGCCGGACGGAAACGTGCGATGTGAGGCCCGCGAGCGTAGTCGCGGGCGCACTAGCGCTGTTCGACCCGGCTCTGCCGGGTGGGTTACACCCCATGCCCCGCCGTTCTCGCGCCTACTTCCGCTTGTGGCTGAGGCTGTTGAAGAACTC
>CAYUNL010000188.1:0-5842 GCA_964446055.1 uncultured Alphaproteobacteria bacterium | reverse complement strand
TACAAAGGAGCAGGACCATGAGCTGGACACACAGAGACCGCGTGCTGGCGGCGCTGAACCATGAGGAAGCGGACCGCGTCGCCATCGACTTCGGCGGCACCCACTCCACCACCGCGACCGCGCCCGCCTACGATCAACTAAAAAAACATCTCGGCCTGACGCACGAGACCGTAGTGATGTCAGAGCTCTTCCAGACCGTTGAACCGCACATTTCGATGCTGGAGCGCTTTGACGTGGACGCCCGGTACCTCGGCTCGCCGGGTGGCGTAATCCCCGCCACGAAAGAGGAAGCAGCCGAACGGCACGCCTTCCGCGACGGGTGGGGCGTGGTCTGGGAGGAAGGGCCAGAATACGACGAGAACCCCGCCTCGTGCATGCCCGTCGACGGCCCCTTCTACAACAAGGAGCCGGACCTGGCGGAGCTGGAGAGCTTCGAGGTGCCGAATCCCGACAATCCAGACCACTTCGAGGGCTTGGCCGAGCGCGCCAAGGCGCTACGCGAAACGGGCTGCGCCGTAGTCTTCAATACGCCGGCCGGGTGCGCGTGCCTCGGCCAAATGATCCGCGGCTTCGGCGATTGGATGAAAGACCTCTACAAGCACCGCGAGTTCTCCGGTCGGATGATGGACATCCTCAACGAGTGGTGGATCCAGATGACCCGGAACGCCCTGAAGGCCATCGGCAATAACGTCGATCTCATCGTCTATGCCGACGACCTCGGCTCACAACAGGGGCCGTTGTTCAGCCCGGACTACTACCGCGAGGTGATCAAGCCCCGCCATTACCACGCCATCCAGACCATCAAGGCCGAACACGACGTCAAGGTCCTGTTCCACAGCTGCGGTGCGGTCTCGGATTTCATCGACGATCTCGCCGATGTTGGCGTCGATGCCTTGAACCCGGTGCAGGTGAACGCGGTCGGTATGGAACCCGAGCGGCTGAAGGAGCGGTTCGGCGAACGCATGGCCTTTTGGGGTGGCATCGATACCCAGAGGCTGTTGCCGGAGGGGACCACCGGGGAGGTGGCGGCGGAAACCGGGCGGATCATCGATGTCCTGGGCAAGGGTGGCGGTTACGTGCTGAACAGCGTCCATAACATTCAAGTCGAGGTACCGCCCGAAAATGTCGTCGCCATGTTCGATAGCGCGCGCGCACACCGATACGGAAAGGCGGAATAGGCGATCAACCACCTGTAGGGCGCAAAAACTTGATCTGTCATGTTATGCAGCAAGATCGTACACGTGATGTAGCCCGCCGAGTACGGATCTCGCGATGACTTGGACGCCCTCCTGGGCCTGACCGTGCGATGGAGGCGCCTGGGCGCACGGCGCCCGTTGCCCGACCGACCGGTGGGGACGCTAACGGTTGAAGTACGCCACGTACTCGACCAGCACGCGACGCAGATGCCGCTCGTTCAGGATCAATAGGTGACCCAGACACTCGTTTCGGACCGATCCAACCCATCGCTCCGCGATGGCGTTGGCCTGGGGCGATCTGAACGGGGTGCGGATCGATGTGATGCCGAGGTTGCGGATCCGGCGATGGAAGGCCGTTCCGTAACGACCGTCTCGGTCATGGACGAGAAAGCGCGGCGGCTCACGACCCCAACCGCAAGCCTCGACGATTTGCTGTCCCGTCCACTCGCTTGTCGGGTGGCACGTGGTTCGGACGTGCACGACCTCCCGACTGACGTGATGAATGATGAAAAAGACATAGAATGTCCGGAAGAAGACCGTCTGAACGCTGAAGAAGTCGCAGGCCCAGGTTTCACGGGCATGCGAGGCGAGAAAATTGCGCCTGCCCGGCGATGGCTTTCCTCGATGGATGCCTCGCATGTACTTCGCGACGGTCCTGGTGGAGACCGTGATGCCCAATCTTGCCAGCTCCGCCTGGATACGTTTCTGTCCCCACAGGAAGTTCTCGGTCGCCATGCGACGAATGAGAAGCTTCACGTCCGGCGGAATGGTCTTTCGTCCCGATCGTTCTCTGCGTCGAGAACGCCAGCGCCAATAGGCTTTCCACCCCTTTCGGTGCCATCCCAGAACCGTTCCCGGCGTCACGATCAAAAGCGATTTGCGCCAGTACGGGCACCACCGGGATGCCGCCGCAATTCCGGAATCGATGACCCGGTAACGAAAACAGGGGGCTCAATGCGCGTACGAACGGATCATACGGCGGCCGTGGACCAGGCTCCTTCAATATGGACAAGGCGGTATTCTTCGATCCGGAAACCGAGCAAAGGATCGCCTAGGAGAAGCGGTGGTCAAGACCCCTACTGTCGCCATCGTGACCGGGGCGCCGCTGCATCGGCTTGAGAACGGAATGTACGACTACATTATCGCCGGCGGTGGCCCGGCTGGGTGTGTCCTCGCCAGCCGCCTGACGGAGGACAAGGACGTTCGCGTGCTGCTGTTGGAGGCCGGCAAGCCGGACCGCCATCCCTACTTCCACGTGCCGGCGGGGTTTGTCAAGCTGACCGGCTCGCTCGCCAACTGGGGCTACTCGACGGTACCCCAGGATCACATCGGCCGCAGGGCCATCTTGTATCCGCAGGGCAAGGTGCTGGGCGGCGGCAGTTCCATCAATGCCCAAATCTATATCCGCGGTCACGCCAAGGATTACGACGACTGGGCCAACAATGAGGGCTGCGTCGGCTGGTCCTACGCGGATTCACTTCCCTACTTCAAGCGCGCCGAGGACAACGAACGTTTCAGCGACGCTTTTCACGGCAACGGCGGGCCGCTTGGTGTCTCCGACCCCGTGAACCCACTGCCGATTTCGAAGGTCTTCCTTCGGGCCGCCCAGCAGGCCGGCCTGCCCCTCAACCCGGATTTCAATGGCGCCAGGCAGGAGGGCTGCGGCTTTTACCAGATGACCCAGCGGCAGGCGCGGCGTTGTAGCGCCGCCGTGGCCTATTTGCGGCCCGCGCTGTCGCGGTCGAACCTGACCCTGATCACGCAGGCCTCGGCCACGCGGATCATCGTCGAGAACGGGCGCGCCGTGGGCGTCGAGTATGCCAAGGGGCGGCCGCGAACCTTGAAACTGGCACGATGTGCGCGCGAAGTGTTGGTCACCGCCGGCGCGATCGGGTCGCCTAAGCTGCTTCTGCTGTCCGGCATCGGCCCGGCCGACGAACTCAAGGCCCTTGGAATCGCCGTAGCCCACGACCTGCCCGGCGTCGGGCGCAACCTGCAGGATCACCTGGATCTCTATGTGGTCAACGAGCTTACCGGCGATGACAGCTACGATCGCTATGCGAAGCCACATATGATGGTGTGGGCCGGCCTGCAGTACATCCTCTACAAGCAGGGACCGGCGGCCTCGAACATGCTCGACGCCGGCGCCTTCTGGTTCGCGGATCCGGACGCGCGCTTGCCCGACATCCAATTAATTTTCGTCTTGGGCTCCGGCCTCGAAGCCGGCGTCGAGAGGCTCAAGAATGCGGGCGTGACCTTGAATTCCGCCTTCCTGCGGCCGCGGGCGCGGGGTTGGGTAAAGCTGCAGAGCGCCGATCCGGCCGCGGCGCCGTTGATTAACCCAAACTATTGGGGCGATCCCTACGATCGGGAGATGTCGATCCGCGGCTTCCGCTTGACGCGCGAGATCATGATGCAGGCGGCGTTCAAGGACTCGGTGCTGGCCGAGCGCCTGCCCGGCCCCGACTGCCAGACCGACGATGACATCGCCGCCTACGCACACAAACACGCGAAGACCGACTACCACCCCGTGGGGACCTGCAAAATGGGCATCGATACCAACGCAGTCGTTGATCCGGAGCTCAGGGTCCATGGACTGACCGGGCTGCGCGTCTGTGACTCCTCGGCGATGCCGCGCTTGATATCGGGCAATACGAACGCCCCGACGATCATGATCGCAGAGAAAGCGGCCGATCAGATTCGCCGCTGCGCGGGGCAGCCAGCTACGGATTTGACTACAAGCCCGGTCACCGGAGATCTGGGCGACCTGGTCGGGAACCATGAGAGCAAGGCGGTAACAGGGAGGACACCAGCGGCGCAGGCCGAGATTTTGCAACAACGCCCAATGCCGCCATTCGCGCCGATGAGTTGATGGATCAGGGCGATATGGAAGGCCGGGCAGTCTGGCTACGGATCAAGGCGGCGGTGGAGGAGTTGCTGCAGACCGCATCCCGATGAGCAGGTTCTTCGAACTTCCCCTCACCGCGCCGTCCCGACATAAAAGCTCAAGGCAATCCGCTAGAGGAGCGGTGATTGATCGCCTATTCCGCCTTTCCGTATCGGTGTGTGCGCGCGCTATCAAACATGGCGACGATGTTCTCGGGCGGCACCTCGGGCTGGATGTTGTGGACGCTGTTCAAGACGTAGCCGCCGCCCTTGCCGAGAACCTCGATGATCCGGCGGGTCTCGGCGCGTACCTCGTCGGCGGTTCCGAACGGCAACAGCTTCTGCGTGTCGATCCCGCCCCAAAATGCGACCCGGTCGCCGAACTCCTCCTTGAGCTTCTCAGGCTCCATGTCCTTGGCGTTCACCTGCACCGGATTGATCGCATCGGCGCCAATCTCGATCAGGTCGTCGAAGAAGGGATGGATGGCGCCGCAGCTGTGGTACATAATTTTGACGTCGCTGCACGCTTTGATGGCCCCTATTATGCGCTTGTGCCGCGGCTTGATCAGGTCGCGGTAGATCTCGGGACTGAACATCGGTCCCGCCTGCGAGGATAGATCGTCGCCTAGGAACACGACATCCACGTTCTTGCCGGCGATGCCCAGTGCCTCCTCGGCGATCCCGATCCAATGCTCGGTGATGAGGTCCATCATGCGAGTCGCGTACTCGGGCGCCCGCCGCAGATCCTTTAGCCAGTCTCCGAAGCCGCGCTGCCACTGGCCGAGATGGACGGGGCCGGGGCCGAGGCTGAGGATGATCGCGCGATCGCTCTCCCGCCTCAGCGTCTCGGCACGCTCCTTGAGGCCGTGGAAATAATCCAACGTGCCGGGGTCGAACCAGTCGTGGCTGTCGAGATCGGCGATGTCGGGCGGTTTTTCGAAGAAGGGTCCGTCCTCGGGCATGTAGTGGTGATCTGGGGTTTGGACCCAGGTCACACCCCATTCGTCGATAACCCTGTTTTCGTCGCTCTCTTTTTCCTCGACGCCGAAGCCGAGGTATCGGGTATCGACATCGAACCGCGCGAGCACGGCATCGTCGGGGTCCGCGAGCCGATGGGTCCTCGACGAGACCACGGTTTCGTGTTCGAGACCAAGATACCGCTTCAAGTTCTCGTAGGCGGGCAGGGTAATGGTCGTAGCGAGGGTACCGGCAAGGTCGATCGCAACCCGATCCGCCTCCTCGCGGTTGAGCGCCGCCAGCACGCGGTCTCTGTGTGTCCAGCTCATGGTCCTGCTCCTTTGTAGCGGTGGGTGCGGGCGGCATCGAACATTGCGACGACATTTTCGGGCGGCACGTCGCGCTGAATGGCGTGCCCGCCGGCCAGCACGTGGCCGCCGCCCTTTCCCAGGGTATCGATCATCCGATTGGTTCCACGCCCACCTCGTCTGCGGCTCCCAAAGGGAAACGAGGCCTGGTTTTCGATACCGCCCTGAGCGCGAAGCGTTTCCTCCCGAAGAACCGACGAAGTTGCGGCGGCCGAGAGGCAGTGTCCTTGATCCATGTCAAGGGCGCGCCGCCAAGCTGCTGATCGACCGTCACGGCCAGCCCAGGTTCCTTGCGCCAGAGGCGAGCTTATTCGCAGCAACGTCCGCTTTGGGTCAGAACCGGACGCTTGGCGTGCTCACACCGGATGTCTGCTCTTAGCCCCGAGGCTGTTGAAGAACTCGGATTTGAGCCGGGTTTTCTGTTTCCGCTTATAG
>CAYUNL010000187.1:0-5859 GCA_964446055.1 uncultured Alphaproteobacteria bacterium | reverse complement strand
TCAAAATCTGTTGTCCTTCGGGACGTGCCTGTTCGAGTCAGGCCAGGGGCACCAGTTTCCCGGTGAGGCAAAGGCGCCCACTTCGTCCCAGCAAAGCGAGGACCTCATGTTGGTGACGCGACAGGCGAGAAAATGGCGCGGCCAACGCGGCCAGCCTGTCGGGCCGCTTGTGGCTGTTGCGCTGCTGGTTGCCTGCGGGCTGGCGCCACCGGCCCTAGGGCAGGACGAGGAGACGCGACGGGTCGAGATTACGATTTCCGGGGGATCGGTCTCGGGCGAGGGCGTGGAGCGTTCTGGGGGATTGGGGGTCGTACGCGTCAACCAAGGCCAGTTCGTCGAACTACACTGGCGCTCGGAAGCCGCTGCGGAGGTTCATCTGCACGGCTACAATCTTGAAGCGGACATCGCCGCGGGCTCGAGCGCGACCATGTCGTTCGAGGCCACCTTCCCCGGCCGCTTCGCGGTCGAGCTTCATGGCGGGAGCCACGACGAACAAGCCGTCCTCTATCTTGAAGTGCAACCCAACTAGCGCGTGTCGCGACGGTTGGCGCAACGCCAGCCATTGAAACGCGCCCCAATCAGGCTCGGTGGCACCTAGCATTCCCCGGTTCGGCGCGGCGCTCGTGGTCGCCTCGGCCGTCGTGCTGTTCGCACGCTCGGCCAATGCCCACGCCTTCGCCGAGCGCTATGACTTGCCGTTGCCGTTGTGGTTCTACTTGGTGGGCGCCGGGACCGCGGTCGCGCTCTCCTTCCTGATCGTCGCCCTATTCGTGGGCGGCGCCCATGGTGTGGGGCCCTATCCGCGCCTCGACCTGTTGCGCTTCCGGCTGGGCCGCGCGATCGCCTCGGATACCGTCGTCTTTGCGGTTCGAGCATTCTCGGTCGCGCTTTTTGCGCTGATCCTGGCAGCGGGTTTCTTCGGCAATCAGGACAACGCTTTCGACAACATCGTCCCGACCATGATCTGGGTGATCTGGTGGGTCGGATTCGCCTTCGTGAGCGCCCTGGTCGGCGATCTCTGGTCCTTGGTCAATCCGTGGAAATCGATCTCGATCTGGCTCGAAGCGCTGATTCGGCGCCGCGATCCAGCGGCCGCGCGCTCCCGCGGCATCGTGCTTCCCGAGGCGTTGGGCGCCTGGCCGGCGGTGGTGCTCTTCTTGGTCTTCGCTTGGGCCGAACTGGTCTGGCCGAGCCGCGGCAACCCATCGAGCATCGCCGCCCTTATCGTCGTCTACAGCGCGATCACCTGGCTGGGCATGTATCTGTTCGGGCGCGAGGAGTGGCTGCGGCGCGGCGAGGCGTTCACCGCGATCTACGGCTTGTTCGCCCGCTTCGCGCCGTTGGAAGGACGGCTGGAGGGCGCGGGCGGTAGCGGGGCCCGGGAGTGGAAGCTGAGGCCCTACGCGGTGGGGCTCCTCACCGACAAAGCGGTACCGCTATCGGTGATGGCGTTCGCGCTGTTGATCCTCTCAACGGTGACCATCGACGGAATGATCGAAACCCCACTGTGGTTGGGCTTCACGCGTCGGATCTTCGAGGACCCAAATCTGCGGCCGATCATATCCGCGCTGGGCGACAGCCAGTCGGTCATCCTGAGCGTCGGGCTGGTGGTGCTGCCGGTCCTGTTCTTTGGCGTCTATGCCATCTTCGTCCAGCTCATGTCGCTGGCCGTGGCCGGCAGAGCCGGGCGCGGCAGTGCGCAACCGGATTCTGGGTCGGAGCGCGTCCTGGTGGCCTCGATCGGGCTGGGCGAGCGCCCCTCGGTCCTCGGTCTGGCCCGACTCTTCATCTTTTCGTTGGTGCCGATCGCGATCGCCTATCACCTGGCTCACTTCCTGTCGGTTCTGTTGGTTTTCGGGCAGCTCATCATCCCCTTGGCGTCCGACCCTTTCGGCCTTGGCTGGGATCTGTTTGGCACCACTGAGTACCAGGTCAACATCGGCATCGTCGGGGCCAGATTCGTTTGGCTGAGCTCGGTGGTAGCGATCGTGATCGGGCATGTCGCGGGCGTCTACGTGGCGCACGTGATGGCGATCCGGGCATTCGCCGACCGCCAGATGGCCACCTTGAGCCAATACCCCATGCTGGTCCTGATGGTGGGCTATACGATGACCAGCCTGTGGATTCTCTCGCAGCCGATCGTCGAAGGTTGAGTGGCGCCGCCGCAGCTTGAACCATGCCGACCGGCGGCCTCGCTGGCCCGGCCACGCGGCCGGGCCCGCGGGTTACTAGCGCTTGAGCCTGACCAGCTCGTCGAGCATGTCCTCGGTGGTGGTGATGATCTTGCCGGCGGCGCTGAAGGCGCGCTGGGTCACGATCATGTCGGTGAACTCCTCGGCCAGATCGACCGAGGATACCTCGAGCGAGGACGGCGCGACCTTGCCGGCGCCGCTTTCGCCCGCGAGCTGCAGGGTGAAGTCGCCCGAGGCGTTGCTCGACAGGAACGCCGTTCCATTCTTCTGCACCAGCCCGTTGGGGTTCGAGAAGGTGGCGATCGGCAGCTTGAAGATGTCTTGCTGCAAGCCGTTGGAGAAGTTCGCGGTCACCACGCCGAGGTCGTTGACCGTGACGTTGTTGAGCTTGCCGAAGAGCGCCCCGTCGACATCGGTGCCGACGAGTTCGGAGGCCCCGGCGAACTGGGTCAGACCGTCGGTCTTGGCGGTCGTCCCGAAGCTGATGGCGATGGCCTGGGGCGTGGTGATGCCGAGCCCGGTGGTGCCGCCAAAGGGAATGTTGACGCTGGTGAGGGTGACCGTGGTGCCGGCGATGTTGATCGAACCGTCGGCGTTGAACTTGGTCAAGCCGACCGAGATCTGGCCGTCGAGCAGTGGCGCCACGGGGGTGATGTCGGTCGCGGGCTCGATGTAGACCTCGGTGTTCCACTGATTGACGGCGGCGGCGTCCTTGAGGAAGGCGAAGGTCAGCGTGCGCGATCCACCTTGCGAATCGAAGATCTGGACCGAGCGTTTGAAGTCTGGCGTCACGTTGCCCGAGGCCATGTTGTTGGCGCTCACCGCGGGGTTGTACGTGGCTTCCTGCGAGGAGATGGCCTGGGTCGATTGCAGGTTGGCCTGGAGCTTGACGGTGGTGGTCTTCTGCGCGGTGCCGTTGAAGTCGGTGACGTTCACCGTCTTGGTCGCCAACAGGTTGGTGCGGTCGGAGGTGATGGTGCCCTTGGTCGGGTCGGTGACCTCGTAGCCGCGCAGGAAGAGATCGGCGGCGTTCTTGAGATTGCCGTCCTTGTCGGGCACGAACGAGCCGGCGCGGGTGAACGAGAACTGTCCGGTCGTCGATGTCGGCACGGCGATGTCGGAGACCACGAAGAAGCCGGCGCCGTTGATCGCGAGGTCGGTCGGCGAGTTCGAGACCTGCAACAGCCCCTGGGTGTCGACGAGCTGGCGGACCGACGGCTGGACCCCGCCCGGCGCAAACGACCTCGCGGTGCGCGAGCCGGTCACCAGCGACGAGAACTCGCTGGACGTCCGCTTGAAAGCAGTGGTGTTCACGTTGGTGATGTTGTCGGCGATGATGCCCAAGGCCTGGCTCTGCGCGGCCAAGCCGCTTACCCCCGAAAACAAGGCGCCAAACAAACTCATGACGTCGCTCCTTCTGTGACGATGCCGGCTGCGGTGCCGGGCTGGACCGGGATCGGTCGTGGATTGCTCGCCGAATTTCGCAATCGCCGGGCCAAGCCGCGGACGATGCCGGAACCGCTTGAAACCACTGGACAAACCGGTTCCAGCGCCAGGGCCAAATCCAGGGCACCGCCCGATGGCGAGGCAACTATTGCGTACGATAGGAGAAGTTCTTGCCGATTTTTGTATTAATTACTTGTTTACGAGTATTGTATTTTTGTTAATTACCGTACTTGCCAAAGTATAACTTTAATAAATATTTAATCGGATTCTGCCGGCCGGTGCCCTCAAACCGCCCTGGCAAGGGACTGTGACCGCCGTCACATGTGCGGTGATTTGGCCGCGACGGTGGTTGATCGAAATGGCCTCGAACCCTAAGTCTACGGGAACGGAGGACGCGCCATGAGCCGTATGTCGACCCGTCCTGCGATGCTGGTTTCCGCCAGCGTCCTTGCACTATCCCTGGTTGCACTGCCCATCGAGTTCCGCCCCGACGATGGCGAAGTCGGTTTCAACGAGGCCGCGGCGCAGGGCAAGTCCGGTCAAAGCAACGCCGGTGGCCAAGGTAACTCGCAGGGCGGCGGCAACGGAAACGGCGGTGGCGGGCAAAGCGCCAATGCCGGCGGCGGCAATGGCAATAGCAATAGTGGCGGCAACGGCGGCGGTGGTTCCTCTGGCGGCGGCTCGACGGGCAGCGGTGTGGCGGTTGCCAGCGCGGGTGGCTCGGGCGGGCCAGGCGGCGCGGCGAGTGTCGGCGCATCGAGCGCCGGCGATTCCGGAGGCCAGGCGCAGCTCGGCCGGCTCAACGCCGCCAACGCAAGTGACACCGCGCGCGCCAATGCCTCGCCCAACTCGACGGTCGGCCAGATCGCGACCTACGAGGCGGCGATCGAGGGTGGCGCCAGCGAGGCCGAGGCCGCGGCAATCGTGTCGGAGATTTCGAACAAGCCGGTCGACGAGAACGTGGTCGCGGCCGTGAACGAGCGGCTCGGAATCGAGATAGACGACGATCCTGGCGATGGCGGCGACGGCGATGGGTCGGACAGCGGCGACGGCGGTGATGACGGCAGTGATGACGGCGATGGTAGCGACGATGGCGGCGTGGCCGACGGCGGCGACGGCGCTGGCGACGGGACGGACGGCGGCGATGGTAGTGACGACGGCGGCGATGGCACCGACGATGGCGGGACGGCAGACGGCGGCGAGGGTGGCGGTGATGGAACCGATGGCACGGACGCCGCCGAAGGCGGAACCGACGAGGACGACGACACCGGCGCGTAGACCAAGCGACTTGGCTCCACCGCGCTCGTAGCGCATTCATCGTAAAACCGGATTCGCGGGCGCGTGATTGAACGCGCTTTGGCGTATTCTCTCGCCCGCGCGAGCCAATTGGCCCGGCCCAAGGAGGCGGTGCGATGCCAGGCATAGAGGGGGGAGTCCCGTGGGTCGACGTGATCGGCTACCTGGGCGGAGTGGTCACGCTATGGGGGATGCAGCGCAAGACCATGATCTCGTTGCGGCTTGCGGTGATCGCCGGCAACGTCGGCTTTCTGGCGTTCGGCCTGCTGGCGGGGAGCTACCCGACGCTGGTGCTACACGCCTTGCTGGTGCCGCTCAACACGCTGCGCCTGGTGCAGATGATGCGATTGATCCGCGACATCAAAGAGGCCGCACCCGGAAGCGAGGCGTTGGCCCCGCTGTACACGTTCATGGACCGGGCGCGCGCCCCGGCGGGCCGCGTTCTGTTCCGCAAGGGCGAGGCGCCGGAGGGTATGATCGTGGTTCGCAGCGGCACCATCTTGCTCGAAGAGATCGAGACCCGCATCGGCGCCGGCGAGGTCCTGGGCGAGGTCGGGGTTTTCACGCCCGAGAACCGGCGGACCTGTACCGCGATCTGCGAAACCGACTGCGAGCTGTTGACGCTGCCCAACGACGTGATGATCCAGTTGTATCTGCAGAACCCGCGCTTCGGACTTTATCTCATGCGCGTCATCGTTCGCCGGCTGTTGGCGAACTGGCGCGACGCCGATGCCCGCGCCCGGGCCATGCTGACATGATCCAGACGGCGGGGCGCGCGGGCAAGGCGCGCTTGAACGGCCGCGCGCCGACCGCCAAGCTTGGGCGCGGCGATGGCGAAGGGGAGGCGAATCGACATGGCGCTGGGTGAACACAAGGTCGAGTACGAAGTGCTCGAGGGCTGGGAGCAGTTGCCCGAGGGCTGGTC
>CAYUNL010000186.1:5501-5885 GCA_964446055.1 uncultured Alphaproteobacteria bacterium | reverse complement strand
GGACGAGATCGCGCACGCCCGCGCCGGCAGGCCGGCGGCCATCTGGGCCAAGCTGAACGCGCTCGTCGATCCCGAGACCATCGATGCGCTGTATCGCGCCTCCCAGGCCGGGGTGGAGATCGACCTCGTGGTCCGAGGCGTGTGCTGCCTGCGGCCCGAGGTGGCGGGCCTGTCTGAAAACATCCGCGTCAAGAGCATCATCGGCCGCTTTCTCGAGCACGGCCGCATCGTTTGTTTCGGCGCCGGCCACGGCCTGCCTGACGAACGCGCCAAGGTCCTCATTACCTCGGCCGATTGGATGCCGCGCAACTTCGACTGGCGGGTCGAAACCATGGTGCCGATCGAGAATCCCACCGTTCATCGTCAGGTGCTGGATCAGATCAT
>CAYUNL010000186.1:0-5491 GCA_964446055.1 uncultured Alphaproteobacteria bacterium | reverse complement strand
TGCTCGCCAGCCTCAACGACGTGCGCCAGTCATGGGTGCTCGACGCCGATGGCCTCTACCACCGGCTCGAGGCCGAACCGGACGCCTTCAGCGCGCACGAGTATTTCATGACCAACCCCAGCCTCTCGGGGCGCGGCGAATCGCTGCGCCGCGCCCCGCGCATTCCACGGCTTGTCTTCGCCAAGCCTTGAGCTGCTGGCGACGGCCTCGGTGCCGCGCGCCGCGGGCGCGGCGGGGCCCGCCGCGGTCATCGACATCGGTTCCAATTCGGTCCGCCTGGTCGTTTTCGACGCCGTCGACCGGGCGCCGTTCCCGCTCTACAACGAGAAGGTCCTGTGCGGCCTCGGCGCCGATCTTGCCCGCACCGGTCGCCTCGACGCCGCGGCCGTGGACGGCGCCGTCGCCGCCATCCAGCGCTTTGCCGCACTCGCCCGCGCCATGGGCGCGGCCTCGATCGAGGCCGTCGCCACCGCCGCCGTGCGCGACGCCGCCGAGGGTGCGGACTTCGTGGTCCGCGCCGAGCGCGCCGCGGACCTCGAGGTGCGGGTGCTCTCGGGCGCCGAAGAGGCGCGGCTGTCGGCGCACGGCCTGGTCGCCGGCATCGCCGAGGCCGACGGGGTCATGGCCGACCTCGGCGGCAGCAGCCTCGAACTCGTCGATCTCGGCGCCGCGCGTGCCGGGGCCACGGCCACGCTCGCCCTGGGCCCGCTCCACGTCGCGGCACAGGAGGCCGACCCGGTGGCGTATATCGATGCCGAATTCGCCGCCGTCGATTGGCTCGCCGCCGCTGCTGGGCGCACGCTCTACCTCGTCGGCGGCGGTTGGCGCTCGCTCGCCCGCGTTCATATGGCGCAAACCCGCTATCCCTTGCGCGTCATCCACCGCTACACGCTGCGCCGTGAAGAACTCGCCGGTGTCGCCGCGGCGCTCTCCCGCCTGGGCCCGGAATCGCTCTCCCGCATGGCGGCGGTACCGGCGCGCCGTCGCGAGGCGCTGCCGCTGGTCGCGCTCACGCTGCGCCGTTTGCTGGCGGTGGCGCGACCCGACGACGTCGTCTTCTCGGCCTATGGTCTGCGCGAAGGATTGCTCCAAGTGCGCCTGGCCGAGCCCGAGCGGCGCGATGACCCGCTGATCGTGGCCTGCCGAAAGATCGCCCTGCGCGAGGGCCGCTTCGCCGAATCCACCGGCGCCTTCCATGGATGGATGGAAGGGCTTTTCGCCGCCGACGATCCGCGTTTCTCCAGGCTCCGCCGGGCCGCCTGCCTGCTCAGCGACATCGCCTGGGCCGCCAATCCTGATAAGCGCGCCGCCGATGCCTTCCACTGGATCATGAACATGCCGACGCTTGCGGTGGATCACGCCGGCCGTGCCACCATCGCGCTCGCGCTCCACGCCCGCTACGGCGGCGCTGCCAAGGACGCCGCCGCGGCGTACCGCCTTGCCGCCGCCGCCGACCGCGCCGCCGCGGTCGGGCTCGCGCTGCGGCTGGGCTACGCGATCACCGGAGGCGCCGGGCCGCTCCTTGCCGGCTGCGCGCTCACTACCTCCGGCGACACGCTCACGCTGACCCTGCGCGGTGCCGCCGCGGCGCTCGACACCGCACTCGTCAACCGCCGCCTCGAAGCCCTCGCCCAAGCGCTGGGCCACACCCCGCGCCTCGAAACCGTCCCCGGCTGATCGGCGCCGGGAACAAACCCCGCCACCGTCGCCGCTTGCCGCACTCAACCCCAGCCGTGGGTCAGCCCAAGCGGTCGCGCCGCCCCGCAACCCGCGCGCCCCAGGCCGCGCCGAAGCCCAAGCCCAAGCCCAAGCCCAAGCCCAAGCCAGCGGTCAGCCCCCGCGGTTGCCGCCGCATCAGTCCTGCAAACAAGACCTCGAATGTTCGGCGCAGACACCTCCCCATAATAGCCTGCCACCAAACAGAACATAAACGGAACATAACGTCAAGTTCGCACCGCTTCAGCGGCGTTTCTCAGCCCCCGCCTCGATCGGCACCAGCGCGACGCCGCCGTCGGCCACCGCAAGGGCATGGGTGCCGCGCTTGAGCGCCAGGGCGTCGTCGCCGAACAGCTCGCGCCGCCAGCCCTTGAGCGCTGGCACGTCGGCCTCGTCTTCGGCCGCGATGCGCTCCAGCTCCTCGGTATTGGCCAACAGCTTTTGCGCCACGCCGTGCGATTCGGCCTTGGCCTTCAAGAGCACCTTCAGCAACTGCACCAGCGGCCCGAGCCGCGAGGGCAGGGACTTGGGGCCCTCGCGCCGCGGCAACGCTTCCTCGGGCATCGCCAGGCTCCGCGCTACCGCCTTCAACAGGGCCGCGCCGCGGGCGCGCTCGGCGAATCCGCGGGGCAGTCCGCGAATCCGCGCCAGCGCCGTCGCGTCGCGTGGCGGGTGGGTCGCGATCTCCAGCAGCGCCTGGTCGCGAAGCACGTGGTTGCGTGGCATGTCGCGCGCTTGCGCCTCGGCCTCGCGCCACGCCGCGACCTCGCGCAAGACGCCAAGAACCCGTGGATTGGAGCCCCGTATCTTGATCCGCCGCCACGCCTCCTCGGGATCGGCCGCGTAAATCGAAGGCTCGCTCAGGCCCGCCATCTCCTCGTCCAACCAGCCGGCGCGGCCGTTTTCCTCGAGCCCTCGGGCAAGCTTCTCGTAGACCGTCATCAGATGCACCACGTCGTCGAGCGCATAGCGAAGCTGACGCTCGCTCAACGGCCGGTGCGCCCAGTCGGTGAATCGCGAGGCCTTGTCGAGGCTCGCGCGCGCCAGCTTGGCGACCAGGGTTTCGTAGGCGGCGGCGTCGCCGAAACCGCACACCATGGCCGCGATCTGGGTATCGAACAGCGGCGCCGGCACCGCGCCGGTCAGGCGGAAGAATATCTCGATGTCCTGGCGGGCGGCGTGAAAGACCTTGAGCACGCGCGGCGCCGCCATCAGCGCGAGGAACGGGCCGAGGTCGAGATTGCCGATCAGCGGATCAATGATGGCCGCGTCCTCGCCGCCCGCGACCTGCACCAGGCAGAGCTTCGGCCAGTACGTGCGCTCGCGCATGAACTCGGTATCGACGGCGACAAAGGGGGCGGCGCTCAGGCGATCGCATAGCGCGGCCAGTTGGTCGGTCTCGGCGATCACGTCCATGGGCTCGGAGCTATACACCAACTCGCCGCCACCGTCTCCGCACCTCGCGCCCCGGCTTGACAGATCACGAGGCTCAGTCGAGGTTGCACCCATGCACGCCTATCGCACCCATACCTGCGGCGAGCTCCGCGGAAGCCACGTCGGCCAAGCCGTGCGGCTGTCCGGCTGGGTGCATCGCAAGCGCGATCATGGCAACCTGTTGTTCGTCGATTTGCGCGACGACTACGGCCTTACCCAATGTGTCGTCGACGTCGCCGACGCGGCCTTCGCCGCGGTCGATGGCCTGAATCCCGAAAGCGTCATCACGTTCACCGGCACGCTCGTCGCCCGAAGCTCCGAGACCGTCAACCCCGAACTCGCCACCGGCCGGGTGGAGCTGCGCATCGCCGAGGTCGAGGTGCGCGCGGCCGCGGCCGAGCTGCCCCTGCCGGTGTTCGGCTCGCCCGATTACCCCGAGGATACGCGGCTGCGCTACCGCTTCCTCGACCTCAGGCGCGAGGCGCTGCACCGCAACATCCGCTTGCGCTCGGCGATAATCGCCAGCATTCGGCGGCGCATGATCGAGGCCGGCTTCACCGAGTTCCAGACCCCGATCCTGACCGCGTCCTCGCCCGAGGGCGCGCGCGATTTCCTGGTGCCGAGCCGGCTCAATCCCGGCAAGTTCTACGCCTTGCCCCAGGCGCCGCAGCAGTTCAAGCAGCTGCTGATGATCGGCGGCTTCGACCGATACTTCCAGATCGCGCCGTGCTTCCGCGACGAGGATGCGCGCGCCGATCGCTCGCCCGGCGAGTTCTACCAGCTCGATGTCGAGATGGCCTTCGTCGAGCAAGACGACGTCTTTGCCGCGATCGAGCCGGTCATGCACGGGGTATTCGACGAATTCACCGAGATGCCGGTGTCGCCGCCACCCTTCCGCCGCATCGCCTACGCAGATGCCATGCTGCGCTTTGGGACCGACAAGCCCGATCTGCGCAACCCGCTCCGGATTGCCGAGGCCACCGAGGTTTTCGCGGGCGGCGATTTCAAGATCTTCGCCGGCGCCGTCGCCAAGGGCGGTGTCGTGCGTGCCATCCCGGCACCGGGCGCCTCGAGCCAGCCGCGGGCCTTCTTCGACAAGATGAACGAGTGGGCGCGCGCCGAGGGTGCGCCCGGCCTCGGCTACGTGATCTTCGAGGACGGGGCGGGCAAGGGGCCGATCGCCAAGTTCCTTGGGCCAGACCGCCTCGCAAAGCTCAAAGCGGTGACCTCGCTCGGTGACGGCGACGCAGTATTCTTCGCCTGCGATACGCCAGCCGGGGCCGCGAACCTCGCCGGGCTCGCACGTACCCGGCTCGGCGAAGCTCTCGGCCTAACCGATACCAGGGGCTTCGAATTCTGCTGGATCGTCGATTATCCGATGTACGAGTGGAACGCCGAGACCCGCGCCTTCGAGTTCAGCCACAACCCCTTCTCCATGCCCCAGGGCGGCCTGCACGCGCTCGAGACCATGGAACCGGCCGAGATCCTCGGCTACCAGTACGACATCGTGTGCAACGGGGTCGAGCTTTCGAGCGGCGCCATTCGTAACCACCAGCCCGAGATCATGATCAAGGCTTTCGAAATCGCCGGCTACGATCGGGGTGAGGTCGAGACCCGTTTCGGCGGCATGCTGCGCGCGCTCTCCTACGGCGCGCCGCCACACGGCGGCATCGCGCCCGGCCTCGACCGCATCGTCATGCTCTTGGCGGGCGAGCCCAACATCCGCGAGGTCATCGCCTTTCCCATGAATCAACAGGCCGAAGATTTGCTGATGGGTGCGCCGGCTCCGGCCACCGACGCCCAGCTCCGCGAACTGCGCCTCAAGCTCGTGCCGCTCCCCGCCAAGCGCGAGCGCGCCGGGGCGGCCAGCGGCGACGGACCGCGGCGCGACGCTACTCCGGCCGCTCCAGAAGATAGCGCCTGAGCGCCGCCGCGCCGCTGTGCTTGACGTCGCGCGCCGCGAACACCAGCGTCACCGAACCGTCGACGGCAGGCGCCTCGAGCGCGCCGAACACTCGGGCCGGTGCCCGTACCACCGGCGGAACTCGGCCTCGGCGCGATCTCCTTGAGCCAACCGGAAATGGATGCCGCTTCCTTTGAAACCCCGCGCGGCCACAGCCGCTCGACCAGAACCCGCACCCCGTCGCCTTTGGACGGCGCCTCGTACACCCGCTTCAGCGCGATATCGCGAATCCGGCGGACCTCCCCCTTGCTAGCAATCGGGTTGAAATCTATACACCATCCCGGATCGCTTGGGATGGAATGGCGATGCGCATAGGGATCGATGTCGGCGGGACCAATACCGATGCCGTCGTGATGGACGGCGAGGCGGTGTGTGCCT
>CAYUNL010000185.1:0-5912 GCA_964446055.1 uncultured Alphaproteobacteria bacterium | reverse complement strand
GCTCGGCGACCGCCGCTTCCGGAGGCTCTTCACCATCGTCGAAGGGCTCGTCTGGTGAGGCCGGTGCCGTCGTCCGATCGGGAAGCGGGACGACGTTGTCATCGGCCGTCGGCGCTTGGCGCTTCGAGAACGGCGAGAGCGGGCGACGTTCCTGCCCGGTGCGGCGACCCAAGACACCGCGCAAACGCAAGATGATGAAGCCCGCCAACAAGGCGAAAATAATGATGTCGACGAACTGGAAGCCGTCCATAATTGCGCTCCCGGCCGCCTTGGCCTGCGGCCTGCGGGCCCTCGTAACGATAGACTAGCGGGTTGTGCCGCCAGGGTCCAGCGGGCCCGCTCGGATACCTTGGCGGCGGCGGTGCGGCAAAGGAGGGAAAGCGTGTTCGTCTACGTCCTCGCGGCGCTGCTGATCGTCCCGATCGTCGAGATTGCCGTCTTCGTCGAGGTCGGCGGCGCTATCGGCCTGTGGCCCACTCTCGCGGTCGTGGTGGCGACCGCGATCGCTGGCGGCGTGTTGCTAAGGCTTCAGGGGCTCGCGACACTGGCGCGCGCGCGCGAGGCGCTGGCGCGCAATGAAATGCCGATCAGGGAGGTCATCGACGGGGTCTTCTTGCTGTTCGCCGGCGCGCTCCTGTTGACACCCGGTTTCGTCACCGACGGCGCCGGGTTCATGCTGTTTGTTCCGGGTGTCCGAGCGGGGCTGCGGGCACTTGTGGCGCGGCGGTTTGGCCCACTGGGGATGCAGGGGAGCACCGGCCCGGACGAGCGGCGACACACCAAGACGATCGACGGTGAATTCCGCGAGGTCGATCCCGAACCGCCAAACGACCAGCGATAAGGGCGCTGACGGCCACGCGGCAGAGTCACGGCGCCGCGCCGTGCCCCGGCGGCGCCACCTCAGCCGCTCACGGGTTGACGCTGGAAGTGCTCTCGGACAGGCCGCCTGCGAGCTTGGCGCCGATCCTGGTGGCGTCCTCGGCCTCCGGCTCGAAGGACAGCGCGCGCTGCCATTGGAACTGTGCCTCGTCGATACGCCCGACCCGCCAGTACACGTCACCCAGGTGGTCGTTGATGATGGGATCGTCCGGTTGCAGGCTGATCGCGCGCTCGAGCCAGCGGACGGCACCGTCGTAATCGCCGAGACGGTAGTAGACCCAGCCCAGGCTGTCGGCGATGTAGCCGTCGCGTGGGCGCAACTCCACCGCCTTCTTGAGCATGCCAAGCGCCTCGTCATAGCGCTGACCCTGCTCGATCCAGGTGTAGCCGAGATAGTTGAGAACCAGCGGCTGGTCGGGATGCAGCTCCAGCGCCCTTAGGAAATCGAGTTCGGCGCGGTCCCACTGGTCGGCGCGCTCGAGCGCGATGCCGCGGGTATAGAGCAGCGCCCAGTCAGCCTCCGTCAATTTGCTGACCCGCGCCAGCGCGCGGTCATAGGCCGAAACCGCCTCTTCCCAGCGTTCACGAACCCGCATCAAGTCGCCGAGGTCGACCAGCACGTCGGTCCGCTCCGGCCGCTCTTCGGCCATGTCCTCCAAGATCGCCCGCGATTCCTCGACCCGGTCCAGCCGGTCGAGGTTGGACGCGATGCGTCTTCGCGCGTCCCATCCGTAGGCCGAGGAGATTTCGATCTGGCTGTCGGCGGTGATCGCCGCTTCCAGGCGGTCGACGCGCTCGTACAAGCCGGCCATCAGGGAATGCGCGGGGGGAAAGTCGGGGCGTAGCGAGAGGCCTAGCTGAAGGTACATCATCGGCTCTTCGATCGTGCCCTCGCGGGCAAGCTCGATGGCGGCGTTGTAGAAGACCTCCGCCAGACCGTCGCTGGCGTCCCGCACCAGCGCGACGGGCTCGCCCCGCTCGAGCGCTTCGAGCGCCGCCTCGATCACCGGATTGCCGGGATCGACCACAAGGTAGCCGCGATAGAGGTCCGCCGCCTCGCTCGTGCTGTCCGACCGGGCGAGAAAGCTGGCGCTCGCTTCGACCGCGCGAATCGATTCGCCGCCGGTGATCTCTATCGTCTCGACATAGGCCTCCCGGGCCCCGGCATCGTCCCCCATAAAGTCGCGGATCAACGCTCGGTGATAGCTGACGAACGGGCTCAGCGCGGCATTCTCGCCAAGCGTCCGAAGCACCTCCTCGGCCTCTTCCCGCTGATCCAACTCGGCCAGTATCCAGGCTTTGACCAGCGGCCCGACGAGTCGGTTCAGCCCCGCCTCGTCTGCCTTCCCGAGCTCGCGCCTGGCGCTGCGATAGTCGTTGGTCGTCGCCCGATCCACCGCACGTACCAGCCGCCCCAATCCGTCGCCGGGCTCGATCCGGGTAAGTCGCCCGGCGAGCCGGTTGGCGCGTTCGATGCGCCCGTCCGCGAGGACCACGTGGAGGGTGGCGCTGAGCAATTCAGGGTCATCGGGATCGCTTTCGAGCGCTGCCTCGAAGTAGTCCACGGCCGGCGCGAAGTCACCGTCCCGCCGCGCCTGCCGGGCGGCGAGGAAGGTGCCGAGCGTCGAACTCCCTCGCTCGCCGGCTCCGATCTCCAGGTAGCCCGAGGACGCCGGCGATTCGGCGTCGCTCGTGCGGACCGAGTTCTCCGTCGCGCCTCCGCAACCGGCGAGCGCGAGCGCGGCGCCTATGGCGGCACCCGCGAGCACGCCTTGGCGGCGCCGTCCGCACCCTGGGCGCGAGATTTCGGACATCCTACCCTCCGCCGCGGTGGCGGCCACACGCCAGAGTATATCGAATAGGGTCCGCCTGTCAGCGGCTCCCGCGCTTCGCTTTTTGGGGCCAAACAAAAACGGGAACGGTGGCGAGCTAGCAGCCGTGGACCAGGGTCCTCATCGAGCCAGTCGCCGCGGGAGAGCTCTGTCTCCGCCGCCGCGGCGCCTGAGCACCGCGGCGGCGGACCTGGCATCGGGTACGCTTTCAGTCGCCGTAGCGGTCTAGCTCCTCGAAGTAGGTGTCGACGAAGGGCCGAACTTCGGGCCCGCTCGTCCGCGGCGCCGCAGCGGTGTCGAAGTGCTCGCCAATCGTCTCATGCGATCCTCCAGCTCCTGTGACGCCCTCCGTTCCGGGCGCGTGCCTAGAAGCTGGTGAAGCTCGGCCGGGGCGCCAAGTCCGGGCACCATCAACTCCAATCACGAACCCGTGTCGCCCGCGCCGGTCTGGAGCGGCTCACATGTTCGGGTAGTTCGGGCCCGAGCCGCCCTCCGGAGTCACCCAGTCGATATTCTGGGTCGGATCCTTGATGTCGCAGGTCTTGCAGTGGACACAGTTCGCTGTATTGATCTGCAGCCGCGGCGTTCCGCCCTCATCGTGAAGGATCTCGTAAACGCCGGCCGGGCAGTAACGCTGCTCGGGTGCGTCGTAAAGCGCCAGGTTGTGGTCGATCGCGGTCTCGGGGCGACGGAGCTGAAGGTGTACCGGCTGGTCCTCGTCGTGGCTGGTGTTGGCGAGGTAGGCCGACGAGGTGCGGTCGAAGGAGATCACCCCGTCGGGTTTCGGATACTCGATACCTCGGCTCTTGCCTGCGGGCTTGAGCCGGGTGTGGTCGGGGCCGTGGTGCCGGGTCCATGGCGCGCGGCCGCGCAGCGCCGTCAGCTCGAGGGCGCCGTTGAGTGTCCCGGCGACCAGCCCGAAGCGAAAGCCGGGGCGGAAGTTGCGGACCCGGCTGAGCTCGGCGTGAACCCAAGATCGAGCCAGCGCATCAGGGTACGCCGCCAATTCGTCAGCCTCGCGGCCCTCGGCGATCGCCGCATACGCGGCCTCGGCCGCCAGCATGCCCGACTTCATTGCGGTGTGCGTTCCCTTGATCTTGGCCACGTTCAGGAAGCCGGCGGAACAGCCGATCAGCGCGCCGCCGGGGAACACCAGCTTTGGGATCGACTGCAGGCCGCCCTCGTTGATGGCGCGCGCCCCGTAGGCCAGACGCTCGCCGCCTTCGAAGGTGGGCCGCACGGCCGGGTGGGTCTTGAAGCGCTGAAACTCATCGAACGGGCTGAGGTGGGGGTTACGGTAGTCGAGGGCGACGACAAAGCCGACCGCGACTTGAGAGTCCTCGAGATGGTAGAGGAACGAGCCGCCGTAGGTCCGCATGTCCATCGGCCAGCCCGCGGTGTGCACGACCAATCCGGGCTGGTGCTGCGCGGAGTCGACACGCCACAGTTCCTTGATGCCGAGGCCGTAGGTCTGGGGGTCGGACTCGGCGCCGAGGTCGAAGCGGCCGTAAAGGGTCTTCGAGATCGAACCCCGGCAACCTTCGGCGAACAGCGTGTACTTGGCGCGAAGCTCGATGCCGGGCTCGAATGCGGCCTTGTGGCTGCCGTCGCGGGCCAGGCCTTTGTCGCCGGTGACGACGCCGCGCACCACCCCGTCCTCACCGCAAAGCGCCGAAGCGGCGGCGAATCCGGGATAGATCTCGACCCCCAGCGCCTCGGCCTGTGTCGCCAGCCAGCGGCACAGGTTTCCGAGGCTGATGATGTAGTTGCCGTGGTTCTTGAGGTCGCGCGGGAGCGCGAATCCGGGCAGCCGCACCGCGTTGGCCGCGGTCAGGAACAAAAAGCGGTCGTCCTGCACCTCGGTGCGTACCGGCGCTTCGCGTTGCTTCCAGTCGGGGATCAGCTCGTCGAGCGCGCGCGGCTCCAAGACGGCGCCCGAGAGGATATGGTCGCCGACCGCGGCGCCTTTTTCCACCACGCAGACGCTCAGGTCGCGCTCGGCCTCGGCCGCTAACTGGCGGAGCCGGATGGCCGCCGACAATCCCGCCGGGCCGGCGCCAACGATGACCACGTCATAGTCCATCGCTTCGCGCGCCACTTCGCTCATCGTCATTCGCCCCCTCGCGCCATCCCGCCGTTCCTCCGCGTTATGCCCTCATGCCGGCGAGGCGGTCAATGGCGGGCCGTCTGCGTGGCCGTGCTATTCTGGCGCCGCGAGCGAGGAGGATGAATATGGCCAGGAACTTTCTGTACGAACGCGAGGTCAAGGTGCTGGGCGCCGCCGTGGCCGCGATACGTGACGGCCGCGTGAGGGACGCGGTGCGCACCGACGTGGGCCTTGCGATCGAGCGTTATGCGCCCAAGTCGTTGCGCGCCAGCGAGGTTGATATGTTCGGGCGAAGGGCCTTCGATTGGTCGAAGTGGGACGCCTTGTGCGCGCCCGGCCTCTAAGACTCGCGCCATGAACGAACGCGCCGCCGCGCTGGCGACCTTGCGCTGGTTGGTCGAGGCCGGCGCCGACGAAGCGATCTCCGAGACTCCGCAGGACCGCTTCGCCCAGGCCGCCCCGCAACCCATCGCGGAATCGGTCACGCCGGATAGTCCGGCCCCACCCTCCGTTGCCCCGGCTTCCGCACAGTCGATGGCCAAGGACTGCGCCAGCCTCGAAGAACTACGTGACGCGATGGCGCGTTTTGAGGGCGGCGCGCTCAAGGAGAGTGCGACCAATCTCGTCTTCGGCGACGGCAACCCCGACGCCACCATCATGTTCATCGGCGAGGCGCCGGGCGCCGATGAGGACCGGCAGGGCCTGCCGTTCGTCGGGGTTTCGGGTCAGCTCCTCGACCGCATGATCGCCGCCATCGGACTCGACCGGCGCTCCGCCTATATCACCAATATCCTGCCCTGGCGGCCGCCCGAGAACCGCAAGCCGACCGCTGCCGAAACGACCGCCTTCGTGCCCTTTGTCAACCGCCACATCGCTCTCGTGGGACCCCGCGTCCTGGTGTTGGTCGGCGGGACCGCCGCGACTGCGCTGCTCGGTACCACCGAGGGAATCACCAAGCTGCGGGGTCGCTGGCTGGTTTATCGCGATGAGACGAGTGGCCAGACCATCGACACGATGGCCATCTACCACCCCGCCTATCTGCTGCGCCAATCGGCGCTCAAACGCGAGGCATGGCGCGATCTTCTGGCCATCAA